>JBEBGH010000098.1:0-15856 GCA_040081565.1 Pirellulaceae bacterium
GGCGAATGGTTCAGTAGATTGCCAATTTTGTTTTTGCTATCGCAAACAAAATTCGTGAAACTCGCGTAAAATCACCACGACTTGTGGGTAAACCTAAGGGCTAGCGCCTTGCCGCTCACGAGAACCGCGAAACAATTCCATCTCACTTGTATTTCACCGTCGCTGCGACGGGAAAATGATCGGACGGCGTTCGGCCATCGCGAGCGGCGCGAATTATCTCGGCGGACTGAACCTGCCAACCGCGCGACACAGCAATCCAGTCGATGCGTGAACCGGAAACGTTGGTTGGTTTGAAGCTCGAAAAAGTCCCTTCGTCCGGACTTTTCTGCGGATGGAACTGACGGAACGAATCGATTACCGGAGATTCTTTTCCATCGACCGCTGAAAACAGAGCCTCGTAAGGAGGTGATCCTTCGTCCGCATTGAAGTCGCCAGTAATAACAATGAGACAGTCACGGCCGAGTTCGACAGCCTTCAGTCGAATCAACTTCGCCGACTCCAATCGAGCGATCGGGCCTTGATGATCGAAGTGTGTGTTCAGGAAGAGGATTGGCAATCCGTTCGCCTGTTCTTTGTCGCGCAATTTGACCCAAGTCACCATTCGCGGCAACGAGCTATCCCAACTCTTGCTGCCGGCCTTCTCAGGTGTTTCACTCAACCAAAAATGGCCGCCGTCTTGTTTTTCAAAACGAGTCTTCCGGTAGAACAATGCCATCATCTCCCCGGCGTCCTTGCCATCGTCTCTGCCAACCCCCAGGCAATCATAGTCGCCAAGTTTCTCGGCCAGAAAATCACGCTGAAATCCGAGAGTCTCTTGCGTACCCAACAAATCCGGATTCAATTCCTTGATCGTGTCGATCACAAAGTCGCGACGCTTTTTCCAATGATTCTCGCCATCAGCCGCAGTTCCATACCGAATGTTGAAGCTGACGATTTTCAATTCCTTCACAGGCGATTGGGCAACGCCAACGCTGCCGACCACCAACCAAACCGCAATTACTGTAATTGCTTGGCAAAAACCCATTCTTGAATCGCTCATAAAATCGCTTTCGAGTTGAGATTCCGTCATCTTTACGTTTTCCATTGTATTCTTTCGGGTTTTCCTCTGCTTCGCCGGTCTTTGCATCCCTTTGGAAGTCAGCACGCCTTGGGGAATCGACGGACAAAATCAAAAAAATTAGGTTGACACGTCGTTTTTGTGCGAATAAATTAGCACATGCTAATTCATTCGCACTAAAGGCTGAAATGACAAAACACAAAACACCTCTTGAGCTTGGTCGTCGGGAACGGCAAATCGTTGAAACCGTTACGCGCATTGGTGAATCGACCGTCGCACAAGTCCTTGAGCAACTAGCAGATCCCCCGTCGTACTCGTCTGTCCGAAAGATGCTTGGGATACTGGTGGAGAAGAAATGGCTTAAGGTCCGGCAGGATGGAAAGCGTTATCTCTATCGGCTAGCTGCAGATGGTGAGACGTCCCGTCGACGGGCCATTACTCGATTGCTGCGGGACTTCTTCTCGGGATCAGCGTCAGAAGCACTCGCCTCGCTGCTCGACACGACCAATGATCGTTTGACTGAAGACGAATTGCAAAAAATGAACGAATTGATCAAACAAGCAACAAGGAATATCCAATGATCGAGATCCTGACAAGTTGGGAGTTGAACTTTGCGGATCGAATGCTGCTGATCTTTGCCGTGGGAAGCACGCTTGTGATGTTGCTGGCAATTTCGGCCGCAAGAATGTTGCATCATCGCTCGGCTTCAACTCGTTTTTTGGTTTGGCAAATTGGTTTCGTCGGCCTCCTGGCAATTCCACTAACCTTATTCCCATTGCCGGGATTGAACTCTTTCCAAGCATTGCTGAAACCAACTCACAATGAATCGGTATTGAATCGCCAAACTGCCCAACCCGAGTTGGCCGACAACAACGACTCGACTGCCGGAATTGTACAAAATAGTCGTTCACAACTCAGTCCCGCCGATCAATCTCTGGAAAATGAAAAAGTTAAGCCAGCTGTCAACGCACCTTCGATTCCAAAATTGGGCGGAAGCTCTCAGGCCACGGCCAATTTCGGCCTCTTTTGTTTGACAGGTTGGGGAGTTGGAATGCTGCTGATGCTGATTCGAATGGCGTCAAGTCACGGTCAAGTGCGCGGCCTCATACGTTCCTCCCAGCCAGGCGAACTTCTTGGAACTCCTGTACTCTATTGCGATGGAATCGAAACGCCGGTAACGGCCGGGATGTTTTCCGCAAAGATCTTGGTTCCCCCAAGAATAAAAGATTGGAATCGAATTCAAATCGAGCAAGTGCTCGCTCATGAGTCGGCTCATATCGATCGTCGGGACATTTTCTGGCAATGCATAGCGTCCATTGCGAAATCAATCTTCTGGTTTCAGCCGCTTGTTTGGCTGGCCGAGCGGAGAATGATCATCGATCGAGAAATTGCCTGCGATGATCGCGTATTGCAAGGAGGTGTCGAGCAATGCAGTTACGCGGAAACGCTGGTAAACCTCTCCGCACAAATTTCCCGACACTCGGTGCCTCGCGAATTTGCGATTCAAGTAGCGCAGAAGCCAATTGAAAAACGGATTCTCTCGATTCTTGCCCCAAACTCCGACCGAGTTCGACCAAGTCAGCAAATGTGCGCAATGATCGTGGTTATGTTTGCTTTTGAATGGTTATTTGTTGCAGTTCTGGCTGGACCGCCTCAGCCATTGAAAACTGGCGCGGCAAATTTCGTTACGAATGCAACTATGGATGGACCACAAAGCCAACAACTTGAATTCGTCGGCCAAATAACCGACGATTTGGGCAATCGTTTACCGAAAGCCTCGATCGGTGTTATCCTCTTCGAAAATGCACTTGGCGGAGGGAGACTCGCACGACAGATTCGGGAATTTGATCTACTCACTGATTCAACTGGCCAGTATGTCATTAGTCTAGACAAAGATGAGGACGCCGGTTCAATCACGGTTAAGGTGAAAGCGTCCAGCGATGAATGCTGGGAGAATTTCGAGTACTTTTCACTCAGCAAGTTCACGGAGAGTCGCAAACTGCCGCTCATCAAGCTAAGTAAAGGAAGGATTCTTCAAGGAAAGTTGATCGTGCCCAATAACGAGGCAAATGGCAAATTGATTGAAGGGCATGTGCGATTCTATGCAATTCCGTTCAAAAAAAATGAAGGAGGTACTGAGTACTACGAAACGTTTAATAAGAAAATCTCGGTCCGTGAAAATGGAGAATTCGAATGTGTCGTACCCAATGATTGTGAAATCTCAATCATGGCCACGGCCAAGAACTGCGCCGTGAGTCGTTTGCTCGTCAATGTGGCTGACCCGGTATCGATCCAGTTGAAACCTGGTCGTAGCGTTCACGGAACGGTTGTTGATGAACGAGGCAATCCAATGAAAAAAATCGTTGTTACGTTGTTCGAAAATGAACACTTTTCCAATAGCCTGACTTCGTGTTCAATTGAATCGTCAGTGTTAACTGATGATCAAGGGCGGTTTCAGTTTCCCACGCATGCTGGCAAGTGTACAGTTTGCGCGACAATCGGAGGTGGCTCGACGTTTTATGATGCAATCTATCCTGAATTACAAAGGCAACCTCTAGTATTGCCAGTCACCGTTGACCTAGACTCCCCGGAAAGCCATACAGAAATTGTCCTTCGAGAAATGCCGGCTCAAAGTATTTCCGGCAATGTAATCCTGGAGAATGGGCAATCCGCGGGCAACTTGCCCGTTGAAGCTACGATCTTTGTAGGCTCCGGTGATAGGCGAATTTCAAGAACTATCACTGACGAGTATGGAAACTACAAATTGGCCGTTCCACGCGGCGTCGATTGGTTCTCAATAAAAGTCACCGGTCGTCGTGATGAACAAGGCATCATGCTACTTGGGATGCCGGATGGCCATCGTCTTGCCACAAGTTCTTCGACTCAAAGTATCTATTTTGAGAGAATTCATGACGACATCGTCGACGTGAATTGGGTTCTCCAGCGAGATAAGAAATAGATCCAACCTCGATGGAGCGCGCTCCATTGGTTTCGAGAGTCGTAACATTTCTGCTGCGACCGTCATTCGGAACTACCTGATTTTGGGCGGCTCGATTTGGGATTGTTTCGTGTCGGGCAGGGGGGCGGCGAGGGTGACTTCGACCTCGCGAGTGGTGGTGGAATCGGCGGATTGAAGGGCGATTTTGATTTTCTTCCCAGCTTCGTAACGACTTAAGAGTTGTTTGAGCTTCGCAACGTCCAGGACTTCCACTCCATCAACCGTCAAGATTCGTTCGCCCTTCTGGAGCCCCGCAGTTTCGGCAGCCGATTTCGGCACAACTTCTTGAATTACCAAACCCGGTTGGTTATTGGTCGGCGTGGCCTGAACGCCCAGAAATGCGGGCTCGATCTTCTCGCCCTGCTTGAGTCGCTCGAGAACATCGTCGATGCCATCCAGCGGAATCGCAAAACCTATTCCCGAGTCGTACCATTCGACTCCCGCGCCAATTGCCTGAGACTGCGGGTTCATCGGTACGCAAATGCCGAGGAGGCGGCCTTGGAGGTCCACCAACGGCCCCCCATAACACGCGGGACTGATGTTGGCATCCGTTTGGATGGCCTTACCGCCCACACGATTTTTCGCGCTGATAATTCCGGACGATACGGCTGGATTGCTGTCTCCAAAACCGACTCCAATCGAAATCGCCCATTGGCCAACTTGGATTTCGGCTGGATCGACCCGTTCGATGACCGGCAGGTCGGCCGCTTCGCGCAACTTCAGCAAACAAATTTTGCGAGTGTTATCCTGACCAAGCAAATCCGCGACATAAGTTTGGCCGGTACTGGTGATTACCGTGATCACCGGCGGCCGCTGGATGAAGTCAAAAGTGCTGGTGACAACATAACCATCGGGAGAAATCACCACGCCGGTCGTATTGCCCTCGCCTTGTTCACGAATCCCTCCAATACGACCGGCAACCGATTTGACGCCGCCGGTTGAAACGATCGTTACCAAAGCTGGTTCCGCTTTTTTGGTCGCTGCCCGAATCGCAGCCGCCGTCAGCTTCAGTGCTCGGAGGTGCTCCAGCGAGCCCGATTGATCGACTTGGGCGCAGACCGGTAGTGCATTGGTTCCCAGACCGAACCCGACGAACAGAGCAAGCAAACACGAAAACCTTCTCATTACTTCTTTTCCTCGGGCGTGATGGGAACCTGCAAGATTTTTGAACCGCGTTTGACAACCATCAGAACTTCCTCGCCCGGAAAGAGTTTGGAAACAGCGGCTTCGTATTCGATGATCGTTCCCACTTTTTCTCCAGCGATGGTAATGATCAGGTCATCGGTGGTCAGACCAACTTTATCGGCCGGCCCATTGGGAACAACGCGATCGATGTACGCCGGATTTTTGCGACCCGCCAGAGAAAAAAGTTTGATCCCCAAATCGGCAGGTTTTGCGGGGGCCGCCTGAACGGTCGCTTGGTCATCGGATTTATAAGTGCCGGCGACGAATGCGGCGATAATTTTGGCGGGCACCGCGTAGTTGAGCCGTGTGTTGGTTTCGCTACTGTTGATGATCTTGCCAATGGTCCCCACCAATTTTCCCTCAAGGTTAATGACCGCTCCGCCCGCCGCGCCAGGGTTACTGGTAATGGCATCCAGCAAAACAATATCGCCGCGATAGGCGACATCCCTCTGATTCAATCGCGCGTCAATCGAGGACTGCAGGCCAATGTTGCCCATGGTTACCGACAGCGGTTCGTCTTGATCGGCGACCTTGAAGGCGTTGCTGATGGCCAGAATCCAATCGCCTTTCTGGCTCCCCGGATCGGTGCTCAAGTCAAAATAATTCGGCGTTTCACAATCGATTTTGAGGAGTGCAAGTTGCACCATCCGATCGCGCCGCATAATTGTCGCGACGTGCTCGGAGCCATCGGCGAGTAGCACGCGAACTTGGGGGCCATCGAGATAAACGCCTTGAGCCGTCACGATCAGGCCATTGTTCGAAACATGAATCCCCGTGCCATAGCCTTCTACCCTTCCAGCAGTTGCGCCAAATATCTTGACCATTTTCTGCTGAGCGCCTGCGATCAGCGCATCCATGCTTTCGTCTTGCCCAAGCGAGTTGCCGCTCGCGGCCAGCCACAAGGAAGCAATCCCAAGGCAATAGACGGACCACTTCGGGAACAACGCCCTACTCATTCGTTTGATTTTCATTGGCGTTCCCCGGGCAGAAGTTCAACGGACTGCGTGTTTAACGTGAACAATTTCGATTCCTTCAATTCCATGACCAGATGACGCCGATAAGCGACCTTCCATCCCGACTCAACCCGCCAGTCTTCAAATACAATTCCGCCCCGGCGATTGTCACAGTCTTGTTCTGCAGAAGCTTTGACAAGCGAGGCCTCAATGTTTTGAATTGGATCCGCCAGTGAAACCCAAAAGTAGAACCAATCCTCCTCCTCATCCATCAACTTCATTCTCGAGGAAACCAGCAAGTTCGCTTTGTCGCTGCCGTCTAATTGCAACTTGCCGAACCTCTCGAAACCCGTCCGCCGATTCATAAACGCGGTTCCCATGGCCTGGACGATGGGTGCCGCCAATTTCGCTTGGGTAAGCGTAAGTTCGTTCTTTTGGCCATCAGCAACCTCGAAAAACTTTTCGCCATCGAATGAAAATTGCTTTGACTTCCCCTCCAACTCCCACATCACTTCGAACGTACCGTTTCCGGCGAATTCCGTGCGGCAACTGCCAATCCGTTCGTCACCCCGACGAATCTCGTCGACGATGCGGAGGCCTTGTTCTTTGGCAGGATCGGGGCGCTCGATTTGCGAGATCAACCAGTCCGCGAACTTGCGATTGACGTCCATGTTTCGAATCGTTCCCGGCTCAGCACGCAGCAGTTCAAACATCTGCTTCTGTCGTTCGAGTGCCTGTTTTTCTTCTGGCGATGGTTCTTTTTCTTTTTCCGGGGCCGGTGGCATAGGCGGTTTCGCATACGGCAGACCCAGCAGCCTGACGCACAAGCTCAACTGGGTGCCGTCTTCTTTTTCGATGACCAACGACGCAGGCCAGTCTTCCGGCAAGGTACAAATCAAGTTCGTAAATTGATTTGCCGATTCGATTTTGACGCCTTCGAACTCCAGCAACCGGTCGCCCAGTGCCAATCCGGCCTGCGCGATCTTCGAAAGCTCATTGATGGTCGAACAAACCACTTTGCCGTCGCGGTTGGAGAAGTTGGCGTCGAGTGATCCATGTTCCACCAACTTCGTGGCCAACAGGTCCGGCAGAAAGTTTTTGATTTGGTTGGCGGAGATGGCGTAACCAAGTCCCACGTTGACGCGTCCCCGGTCCTGGAAACTGCCGCGGCCGTTGATCCCCATGATGTCGGCCCTGAGGTCGAACAAGGGCCCGCCGCTGTTGCCCGGGTTGATAGAACTGTCGACCTGGATGCAGTTGCCGTAAATGAGTTGGTTGTCACCGGCTCCAGGTTGGTATCGTTTGATTCCGCTCACGATCCCCATCGTGACCGTTGGAGTTTGGTCTTCCGTCAACAAGAACGGATTGCCCATCGCCATCGCCCAATCGCCGACTCGAATGCGATCGGAGTCTGCAAGCTTGGTGTAAGGAAAATCATCTCGGCCCCGCAGCAGAATTACTGCCACGTCACCGCCCGGGTCAGTGCCAATCAAATCCCAGCGATAAAGATTCCCGTCTGAAATTCCTCCCCAACCACTAACCCCCGCGCCCATGATGACGTGGTGATTCGTGAGGGCAATTCCGCTGGGGTCGATCAGGACACCCGAGCCCCCCCCTTGGCGATCTTCACCGTAAATTGCGACAACGCTGGGAACCGCTTTTTGAATGGCGACGATCCGCGATCGTTCGAGTTCCTGAATCTTGGTCCAGTCGTCAGGGCCAAGGTCCTGTGCAAAACCATGGGCACCAGCCCAAGCCATCAGCAGTGCAATGAATTGGTAAATGCGATTGGTCTTCATCCGGCACTCCAGTAACTTCGTTCCATGCTGAAATCGGCCCTTCAGTTTAGCCCAAACCCAAGGGACAGGCGTTGCGTATTCAATTTGCATTCTCAGTTTTTTCTTCAACCGCTGCAGCGAAACGTGCCCATTGGCTCTACCTGTCGATCGCAAAACCGAGCAGATCCTTGCCGAGCAAAAAGGAACAGCCACGGTTTGGGATAGGCTTTATTTCATTTTACCGAGAATTTCTTTGGTATCATGTTTCTATCACCCTACTGAGTAAAACCGCGAGGTCCAGATGCTGATTCGATTTTTGAAAAACATTACTCCCGTGCGAAATCTTTTGGTGGTTTTGCACCTGCTGGTTGGTTGTTCGCTGGCGATGTGCCAAGTTACGCGTGATCCAGCCGTCGGCCCACAAGAATCAAAAATTTTGGCGCGTCCGGACCTGTTTCAACCACTGACCGAACCGCCCTGTTCATATTGCGTGAACCAAAACCTGAAGGGTCTCGTCAAGCCAGACGATTCAGTCATCGCCTGGATACGTGGCGCGCACAATGGAGGAGCGATTCCATTACGGCATTTTTTGGCAGCTCCCCGCGTGATCAATGACACTTACGGAATATTTTTCTATGATCCGGACGGAGGCTATGTTGCCGCGTACAAGAAAGATTACGGCTACAAATTTCACGGATGGCGCGGCGGAGTCATGGTTGTGGAAGGTCCCGATGGCACGCTTTGGTCAGCTCTCACCGGCGTCGCGTTTTCGGGTCCACAAAAAGGGAAGAAGCTGGAACGTGTTCCCAACCTCATGACGACTTGGGCCAATTGGTTGATGCTGCATCCCGAGTCGACGGCTTACGACATGTACGATGGCAAGAAATATCCGCTGGCCGAATTGCCCAAGGAGATTGCAGCCGAAGCCAAAGAGAATATGGGGCGTGTCGACGAACGACTTGAAGCGATGACGCCAGTCATCGGCATCGAATCGGCTCAGGAACCGCTCGCCATTTCCCTAGCCGGCCTTGAGGATCGAGCTTGCTTTCGGGACAAGGTCGACAACCGGGACATCGCAGTCTTCTGGTATGGACCGACGCAATCCAGCGTCGCATTCGAAAGTACCGTTGACGGCAAACAACTGACTTTTTATGCCGACAAAATTTCGCCAGAGACCGCGCCCTTCAAAGACAAGGAAACTGGAACGCGTTGGACGTTGGCGGGAAGAGCTGTGGATGGACCACTCAAGGGCAAGGAACTCACTTGGGTTCCTTCAATCCAATGCCGATGGTATGCGTGGTCTCATGAGTTGCCCGGAACAAGAATGCGAAAGGCCGATAACCCACGCGGGGACCTCGCGAAATGATCGGCCATTCCGTTTTCGCACGTCCGCGCAGAAGTCACGGGTTGTTCGTCGCTCTGCTGTTGGCCGCGACGTCTGTTGGTTGTGATGGCTCCACCAACTCGGCTACCAACAAAACTGGTGCTTCCCCGGCAATAACAAAGCCGACTACGGTTCCAACTGGTTTTCGAGGAATCGTTGTTCGCGCGAACGAAGCAACTGCAGAAGCAGTCAACAATTGGAAGAACTCCAATTGGAATGCAATCGTTTTGGAAATTAACGATGAATCGGATGCACAAACGGTCGAAGCCGCGAAACAAATCTCTGCCGCCGGCCTAGCGGTCGAGTATTTTTTCGAAGTCGGGCGCGCGCCTCAATTAGCCGACGAGCATCCCGAGTGGATGGCCAGTTTGCAAGGTCACGACGAATGGCGACGTTTACATCCAGACTTTCCGAAATTGACGAAACAACAAGTCGCCAAGACATATCCCTGGGTACCTGTTTGTTACGAAGAGTCGTTTGCGGCCCAACTGGAACGCACCAAAAAATTAATCGGACGATTGCCCGCTCCGCAACGAGTCTGGCTGCACGACTTGCAAGGCGCCCCATCTGCCTGTGGATGCGGACATCCGTTGTGTCGCTGGACGGGCGATTACGGCTCGATTCACACGGCGAAGCCTTTGGGTGATTCATCCGCCGCGGATTTTATTAGCGCGTTGCAAGAAGCATTTCCGTCGATGGAGTTCGTTCCGATTTGGGCCACGGAATGTGAAGAAGCTGACGAACATGAAGCCTGCGGCGGCGTCGGCTGCTTTAATGGAATCTGTTGGAAGGCTTGGACGCGGCAACTGGTGCCAATTTCGGCGCGCTGTCCGACCTTGGGCGTCTCTTGTTTTTACAAGGCTCACGAAAGGGACCTGTCGCGTTACGGTGAAACGGCCGCGTGGATTGGTTTCGCGTTGGACTCGTTTTCTTCCGTTCCCAAAAAGAAAGGAACGGAGCCTGTGCCTTCGGAACGTCTCGTCGCCGTGATCCAAGGCTGGGGCGTGTCCGCCACTGAGATTGCCGCGCAAGAAACCGTCGCTTCAAAGTCTGCCGCGCGCGGCGTGTTACTGGTCACGACACCGGTTGAGCAGTCATGGCAACCGCGGGTTTACGACTTGGACGAAAAGAAATAATAGAGTTACTTAACAATAGTCGGCGAAATTAATTTGCCAGACTGTCTTTGAGGAGCAGGCCGTCGAGTTCGAGTTTCGCAGCCCAATAGGTTTCCAAAGCATCGAGGTATTGCAGGCTGGTCTGCGAGAAAATTTTCTGTGCAGAAATCAAATCCAGCGAACCAATTTCGCCCGCGTCGTATGCCTTGCGGATTAACTCCAAGGTCTTTCGGCTGTTTGCCAGAACACCTTCGGCTGCGGAAAAACCTTTGACTTGGGCGAAAGCCGATTCGTATAGCTGCTGGGTCGCTGCCAAACGACTTTGCAGACTCAGTTCAACCCGTTGTTGCGAAAGCTGAGCGGCAACGAGTTGCATGCGGGCTTCTTGAATTCCCCCTTGATTTCGGTTTCGGCGAGGAATCGGGATTGTGACTTGCAGGTTGGCATTGGTTCCGCCCGTGCCGTTGTCATGCTGGACGACGGACTGGACGTCGATGTCACCCAAGGGTTCGACCATTGCTCGTTGCAGTTGAGCGTGAGCGTGTTCTTGTTCCGACAAGGCCGCCGCAATTTCTGGGCTTTCCGCCAACAGCCTCTCGCGGATTGAATTCACGTCCTCGGCAATTTCCGTTGGTTCAAGTTCACCGGCCAATTTTTGTTGCGGCATCTGTGGTTGGCCAATGACGGCCGTCAGCTGTTTCCAAGCGGCGTTGAGCTTCGTTTCGGCGTTTTGCAACTCCAGCTTGGCGGTTTGCAACTCGACGCTAGAACGCAAGACATCGATTTGAGTCCCCAAGCCATTTTCCAACAATGACTTGGTCTTGGTGAAACTCTCTGCTGCAATGGTTTCCAGTTCCCGCGTGACGTCGGCCCGACGCTGCGCGATTAGGACTTGGTAGAAACTGATCCGGGTGTCGGTCAGGACACGTTGTTGTTGTGCGGCAAGTTTTTGCGAGGCAACTTCAATCTCGCGGCATACTACGGTTTGGTCCCAAGCGATCTTTTCCGAGCGAACAATCTTTTGTCCGGCCACGATGCCAATTTGTTCGACTTCTCCACCGCTAAAGAGCTGCTGGCCGCTAAAGCCTGCGTAGGGATTGGGGCGTAAGCCAGCTTGTAGCCATTTTCCCCGCAGCGACTCGATCAAAGCTCGTTGTTCCGCGAGCGATGGATTTGCGGCCAGCGCGGTGGCCTCAAGTTGCTCGAGCGTTAAATCGGAAGCGGATGAGGATTGAGTATTCGCAAGTTGATTGGACGCTGCGACAAGGATTGCTTGCGGCGGCGCATTCGAATCGCCTGGAGCCTTCGCGTCTGTTGTTTTTCCTAGCCCCTTGTCATGCGATTGAAAGCTGGCCGGCAATAACGGACTGTCGGTCGAACCCTCGGCATCTGCGGCGATCTTCGTTCCGGCATAGTACGGATCGACTTTGGGCGTTAATTCAAATTTCCCGACATCGGCTTTCGGTTTCGCGGTGGCGACGATCACTGGAGTTTGGGCCGTCGGATGATGCGGCTGAACCGCCTGCCATCGACCGCGACAGCCAGGCAAGATCGTGCAGCAGGCCAGTAAGATCAGAAGGGTGCGCATCGCCATGTTGTTACAGTTCGCCAAACGAAAGATACCGAAACGGTTGCCGGTTGAACCGAAGTGTCGCTTCGGTTCGTAGTGAATGTATCGACAAAAACGATTTTGCCGCTGGATGAGCAACCCGTCCGTTACAAGTCTTTTCCGCCTGCAAACGCTAATTCGTTCCCCTTGGGCAATTTGTAACGCCGGGTAACTCACTGCAAACTGGGGTGCCCGCCACTGGCCAAAAAAACTAGAATAACTGTGAAATGTAAAACTGAAACGATTCCGCAGACTTTACCGGCGGGGTCTTTGCTCGTCTTTGCTCTTCGACTGAAAGGCTCTGAATATGAAAATTGGAAATTTGGTCTGGCTCGTTGCCGCCGTTGCTTTTTTATACGTTGCGGGGTGTGCCGAAACCCAGAAGATTGACTCGGCAAAAAAATCCCCTGTAGTTTCGGGAGAGTCTGAAAAAGTCTCGAAAGCGGGTGAAACAAACGAATCTGATGACGAACACGCGCATGCCCCGGGTACCCACGGTGGTTCGATCGTTGAGATCGGACGCGATAGCTACCACTGCGAACCGGTGCTGGGCGCGGATGGCAAGCTGAAGATTTTTATGCTCCAAAGCGACGAGACAAAAATCTTGGAAGTCGATCAGCAGACCCTGACAGCCTACGTTAAAGCTGACGGCAGCAACGAACAAGTCGAAGTGTCACTGGTTCCAGCACCATCCAAAGATGACACGGCCGGCAAGACTTCGATATTTGAAGGCACGTTGCCAGAACAAGCACGTTCAGGGGTTGCCTCCGTCACGGTTCAAAACATCAAGATCGCCGGCGAACGTTTCCGTTTTAGTTTTGAATTGGGCGAGAGCGGCGGGGATCACGGCATGCCCAGCACGGTTTCAACCAGTGAGGCGCGCGAACTGTATCTGACACCTGGCGGGGTCTACACCCAAGCGGATATCGAGGCCAACGGGAAGATGACTGCTGCCGAAAAATTCAAGACGTTTAGAGCCGCCCACGACATGAATCCAAAGTCGGGTGACAAAATCTGTCCGGTGACGGCGACTAAGGCCAACGACAAATGCACTTGGATCGTCGGTGGCAAGACCTACGAATTCTGCTGTCCACCTTGCGTCGACGAGTTCGTTTCTTGGGCAAAATCGGAACCATCCAAGATTCAGTCGCCAGAAGTTTACGTCAAGCAATAGCAATGCGGCGAGGTGTTCGACTGAACAGTATGAAACCCAAGACTACGTTCCGAACTGGAAAGGGACTGCGCGCAAAACTGGTAGGCTTGTTTTGCCTGTTTGGAATCGTCGTTTGGGCTCATGAAGGCCACGCGCCGCTCCCCAGCAAGGGCGTTGAAGTCGACATCAAGAAGGGCACCATCCTCTTAACAAAATCCGCTCGGGATGCCTTGGGGCTCAAGACCGCGGTGGTGCAGAAACGTCCTCAAGAAGAACGGCTGCTCGCCTACGCCAGCATTGTCGCCCCATGGGCCCAGCGAGCATTTGTTTCGTCGCAAGTCACTGGGAAAGTCACGAAACTTCTGGTGCAACCAGGTCAATTGGTGGCCGAAGGGGAAACTTTGGCGGAGCTCGAAAGCAGCGAACTGGAAAATCTGCAGCACGAACTTCTGCAGGCGAAGATCGCGTTTGAGCTTTCGCAAAAATTGCTCGACCATTATCGGTCACTGGCGGCGGAGTCGGTGATTGGACGCCAGGTTCAGGACGCAGCAGCCAAACATGCCACTAATCAATACTCGCTCGAAATTGCCCGCGCTAAGTTGAAGAACATTGGCCTTGCGGACGCGGATATCCAACGTTTGGAAACGAATGGTGAAACCGAGTTCTCCAAGTTCTTGACGATCAAAAGCCCAATCGCTGGGCGCGCCCATCACATTGCTCTTTCACTCGGCAAGGTCATTCAACCGCGCGAACATCTGTTCGAAGTTGTCGATATTGCTAAGGTCTGGTGTCGCATCGACATCCTGGAAAAAGATGTCCACCGTATCGCCGTCGGACAGACCGTCGAAATTCGCCTTTCGTCACGACCAGACGACGTGTTCAAGGGCAAGATCGCGGTTACCGAACAATTCCTTGATTCCGAAACGCATCTCGGCCGAGCATGGGTCGATCTCGAAAATGCCAACCCCCAAAATCCCCAACTGCTGCCCGGAATGTTTGGCCAAGCCCACATCGTTATTCCCGGCGTTGAGTCTCTGAATTCGGTGCCAGCCTCAGCCGTCGCCCGCGACGGGGCCGAACGATTTGTGCTGGTGCAAAACGAAGAAACGGCCAAGGCTTCGGTCTTCGCCAAACACAACATTGTGGTGGTCAGCCAGGATGCAGAAACCGTCATGTTCAAGAGCAGCTCGGTTTTTCCCGAGGATGTCGTCGTTACGATCGGCGCCCATGAGCTGTTTAACTTCTTTGTTCAAAGCGTTCTAACCCTTAGCCCTGAAGCCTATCAAAACATCGGTCTGAAAACGGCCAAGGTCACATCACTACGCATCGATGATCTGCTCAATGTTCAAGGTCAAATTGAATTGCCGCCGGAAGGCCGCGATTTCGTTTCCGTTCAATTACCGGGACGCATCGCCAAGATTCTGGTGACACGTGGCGCACAGGTTTCCGCTGGAGATGTCCTGGTTGAATTGGAAAGCCTGGAACTACAAGACCTGCAAGTCAAATTGATTGCCTCTCAAATCGAGTCCCAAAACTTGGAAGTAACCATCGAGCGATTGAAAAAAGCGATTACCACCCAATCGGTCGCGCAACGCCAACTCTGGGAGGCGGAAAGCGAATTGTTGACGATTCGAAATCAGATGGAAAATATCCATCATCGTCTGGAGGCCGCAGGACTAAGTGAAGAGCAACTCGCCGGAGTATTGAACGAAAAAAAATTGGTGACGAGTCTGCCCATTCGCGCGACGATTTCCGGCACGGTCGTTGGCTTTGAGAAGGCCTTGGGCCAAAGTGTGGAGCTGGGCGAAAAGATTTTAGAACTCCACGACAATTCACGGCATTGGATTCGGGGCTTTGTCACGGAAAAGGAAGCTGGCCTCGTTACCATCGGGCAGTCGGCGCGCGTTCGCTTGCTGGCCGATCCCGCGTTTCTCGGCACCGCCAAGGTTGTCCGCCGCGATCAGTCCCTGGACCCAACCAGTCGCACCTTATCTTTCTGGTTGGAACTCGATCAAAAACCTAGTACGCAATTTCACGACAACATGCTGACGAACATCAGCCTGATTCTGCAGACGGCAGAACCAAAACTGGCAATTCCTCAAGAGGCTTTGGTCAAAGAATCTAATCGACGATACGTATTTGTCAAACAACCGAACGGACGATTCAGTCGGCGAAATGTAACGACCGGTCGCTTCGATGAACGATTCGTCGAAGTCACGTCAGGTTTGTATATCAATGAAGAAGTAGCCAGTTGGGGCGCCGTCGAACTGCAGTCGGCTTACAACTCCTTGCGCTAGGAAGTTTCGCAAATCACAGGTCGTCCCATTTATTATCAATTGACCTTTAGGCCAATTCACGAGAAATAATGCTTAACAAGATCATCGAATTTTCCCTGGCGAACCGGTTGGTGGTCTTGTTGTCAGCCGCAGCATTGATCGTGCTGGGGCTCCTGCAATTTCGCGAAATGCCAATTGACGTGTTTCCGGACTTGAACCGTCCCACGGTCACGGTCATGACCGAAGCTCCAGGTTTGGCTCCCGAAGAAGTCGAACTATTGGTCACCCGGCAAATCGAATATCTAGTCAATGGTGCCACAGGCGTGCAACGAGTCCGCTCCGCTTCCG
>JBEBGH010000407.1:0-4371 GCA_040081565.1 Pirellulaceae bacterium
AGATACGCTGGTGCGTTGCACGCACCCTACTCGAAGGGGTTATTCAAAGGGCGATTGAAAAACTTCTTTGCCGCTACGGGTGGCGAGTTGGGGCATGATATCGTCGGCGGTGTAGGGGATGAAGCGGACGCTGCCGTCGCAGAGGACAAAATTTCCGCCGCCGGGATGGTAGCTCCAAAAGTGCAATGTGTCGCATTGCTGGCCGTGTTTTCCCTTGGTGAATTGATACGGACCAGGGGGGCACATTTCGAGATAATTGGTGACTCCTGGTGAAGGCGGGTCGAGAACTTCTCGCACACCCAGCAGCATGTCCGGTGAACCGCTTCCAGATTGACCGAATCCTGCATACCACCAGCCGTACCAGAAATCGGGGCTTGGAGGTCGTTCGCCTACCATTAAAGTATTGGATTGACCGTCTAGAATGTCTCGGAACTTCGTCGCCGAATTCAGATAGAACACGCCATCACGTTTCTTGTAGTCCGTTCCGTTTACGCCAAGATAGTTGGTCGTCGTTACCAGTCGGCTTTCGTGCGTGTACGATTGTTTCCCACTCTCAGGATCACTTGGGCATTGATAAGTGTTGATCACCGTTTGCATCCCGAGATGCGACAAGAAAGGGCTCGGGTCGGCTGAATAGTCGCCCATCGCTTGATCCCAAGAATTCCGCTGTTCGACTTGGGGCAGGATTTGGGTGAGCCAAGTCATCGACCCAAACGGCTGACCAAGATAAGTGGTAATCCCAGCCGGCAATTTCTGCCGCGACGATTCGAAGTTGTGGAGTGCAGTCCCAATCTGCTTGAGGTTGTTCGTACACTGCGTACGCCTCGCCGCTTCACTCACCATCTGCACCGCCGGGAGCGTGATGCCAACGAGGATACCAATGATCGCGATCACGACGAGGAGTTCAATGAGGGTGAAACCCCTCGAAACAAACATTTTAAATTTCATTTTCTACGCAAATTCGGAAATCGAGTTACATCTAGAACTGTCATTTCATCAGCGACGTTTCTTTGTTGCCAACAAAAACGTGATCGTTGTCAATACAATAACCAAAGCCAACATGGTCCACCAAGAATTCCACTTGAAGCCTTGTTGGCCAAATTCTGGCTCTGGCAACCCGTGAAACTTTAGGTAACACTCGTTAATACGCGGCTCTTCTAATGGCCCACAAATGGCACATAATCGTTCAGATAATTGCCATTTACCACCGTCTTTTGCGTTGCCGCGGTAGGTTTCAACTCTCAATTGCCATGATACGTCCGATGTATTTTCTACAACGAACGTTTGAATGGTTTTCGATTCGCCATTCGCGTAGTACAAAGCCGTACAGAGCCCAGTATCCTTATCGAACAAAAAATGAAGAATGCCCTTAACTGCGGATTTGTTCGTAGATTCAGCGTCGTGTGTTTTGAGTCTTAACTCAATCTTCCCAGATAACGACAAATCTGGAATATTTGAGAACTCCGGGGCTGGATCACCAAAGTGCTCGAAATCGTGAGGAAATTTTCGAAGGTCGGAAAAACTGGTTCCCAAATACCTAACAGCTACCGGACTCAAAATGTCGAGAGTCATCGGTTTTCGAAGTTCAGCGTCATTTTCAACATTTATCGAACTTGGAACCTTAGAGTTCCTTAGGCCAAATTTATATTTGTTGTTTCGATAGTCGATGATCCCTATGCCGCTCCCAGAAAATCGTTCTGAATTCAGAATCTTTTCAAACTCTCCATTGCCGGGAAAATTTCTTACGCCCGGAAAATGTTTCTTGGCGTTCTGATCGTAAACAAGATGCCGTAGTATGTAATGATCTAACGATACTTCGCCATCAATAAGTCCAAGCGTGTCCGATAGAGGTTCGTAACGAACAAATCGAAATTTCGCCGATTGATAGCGCTTTAAGAAATCCTTTTTTTGATCATAAAAATCGTAAAATGCGGTACGCGTCTTCTCATCCGATCGCGACTGGCACCCTAGAAGTAGTGGCAACAACACGATTGAAATCGCAAAATAACAACGCAACATTTAAGCAAGTCTCCGTACACATGGTACTATTTCGTTGATTGTTAGCGCGAGCATACCAATGGTGTTCGTCATGACAATTTTGGGAATCAGTGTTTTCAAAAAAAAAGGCCAAGCTAACGCCAAACTCGTAAAACGACAACAAACAATTTCATGTACGATTTCTCGCACAAGGAATGATGCCCATTAGGAACAAAATGGAATTGACTCGGCCCTCTTAAGAAACGTGATGAAGACGCACAGTTCGTATCGTAAAGAAACGAGAAAGTCCTACGGGTCAATTACCGGTTTGGGACAACGACATTCATCGGCGTATCCGGGAATAGTTTTATTGCAACTACTCGGCCCGCCATTGTTGCACGCCGTGCCACCACAATTAATCACGTCTTGATTCGGGCACAGCGGTGGAACCTCCGGTGGTGGATCAGCGAACGCGACAGAGACACAAATCAAACATAATCCAAGTGCGATTCCAGCAATCCAAGACTTTACTAGCGTTATCATTGAGCATTTTCCTTGTCAATTGTCAACGAAACCAAGAACATTTACCGCAAAACGGTTTGGCGGTGGTGAATCTAAAAAAAAGAAAAGACGTTGATCAAAATTGCCCGCGCGGAGCGGCCGAATTATTAGTTGAGATCTGATCGAATCGCCGATAGACAACGTGATGCCTTCCAATTCATCCGCGACGACGCAGGTACATGATGATTCGAATCCCAGAATTTTTATTGGTTGGCGATAGGCATTTTCAATTTCGAACTCGACTTCGATTTCCTTGTCTATTTGACCATGAAACGGAGAAATTCTGACAATTATTTGTGGGTTTCCAACTGGATCGAATTCCGAAAGCCCAAGTACCGTCAAAAGAGGAACCGCCAATCCCAAACAAAATATTGCGGGCACAATTGAAGCCCTAATCACAAACGTCAGTCCATTCAATTGAATAATAATCGCAGTCAAGACTAATAAACAAATGATAATTGCAATGTCAATGATCAAAGTAATGATCGGCGATTCCAAAAAACCGCCAAAGCAAAAACATGTTGCCGAACTTGAACTGAGGTTTCGAAAAAGAAATGCCGAAAACGTCGCGCCATTCACAACTGTTTTGAAAATGACCGTCGCCTTGGAAATCGAGATAAGAGCAACGGCAAGTTCAAAAGTGGCAATTAAGACTATTGCTTGTTTGTAGATTCCAAATCGCAATGAAACGAATGGATCAAAGGTTGAAGAATACACTTTAAGCACCGCTGTGCACACAAGCAAACACGAAAGCAGTCCAAAAAGGCACCTAGAATAAACCGATGTAAACAATCCAAACTCGGCGGTTACCGATCTGTCTGACGAAATAACAGTTTCCATTACTTGCTCAATTACCCTTCGGGCGGGACTGAACCAAGGAACCACTGACCCACACTACTCGCCTGTTCCCTGAATTATGGTAACGGAAAAAGGTATTCGTTACCGCGACCGCCAAAAACACTGTGTGAGCAAGGTTTTTGGCGATTGACTTGATATGGTACTAAAAAAAAAAAGTCTTTTGTCAAGAAAAATCTTGGAAAATCTTGAAAATAGTTTTGGCGTTGTTCAGATGAGTGATCCACGGCAGCGTGCGTGTCTTGAATCCGTGAAGATCGGTGTTCATCTGTGGCCAATCAATCTTCGGAAGCGAAAGAGAACAAATTTTTCTCCGGTTGCGCAGGCTGCGTTAATTCAGCCACGGATTTCACGGATTTGCACGGAAGGATTTGTTCGTAGGGTGCGCGAAACGCACCATCGCGTTCCATCGAATATTGAATCGTTGGTGCGTTGCACGCGACCTACTCGAAGTGGTTATTCAAAGGGCGATTGAAAAACTTCTTTGCCGCTACGGGTCGCGAGTTGGGGCATGACGTCGTCGGCGGTGTAGGGGATGAAGCGGACGCTGCCGTCGCAGAGGACAAAATTTCCGCCGCCGGGATGGTAGCTCCAAAAGTGCAATGTGTCGCATTGCCGTGTTTTCCCTTGGTGAATTGATACGGACCAGGCGGGCACGTTTCGAGATAGTTGGTGACGCCAGGCGGAGGCGGGTCGTGAACTTCTCGAACACCAAGCAACATATCCGGCGAACCGCTTCCCGATTGGCCGAAGCCTGCGTACCACCAGCCGTACCAGAAATCGGGGCTTGGTGGTCGTTCGCCTACCATCAGCGTGTTGGATTGACCGTCCAGAATGTCCCGAAACTTCGTCGCCGAATTCAGATAGAACACGCCATCCCGTTTTTTGTAATCGGTGCCGTTGACGCCCAGATAATTAGTCGTCGTCACAATCCGGTTTTCGTGCGTCCATTGGACCTTGTCCGATTCGGGATCGCTG
>JBEBGH010000099.1:0-15798 GCA_040081565.1 Pirellulaceae bacterium
TGCCGTCGGATTTGTCAGAAGGCTGATCAGCGGATTCTGAAGAATTGCCCTTTTCGCTACCTTGTTCTTCAGATTTACCGGACCCTTGATCGTCATCCTTGCCTTCGTTCGATTCTTCGTTGCCGGCAGCGGATTTGCCTTTTTCATTACCTTTATTGTTGTCCTTTGCGTCTTGGCTTTCGTCATCACCTTTGTCTTTTTCATTTCCGCCGGATTTCGATGACTGGTTTTTGTCATTCTGCTTATCACCAGTTTTATCTGAATCTTTATCGCCCGACTTTTGTTTGTCATCGGGTTGACCTTGTTCTTTTTCCGAAGGTTCTTTGTCGTCTTTGTCTTTTTGGGAGTCGCCCTTGTTGCCTTCGTCAGACTTACCATCTTCCGAAGAATTTTCGGACTTAGATTCTTGGGAGTCTCCTTTTTCATCCTTCGCTTGATCGTCGGTGTTTTCGGGTTCGTTCTTGGAATCTTCCTGCTTTTGATCATCCTTGTTTTCTGCATCAGGTTGCGACTCGGGCTCCGTCGGTTGCGGGTCGGGTTCTGACGAAGGCGGTTCAACGATCAAGCGGTAATTTTCTGTGCGGGCTTCGTTTGGCTCAAGCAACCCGTTGACGGAAGAGTGGCGATTGTCGGTCGCTTTTGCATAAAACAGAATTTCGTCGCCTGGTTTGAGTTTCAGGTCCTCCGGACGAAGCGGATATTTCCCCGACAAGATTTGCCGGTCTCCCGTTTCGGGCAATACGAATTCATGTTCCAGTGCCATGACCCCGCGGTGATCGACCACAAGCTGTACCTGCTGAAGTTCGTAGTCGAGATCGTTCGCGATCATCGCAACTGGCAGGGAATGGTTGACAGGAACGCGGACTTCTTTTTCCTTTGGGTTCGTAAACTTGATCTCGGGGCCCAAGTCCGGAATGATGCGCATCGGGTAGACATTGGCAATTTCGTTTCGATCACCGGCGCTCGAGGTGAACTTCAGCTGAAAATGAGTGAAGTCGGGTTTGTTTGCCCGTCGGTCAAAATACAGCGTGAACTCGCCGACGGCCGAATTTTCATTCACCGCCATAGGAATGCTTGTAACCAACGAATACGACGGCTGGCCTTCAGCGGACTCCGTTTGCGAAAGTAACTCGATTGCTGCGACTTTGATCGGCAGGTTGGCCAACGCAAAAACTTTAACCTTCGCTCCTTCCGCCCCACTCAAGTCGGCTGCTGAAGTAAACGATCGCTCAGGAATCTTGGTGTAAGGTGGTGATGTAATGACGACGTTATTGACGGCAATCGTTGGATTCGCGTTAACCTTGACTTCGAAATCACGCGTTCGTCCGTCGCCGGCCTCAATGCGGTAGGTCAATGACGAGTCGATTCCTTGCGGCGACGTGGTTAGTTCCAATTGGTATAGGTTGCTGTCGCCTTCGGCTGGCCGCATGATTTGGCGGATGTCCGTGAGACGCTTATCTGCGGTCGAATACACTAACGTGACGGAATCTGGATCGTGTTTCCCTTTAACGTTTGCCGAAACCAGTAACTTCCGTCCGAAGAATACTTCTGCGTCTCCCGGCTGAACATTTTCGATGGTTACCGACGAAGGACGAGTCAATTCCGAAAGGGGCGAGAAGACCCGGGCGACCGTCTGCCATGGACTCTTGGGAGACAACATCGCATAAGCCACAAACAGCCCGGTCAAAACGACGAGCGCCAATCCAAAACGGATCAAGCTTGATCGATCGATTCTTTCGGAGCCAGAGACTTTCGCCAGATCATTGGCCGCCTTTTGAGAAACCGCTTGAACGACATGCGGATTGATTTCTTTTTTGTCGTCCTTCAGAAAAGTGTAGTTGACGATGCTGTTGTGAAAGTCGCCGGTTGTGCTCTCAATCATTCGAGCCGTGAACGTGGGATTGATCCGTCGAAAGAAAACCGGGAAAAGTCGCCAAGCGGTAAAGCCTGCCCATCCCCCAATCAATGCCAACAAGAAAATCCACCGCCACATCGGCGTCAAAGGGGCAACCCAAGCGTCAATCAGAATCGCGGTGAACAAAACCATTGCGATCCAGGCCAGTCCGCCAAAAATCGTCGCCAAAGCGTCGTTGAAACGTAAAAGGCTGCTGGTTTGTTCCAGTTGGCGTTCGACGAACGACTGTGCTTGGCTCTTGGTCGAAGATGCACTGTCGATGGGGCGAGCTTCTGCGGACATGTAAATAAAGCCTGTCTTCGGCTGCTGTTTGGGAGCTAAATTTCTAAGAGCGAGATTTCTGCATACTTAGATTGACCGTAAATCCCTTGGACGATGAACCTCTGATTTTGTTCGGCGTCAAAGCTAAAAAAATGAAGCAAACCCAGTCTTGCCCAGTGTTTGCCCAGAACTTTGATGTGGTTCACTCGGAAAAACTGGAACGCTTCGGCGGATTGTTCCGACTAAAACCACAACTTCATTATAGACGTCTTGTGCCAAACAACCAACGAATCGCGCGGGGTCCGTTCAAGGGCCCTTTTATCGCATGTCCCCGGGCCGTTGCGGAACAATCCACAGTTTCCGCCGCATGTACAACTCATACACACGTTTTCGCATCAGTTCCGGTGACAACCGATCGAGTTCATCCTGCTCTTCCGGGGTTAACTCCTCAAAGTAAAAACTCTCTAGAGTACTGGGATCAATTTGGGGACGCGCGAGCATCTGACGGATGAAGCGAAATTGAACTTGCGGATCTTCGCCCATGATCTTCTGACCGGTCTCGGACAATCGCGACTTGAGGTCTTTGTATTCAGTTTGCAATTCGTTCCCCGGGCCGGGTTGCACAATGAGCAAATAAGCCCGCACGGCCGATTCGTCATTCTCCGCGAATGATTTCAAAATTCGCTGACGCAGATTCGTGTCGCGGATTCGCCGCGCCAGGTCATTAGACTGACTGGCAATCTTCTTTCCAAATTTTTCGGCAAGTTCCTTAACCCATTGGCTGAAGGCCGTGAAGTCCGACTCCTGCAGTTGGTCGACCTGGGTTAAATCCTCGCGAAGCTTTTGAAAGATGATATATTTTTTGTCCGTGTCCTCTTCAATCAACAGTTTTGTTTGTTGTTCGACTTCCAGAGTTTTCAACCACTCGTAAAAACTGCGCATCGACGCATAGAGTTGATCGACGTTCGGTTGCGAGATCAGTAATTGATGAAACCGCTGCAGGCGCTGTTTCTCTGCCTCGGACAGATCGCGATACTGAACCTGCTTGGCTTGCAGATCTCGAAGTTGATCTTCCGGCATTGCTTTAAGTGCGTTTTCGTGTTCCTTGGGATCTTCGGACTGATTTAGTTTTTGGGACTTCGGCAAAAAATTCGCCATGTCTGAATCGTCCGCGAGTTTCTTGACGAAATCCAGATTCAAGTCGACTTTGCGATAGACATCAAAGTTTTCAATCATCGGCAATTCATGGATCAACTCGTTATACGGTCCCATTCGGACCTGCCGGGTGATCCAATAACTCGTCGCCAAGACAGCGATCGGTACGATCGTGAACGCCAACCAACGACGCCAGGCGAACGCCGGTGACTTTTGTTTCTGCTGCTCAAGCGACGAAACCAGCAACTCCATGGTGCTCTTGGTAAACGAAGAGGTCGGCTCGCTTTTTGGCAGAACATCCAAAAACTCCCAAGTCTTTTCCAGATTGCGAAGCTGTTGCCGGTAGTCGGGGTCAACGGACAACCGACGTTCGATTTCTTCATTGCGATCCGGAGGCAATTCGCCATCGAGATACGCAACGAGTTCCTCGTTCAAGGGATCAGTATCAGTTTCGTTTTCTGGCTTTGAACTACTCATCTCGCTGTTCCACGTCAGTCTTGGGGCGGGTGTTGAGAGGGATCGGGCAATATTCCAGCTTGTACGTACGGTTCAAGAATTTCTTTCAAGTTATTCCTCGCGCGTGATAGCAATGACTTCACCGCCTGAGGCGTCAGTTCCATGGCGTCGGCAATTTCCTGATAACTTAAACCCTCAAACTTGCTGAGAAGTACCGCCATTCTTTGTCGTTCATTGAGAGATTGTATCGCGGCGCGGACAATATCCTGTGCTTCGCGACTGTCCATTTGTCGGGTAGGCATCTGTCCGCTGGCCGAAATGGCGATGGATTCCATTGGCATCGCACCGCTTTTGGTCGGGTCGGCGGCGATGTTGATCTCCATCTTCCGCGAAATCTTGCGGATCGCGTTGCTGGCAACATTGTGCATGATGGTGAATAACCAAGTCGAAAACCGCGCCCCAGGCTCATACGTCTCACGCGCTCGAAAAACTCGCAAGAATACGTCCTGAGCCAAATCCTCTGCTGCGTCCTTCGACACCAGGTGCTCGAGAAAACTGATCACGCGGCGTTCGTACTTCTTCACCAGCTCTTCGTAAGCCGCGGCATTGCCCTGACGAACCTGCATCATTAGGCGCACGTCAGGATCCAAGAGTTCATAATTGGGAACTCGATTGATGGATGAATCGGTTACAGACAATGCGTACAGCCCTCGAAGTCAACGAATCCTGGCCTCCTACATCGTACTAAGTACGCAGGGCAAAGGGGTATGGTGCAAAACCATGCGTCAAATTTCATTCTGCTTAGGACGCAAATCCCACACAAAGCAATTGATTACGGAATTCTATCTGCGATCCGAAAACCAAACGGAAACGATCAAACGGAAGAGACACTCCAATCGGCGCTGTCGCGATCCCTGGATTATTTCTTTTGCCAGCGGTCTTCGGGGTCCAGGACTTGGCGGACTTCTTCGCTGTCGAGCCATTGGCGTGCGGCGGTGTCTTCCTTCAAATATGCATCCCAAAACCCCGTGCTGATCGCCAAGATCGCGCGGTGGTGGTTGGGATTCCGTTTGCCCTTCTCGCCCGGCAATGCTCGCTCGCTGAAGGCGGAATGCTCGGCCTCGTTGAGCACGAGTTCGTACTTGCTGCCCGCAGGCAATGCCGGATAGACGGCCAAACGCGATTCGACATCAGTGTCATTGATCGGCGAAGTGTCGTTGGTTCCCGTCATGAGTAGCCACGGGATCTTAACATTGCCGAAAGTTTTTTCCGGTTTCGTGAGCTTGTTCGAGCTGGGGCTCATCGGCATGGCACACTTGATTCGGGGATCGGTAAACGTTTCCCGACCAAGGTACGATTGTCCGCTCACGGCCTGAGTTGTGACTGCGCCGAACGAGTGTCCGGTCATCCCGATGTGCTCTAGATCAAGCCGCCCTTTCAGTGCATGACCTTCCTCATTGTGCCAACGCTCGAGCTGGTCGATCACCGCCGGTACATCCTTCACCCGCAACTTTAAGTTCTCGCCACTGGCGGCTTTGCGCATCGCATCCATCCGCTCGCCCAGTCGCGATTCCTTCCAGACGCTTGCTCCCTGCATGCTGCATGAAAACCGCCACGTAACCACGGCGCGCCCAGTGGTTGCCCAAGTACGGCGAGTTGTCGCGGCTGCCACCCAGACCGTGGCTGAATAAGATGACGGGTGCGGCGGCGGTTTCCTTCGGCAAGTAAACGCGGATCGGTATCTCACGCGAACGTTCTTTGTCGTCCACGCTGAGCGTTAGTTGCTCGACCTTCGACTCGTCGACTTTCAGCGGATCGTAGTCAGCCTTGGAAACTTTGGTTGCTTCCTGGAAGGCAATGAAGCAGCCGACCGGCTCGGTCTTGCTCACCGCAATCGGCTGGCCGTCGACAATGGCTTGTAAGGCGTCGGCAAGTTCGTGAGTCGTCGCGGCGGCTCGCTTCTTCCCGTAAGCGGCATGCAAATCGTCGATGCGGCCCTGGTACACGGCTTTTTCGTTTGCCTTTGCAAACACAAATACTTCCGGCGTGACCCGCGCACCAACGCCGCGGGCAATCGACTGATTTTGGTCGACGACGATTGGCACCTCGATTTCGAACTGTTTGGCGTGCTCGGCGGCCTGCTCGGTCGTCGTCGCCGGATCGGGATGGATCATGAACCAGCGGATACCTTGGGCGGCGTGTTTCTCGGCGAGCTTTTTCAGCTGCGGTTGATAGGCGTTGGCGATCGGGCAATCGGTAGAAATGAACACCAACACTACGGCACGAGTCGCTGGATCTGCAAACGGGGTGTGCAGTTGTCCGGCAATATCCGTCAGCTTCCAGTCCATTTGCGGCTGCGATGCTCGAAGGCCATTCGATGCTGATTGCAACACAATGGCCAAAGCGACAAGCTCGATCCAATTTCTTGCCTTCAACATTTTTTTGTTCTCTTTCCGTCTGATATCAACAATGTGTATTCTCTTAACTCGCGTCGTTTCCGCTCAAGGCGGCGAGCTATTTGTCTTTGCCCAAACCAAATTTTTCGATGAGTTCGCGCAACCGACCGAGCTCAGCCGCATCCAGTGCCCCGTCAGAATCTTGATCAAGCATTTCAAACACCCGGCCGCTCAGCCGCGGTGGAGCTTCGGATTTTTGCAGCTTGCCATCACGGTTTTCGTCGAGTTGCAACAGCATTTGACCGGTCTCTTTGCCTTTCGTGAAACGATCAGCGATCGAGGAGGTGAAGTGCGTTCTCAATGCGACTTGTAAGTCAGGCCTCTGACTTTCGTCGGCTGCAACCACCGCCAAAGTGACACTTCCCATTTCATCATTGGACTGGCGACCCCAGCGAATTCCTTGCGGAGGCTGGTAAGGGTTTTCCGGATTGTCGGCGGAGTTGTCATACACGATGTCCGTGGTGATCACCGTCCCCGCAGGCAAAAAAACCGGCTCAGCGTACAGGTATCGGTCTTGCCAATCCAAATCCCAGTCGTCGATTTGCATCAAGGTGATTTCTGTTCCAGTTGGCGTGCGTGCGATCATCTTCATCTCGCGGCAAATGTAATGTGCGTGACCGCCGACGCTGATTGCCTTGACGTCGATCGGCAGCGTGAAGGAGTCGGTGACGCGAAAATTTTTCTCGCCGGCCGGAATATCGATGTTGGCTCCAAAGCCGAACATCGCGGGAACTTGGATCGGCACAAGTTGTTTCGAAGGGGGCCGATCAGCAAAGTACAATGCCATTTCGGCTTGTTCGGTTTCGCGCTTTCCTGACGGATGGAAGTGCGTTTGCATCACGATGTCCGAACCTTTGGGCAATGCCATCGCCAAGTCCCCTGGCAGCTTGGTCGGCATCGCTCCCGGCACGTACCCGCCCAATCCGCGAGCCAGCGCACCATCAATCCGACCGTCCTCCATCGCGCTGGTTCCACGCTGATTACGCTGACCGCCCAGTCGACTCAGCAGACCACCACCGCCCGTTTGATTGCCACCAGCGGCGCCACCAAAGTCAGCGAGAAAGCCCATGCCCGAAATCCCGGCTTTGCCATCCGAGCCGTCCATCTTTCGCGCGTTGCCGGACAAATCCAGGAAGAACAACGCGTGATGCATTGCCGATTTCGCGCTTGAGCGCAATTCGATTGCCTTCACCCATTTGTCTTCAGGGAGCTGGAGCGGAAACACGAACGAACGATAAATGTCCGGGCCATCGGCGGGAATTTCAAATTGACCGTTCATCTTCACGATCAGATCGGGCTTGCCGAGGCTCCAGCCATCGGGAAATTCGGGAGGCGTTGGCATCGCAACTCGGTCTCCCTCCGGGCAGTCCGCGGCAATCCACTGCCGCAGTTTTTCTTTTTGCGACTTGCTCAAGCTACGGTCATTGGAAAATTGAACGTTGTGATTGACGGGTTTCCACGGCGGCATGTAGTCGTTTTCGATCACCGCTTCGATCGTCGAAGCTCGTTTCTTCACGTCGTCGAAAGTCAACAGCGGAAATGGGCCGACCTGGCCGGGCCGATGGCAGGACGAACATTTGTCATAAATGATCGTCGCAATGTCGCTGGAAAAAGTCACTGCTGCCGTACGATTGGTTTTGGTTGTCGCGGTCGCTGATTCTTGACTCCATGCACACGCTGCACCGAACAATATTTGAATCAACGCCAAGTATGAAATGCGTTTCATTCGTTTTCCTTCGTGTCGAGTGTGATTTTTCGGCGTGAGCCCGAGTAATGTCCTTCGGCATCAAACCAGTTGTCCGGCAAGTTCGGTTGGTCGGCGAATTCGATGACAACTTTTTCGCGACCTGATTCGGTCGCCGATAGCAGCCAGCGAGCTTCGATTCGCATCGCCACACCGGACTGCGCGTCCGACCACAGTTCAATCGTTGCGGGTAATTTTTGGTTGGCTTCGCTTTTCAATTCACCGACAACGTGCCGACAGACAACTTCGTTGCCGGCAGCCGAGCGAATCGTCGTTTCGCCCATCTCCCGCAGTCGGTAGCCGCGCGACATTCGATCCAGAACAGTTGTGACGTGCAGATACGGCGTTGACACTTGCTCTTGGGAACTCAACCACCGACTGAGAGCAAGGTCATTTCCCGTTCGGACCGGCCCGATCGCGGGGACGACCCAAGTCTGATCGCCGTTCTTGCCCAGCCACAGATCAGCCCCTGGCAGAAGTGCGGGGTGCCGCAATGCGAATCGGTCATTGCCTTGTACGTACAAATCGTTTTCGACCACGCGGGATTTCCTGCCGTCTTTAAAGGTCACGGTGATCAAATATTTTCTCGCAATTTGTTCCGCCGCCGCCGCGAGGCTTTGTTCGATCGCCGCCAATGCTTGTTGGGCCGGGCTGAAATACTGCAGGCCGATAAACATCGCAGCGAGCAACGAGGCCGCAATTGTCCAGGAGACCCAGCGATTCCAAGTTCGTCGTGTCACGCGAGTGGCTTCATAAGCCGGTCGACGCGGGGTGCCTTTTTCGAGTTCGATCTGCCGCATGACTTGGTCGACCCTGTTCGTCACCGCCGTTCGTTCGTCGACATAAGCGGCGGTGAGCAGCGCTTCGATGAGGGCTTCGCGATTTCCGTCGTTAGATGTGTGTTCGTTGTTCATGTCAGTTCACCTGCCGCCGCCAGTTTGCGTTCGAGGCAATCGGCCAATCGCAGCTTCGCCCGCGTCAACCGCTTTTTCAAAGTCTCCGTCGCCAGTTGCAGCGCGTCGCCAATTTCGGACAGCGACAACGACTCGGCATATCGCAACTGAACCGGTTGCCGATATTCTTCCGGTAACGCCTGCACGCAATCGCGAAGAGCCGACAATTTTTCGCCTAGCGTATCGCCGCCGAGTTTGTGGATTTTGGCGAATCGCGCTTCAAGCCAATCCAGCGACGCTTCATCTAGCGGTTGATCTTGCCGTGCACGTTCACGGAAATGAGCCAAAGCCAGATTTCCCGCGATCCCGCGCAGCCAAGCTCCAAAGGGCCGTTCGCGATCGTACAGCTCGAGCTTTCGCCAAGCGACGAGCATCGTTTCCTGGAACAAGTCATCGACCGCATGTTCATCGCGAACCGCCGACCGCAAATACGCCAGCAGCATGTCGGCATTTTCCCGCATCAGGATTTCGAAGACTTGTTCTGGTTTCATCATCCCGCCACGTGAAGACCTCGCTCAGCAAATTCGCCGTCACAGAGTATTTGCGCAACCGGCCAAAAAAGGGGACAGCAATTTGGGAAATTTTCTAGAAAAAAAATTTACACATTCTCCCCTCGCCCCGTTTCGGATAGAGGGGCGGGGGTGAGCGGATCTGGGGCATGCAAGTCTCGCGAATTCATTCCGCCTAAACGGCGTGCGTTATTGGTGTTTGCCCGCTTGGTCCCTTTCCACGCCCGCCAATCCGCGCTCGCACACCTTTCCCAAGACTCAACCTGCCGCACTTAGCGATCAACTTGTTTCCCAGTGAATGTGAGCGGCAAAGCTCTAGCCGCCGGTTTTTAGAAACGCTTCACCAGCTGCCAGCGCCGTGCGGCTCACGAGTTCACGGTATCCGTAGATGGCAGCATGGAGGCCGCCGCTGGTCGGGTGTAACGCTCCTTGAGCTTGGCCGCTGGTTGGGCAAGAAAACAAAGGCACTTATTGCCTACTGATTCCAGTAGCTTACAACTTCAGTACATCCTCTTTGACGGTTGTGCCTTGAGCAACTAAGAACCGTATTGTCGATCGTGTATTCGCCTCCGCGTTTTCCAGGCTTAACGCGATCAAGGTCAACGTCTTCGGAACACTGAGACGAAACCTTCCCTTGATAAAAGCAATGAGGCAACTTCATGTTTCTGGCATGAGCCAAAACAATAAGCCGCTTGTGGATGTGTTCTTTGTTCAGTTTTCGAAACTGATTGACACTCAACAGGATGTGTTCAAAACGGTAGTGTCCGATTAGTTCTTTTGGTAAATTTGCGATAACTTTTTGCAGCACCCACTCGCGTCCGATGTCGGTTATCAATAATGACTCTGAACGCACGAAAGACGGGTCATCGAATAGTTTTTTCACCGCCTCTTGTAACGGAAGATCGTTGAATGTCAACAATAAGTTTTTCGGTCTAAGATTCGTCATGATTCCAACAAGTCAGTAGAACAGAAACAAGAAGGAAGTGAGCGACGGAGATTTTTCAACCAGAGATTTCGCAACTCACGTTCGTGAGAATCGTCCTGAACGCCGCACCACTCCGCGTACCAAACAGCAGCAACGAAATTCATTTCGCTAGACTTGAGGCCTTCAATAAAGACTTCATTACAGTCGTCACCGGACGCGGTAAGTAGCAACTCTGTGGCAGATTCTAACAATCCCTGCCGAAAAGTTTCGTCGTCGGCGAAAGGGTGTTGCCAGTTGGACAGCATTAACCGCAGCAGAAGTTCCGCTTCGAAAAGTGGACAAATGGCAAGGCAACGTTTCGCATTGCTGTCCGTCATTTCGACTTCCTGGCAAGCTCGGAGTTTTGCATCAATAGTCGACAATTCAACAGCGGGTGCTCTCGCATTGCTAATGCCGATTTCAGGGCATACTGGCTGCTCAGATTCTCGCTCAGTGGAACATATTTGACAGAACTTGGTTCAAGACTCGCCCATTTTTCGTTATCCAAAACACGCTCAAGCTGGGCACGCATATTGTTGCTTTCACCTGCATAGAACCCAGTGTCTCCAGCGCAAAGCAAGAAAACGCCTGGTTGCTCCAACCGTTCCAAAGATTCAGCACCAAGGTCAAGCACCGGCAATCGTTTCTTTTTTGAAATCCATTCGCTGAATTTTGCCGCCGCTGACTCCCTTGCGACATGTGATCGTTTTCGGATTGAGAGCGCTGCCCGTCGGTAGTCCAACGAGGCAATTTCAACGTCTTTTGGTCCAAACTCAATAGCCAACCGATCGAATTCTTCTGCAAACTCAGGAGAGCAAAGGATATCGTCAAGCGTCTTTTGGTAGTCAATCGCCAATAAACGCCATGCAACTTCGCTTGCAAATCCGAAAAGACTAAGCATATCGGAAGTGAATTGAGTTGGACGTTTTGTCGCCCGAGGAAGCTTACCAGCTTTTCGCAGCGTCAGCAGATAGCGGTTCCAAAGAAAGGCATTGCCCCCGATCCCTTTTTTAAGGCAGGAACTTACGAACTCTTTGTTCAACTCTTTGTTGCATAGCAAGTAGTCTGCCGGGTAACTCAAGCGTTTGTAGGCTTCAATAACTACCTTTTCTGTTTCCAAATCAAACTGCTTTTTCCGTTGCTTGCCATGCGCCGTGCTAGGAGAACTTTCAATTGGATCTTCGGGGCCGTCTATTGCCTCTCCTAATGACGTTCTTTCGAGTCGCTGGTTAATATAATTGACATAGGCCTCTGACAGCTCAAATCCCATCCAGCGGCGTCCTAGTTTCTTGGCAACACATAAAGTTGTCCCGCTTCCGCCGAACGGATCAAGAACAAGGTCTTGAGGTCGACTAGACGTTAGGACGATTCGTGCCAAGAGTTGTTCTGGCATTTGGCAACCATGAAAGCCCTCGCGCTCTTTAAACGTTCCAGCGACACGTGCAAAATACCACATGTCGTGTTGCGGGCTGAACGACTCCGGAGTGTCTTGCGGGCGTGTAATCCACGTGTTATCCGGCAAACGCCCGTTAGGGTTCGCACGATTATCCGCATAAACAAGTTGGCGCGCTGATTTAACGCGGATCTGCGGGTTAGGACGATTGAACGTAAACTGATTTTTGTCTTTCACGAAGTGAAAAAGATGGGTATGCGAACGGCTAAATCCGTTTACACAATTAACACCAAATGTGTAGTACCAGATCACCCAACTTCGACAACTAAAACCTACCTTTTGCGACTCGATTTTCAGCTCGGCCGCATATTCATCGCCGATTGCCAGCCAAAACGTACCGTCCGGCTTCAATGAACGATGAACGCCTTTAATCCATTGACTGCACCATTCCAGATAGTCTTGCGTTGATTGCGCGTCGTTGTAGACATCGTACTCGTAACCGATATTGAACGGCGGATCTGCAAATACTAAGTCTACACTTCCTGCCTCGAGCTGCTTTAGCAGGTCAACGCAATCCCCTTGATGTACTTTGTTTTGTTTTAGCTTCACTTTGCTTCCTTTCGGCAAATCTTGCCTAAGATTTTACAATGAACGCAAACGATTGTCGATTCGATTCGGACACCTTTGGTCACTGATAGTTGCCGCGCAGGCATTAATTCTTAACAAAATCGGCAGTGAAGCAAGCTCAGGATTGGTCTTGCGGGAATCAAACCTTTGACTCAGCTGAAATGAGAACTTTCGATTGGTCCCATCCGTTCGCCAGATTGAATTGAATCCATTCTGGGCTGAGGTGAATGTCGAGCGAGTCAAGTCGTCCGGGCCCGAGGTTTTGATAGCCGTGCGGGATGTTGGCTGGCCCCAGCACAACGTCGCCGGCTTCGGCGTCGATGACTTGATCGCCAACAGTGAATCGGGCTCGACCTTCTGTGATCGTAAAGATTTCGTCGTACGGATGAACGTGCAGCGTTGGGCCTTCTCCCACGACATCCGTAACGTAACGAATCAGCGTGATACCTGTATTCACGCTTTTTCCTTCGAGCAGACCCCGAAGCGATTTGCCTGCGCTGAGCCATTGGCTGGCGGGGATCTTTGCGGGCGCTGTTTTCGATTGAATTGGCATGAAACGATCTCCTTGAAAAAGAAGTGGAGTCTGAAAATGTTTTGGCGGGTCAGCTGGAGATTCCATCAATGAACACGGCGCTGAACTCGCCAGCCACCATTCTCAGCGCCTTCAGCGGGGCATATTCCGTTGAGTCGTACCAATCGTTGGCGGCTTGCATGTTCGGAAATTCGATGATGACTGGCCAGACCGGGGTCCAATCACCTTCTTTCAGCTGGACTTCACCACCCAACACCACATATCGCCCGCCGAAGGATTCCGTTACCGGTTTGACCCTTTCCGCATACTCCGCCATTTTGGATGGATTGGTGATTTTGAGGTTCTGAAATAAGCAGTAGGCAGACATGGCATTTCTCTCCCTTCAAAATAGAGTTTGGCTTACATCTCGAATCCCGCCGCATTTATTGGTTTACCTTTGGATTTTCCCCGATGTCGAGGACGATTGGAAGTGTGTAAACCCGTCCGCTTCGCTGAAACTGTCCCCAAAGTTTGTAAATACCCAGTCGAGGGAAATGGACCTCGAACTCGACTTTGCCGTCGGCGGAACTTTCCGTGAGTGGATGGGCATGCACGTAGTCTTTGCCGATGGCACTCACGACTACCAGATGCCCCATGGCTCCAAGGTACGGTTCCAGATCATGAACCGGTTGTTGGTCATCTTGTTGAAGTTGAAATGAAACAACTCGCGAGCCTTCTTTTGGATCACGCATTGTGACCTTGGCCTGCAAGCCATCGCCTCGCGCGAGGCCGGTAGTTTCCGGTACCAGTTTCGCTGCAGGCACCGAATCGCCGCCATGTTGCATCGCGTGAGGAAACAAGGTCGGCACGAACAGGGCGATGACGCTGAAGACATAGGCTGCACCGACACCGATTGAGATGAGCGTGAACATGTTCAGGTTTCGCGAGACCAGAGATCGCCAGCCACGACGAAAGAACGGCGCGGCAGCCCAAAACACAACGGGCGTCGTCAAGGCGAATTGAATCCAGCGGGACAGATGGCTGTCGCCGATCGTCTGCAGGGTCGCGATGGGAAAAAGGTGCAACATCGCCAGGACAAACACCGGCAGCGTCAACAGACCGCCAATCCACAATCGCCGCGTCATGTCGATCAATTCGGAATTGTCCTCGTCGACTGCGGTCGCCGTTTTCGGTTCTAGCGACATGCCGCAAATGGGGCAGTCTCCCGGATGATCCTGTTCGATCTCGGGGTGCATCGGGCAAGTGTAAATTGTCGTTCCCGAGGCAATCTCGGCCTTATTCGGCACGTCGACATGCTTGTGCGGCTGATCAGAGTAACCTTGTTCTGTGTGTTTGGCGTCGCTGACATCGTGCGTGTCGGGTTCCTTCGCGAACTGTTCCGGATTCTTCCTGAACTTCGTTTCGCAATGCGAGCTGCAGAAATGAAACGTTGTTCCATGGTAGTTCTCCGATCCGGCAGCATCGGCCGGATCGATGGTCATTCCGCATACAGGGTCGGTGACGAAACCATTAGACGGCAGTGTCTTGCCTGGTAGTGTTTTGTGCATGTGAGCCATGATTGGATCCTGATTTGTGTTAGTGTATTACTCTTTGTCGTGTGGCTTGTGTCAGTCAGCGACCGCAGCAGTCGGAATCAAGTGATCGTGCTTCTTCGCAGTTCCCGGCAAAGTTGGTGGATGACACACGTGCGGTACGGATACGGGCACCGATCAATCGCAGGTGGAAAACAGCCCCCCAGCGGTTGCCGGAATGGCTGGCGTCGCTTTCCGAAAGATAATTGTCAACAATCCGAAACTGATATTTCAAAAATCGGTAGCCACTTTCGGTCAGTGGCACACACAATAAAAGATCCGCCAATCCGAATTCGTGCATTTTCTGTGCCAAATCTCGCCCCGCCGCCAACTCTTTAACGCGCTCGTTGATCGACTTTTCGATGTTGGATGCGCATCGAGCACAACATGAGTCATTGCAACAGCTCGAAGAGCCGGTGCTGGATTGCATGTGGTGCAAAGGCTTTGACTCGAAAGTCCTTACATGACACCCCTCCGGATGCTGTTGACTAGTCCTTCTCCAACGTTTGAAGTTGAGTTGCATTTTTCGCTCCTTATGAAGAATTGCTTAACCGCTTTCTTCCAAGGCAGACGTGGCTGTCCGATTCGACTTACAGTGCGCGATCCAAAAAAGGCGAAATTTCGACGGTACGGTTGGCCCCCGCGCGGCGTTTCTCTGCGCTCTCAGCGTCTCTGCGTTTTAAAACCTCCTCGCTGAAGTTGGCTGGCAAAAAGTGGCCGGATTCGCGGGAGGATCGATAGGTAAGTCCCGAGAACCTACCGGTGTTGGCAAGCGAATTTTGCCCTCCCCGGTTTCGTGAAGCTCTTACAGTGCTTCAACAGGATTTACACGTGCAGTCCAGGCAGCCGTGGGTCATGCAGGTTCCGCAGGTTTGAACGAGTCGTTCATGCAACGCGGCTCGGGCTCGATGAAGACGCACGTGCGCATTGTTTGCTGTAATGCCCAAGGCACTGGCCGCTTCTGGAATGCTGACTCCCAGCAAGTCGACCTGCTGTAAGACTCCGGCATACTCCGGCTTAAGGGTCGGAATCAAGTCGTTAATGCACTCGCAGACGACGCGTTCCAGCTCCGGATCAACAACCGTGTCCTCGATCGAAAGTTGGCTCAGCTTGTCAAACGTCTTTCGCTCGGTACTTTTCCGGCGGTAGTAATCAATAATGGCATTGCGTAACAGCCGATAAAACCACGCAACCACTCGTTCATCGTCGCGAATGGTATCCGTTTTTTCTGCAGCCTTCATAAATGCGGCCTGCAGGATTTC
>JBEBGH010000100.1:0-15776 GCA_040081565.1 Pirellulaceae bacterium
TCATCAATCGCCGATTGGTCCAGAACCACATTAAAGCCATATTCCTTTTTGATAGTGGCCATAAGGTCACTGAACGGAACCTGATCGAAAGCCTGACCTAACGGAGAGTCGGCAGTAACGACCTGATCCAATTTTTCGAGAATCTGCTCATCAATCGGATTTCCGGCCAAACGAACATCTTGATATTTCTTTCGCAAGGCCTTCTTTTGAATCCAAGTTTCCGCGTCTGGGAACACCAACGGTGGATCACCTGGGAAACCGACGGACGACTTCTCGGCTTGGTACATCGCACCGATAAAGTTGAATTCGCGTTGCCGACGCAACTCAATCATCAATTGATAATTGTTCATCATGTGCGCTGATTCATTAGCAGCCGCTGATTCAGGCGATTCAGGAGCCAAACGAGTTGCTTCGAGCGTAACTTCTTCAGCCGCCTGGAAATTGCCCTCTTCCATCAACGAGTGAAAACGATTGATCAATCGCGACAGGTTTTCCTCTTTACGAATTACGTCATTCGTCGCTTCGGCCAATTCATTAGCCTTCGCGATGTTCTGTTGACTCAAGGCGGTGGCGTCATCGAATGTCAATTTGCGTTGCCGAGCCGACATCAGGGAAGATTCCAAACGATTACGGAGGTCAGCCCGCATCGCCGAGTCAACGTCGGAAGTTTGGTCCAGAATGTCAATCACGGCCTTGATTCGATCAACCGCGGCGGACGGATTCGATTTAAATTCCTCGCGTGAACGAGAAAGTTCATACTCGACTTCGGCCTTCAGTTTTGAACCGATGACTCGACGACGAGCTTCCTCATCGCCCAACAAACGCCCGGCGTCTTGTTTCTCTTCGCCAACGATTCGGTCAATTTCTTCCTGTTTCGGACGGGCCGGGCCAATCAGCTCCAGCGAATTCGCCGATTCCTCTTGTTTCGGATCCTGTTTAACGTTGGTTGGATCTTGTGGTTCCTGCTTGGTTGGCAGTGATCCCTCGCCTTCTTGAATCATCTTTTCGGCTATAGCTTCCAAGTTCTCGGCTTCGATATTGCTAGGGTCGGTTTCCAACGCCTTTTTCGCCAACATGGTTGCATCAGCCAAATTGCCGTCCAGCAATGATTGGGCACCCAATTGGGTCAAGGTCCGGCTGCCGGCTGAAAGAATGCGAGCCATTTCCAGCAAGCCTGCCGAGCCAATGGTTGGCAGAGTTGCGCCACCATCCTTGCGAGCCATTTCCACCAGTTTTGGCAAAAACGCGAAATCGATGTTCGAAGCCTCAGCCACAATCGGCCAAGTCATCGTGGTTGGCTTCCCGTTGAACTCACCAGTCAAGGTAAATTTCATGGCCTCGCGCGATGCCAACGACCCAATAATGATTGTGTCGCGGTCGGTCCGCAAGGGCGGAACATTTTTGGGATAGATTTCCGCAATGGCTTCAGGCAATTCAGGTGTTTGTGGCCAGAAGATTGCGCCGTGCACCGTCTGGCTCAAGCCATTGGCGCCATTGTCAATTGCGTTTTCATCGTCTGAGTCGACAAAGATATTGCCGCCCAATTGGTTGGACAGGGCTGCCAGCAGTTCGACATTGCGTTGAGGACCAATCGCATACGAGGAAAATGAGATGCGGTTCTCCGTCATTTTGCCGATGACCTTCTCCAGGCGTTGCTGATGCAACAAGCCACCGCGAGAAATTCCATCGCCAACATAAATCACGCTGCGATTGCGGTCAGCCACAGGTGCATCGAATTGGTCGCTGATGCTCCCTAGTGCCTGGGCCAGATTCGTCGCTCCCAAAGGAACGCGTTGGCTAAGTTTCTTCATTGCGACGGCAACTTCGTTCGCATCGGATGCAGAAAACGCATCGACCAAGGCGACCGTTTCTGTGTCAACCGCGAACAGCTTCACTCGGTCGTCAGCACCCAACTTGCTGAGCATTTTTTCAACAACCGCGATCGAGTCCCGTTGATACAGGCCCGCTTGAGTTGCCGAGGTGTCCACAAAAATTACGATGTCACTCGCCAGTGAAGGCGCGACATCAATCTGCGGACGAATACTCAAGGCGAACGTCGTCTCGCCAGTTGAATCCTCGAAGGTAGCTAATCGAACCGCCGGACTGTCATTAGTCTCATGCGCCCGAACAAGCTCCGCAGTGGTGGTGATAAATCCTATTGCCATAAACGCGGACAACAGGGCTCGTAAAGAGCGACGATTGATCATGTCTGTAAACTCCAAACCGAATCAAAAGAGTGAAACTTGAGTGACCCGAAATAACTCAAAATCTCAGCCTTGCCTATATTTCGTTTTTCACAGTGCCAAACACTGCAAACAATCGGCGATGCCCAACACCGCCGCAACTCTATCTTATTTTGGCTAGATCGACATTTCTACAAAAAAATAGTCGATTTTGCCTACATTGTTCCATCAACGTAATCGTCAAACCGAGACTTGGAAGAATCCCGGACTTGCCAAACGTCGGTTAACCCTGGCCAAAAAACATGGATTTCTTGCAATCCACCGCTTTTTGGCACTAACGCTTGGTTAGGCAAGAGTTTAGTTCAGAAGCGTCGCCCCTGACGCTCTTACCCGTAATTGTATCGGAAAACTACCTCCTGAGTCAAACAACGTATTGTTGACTTTGTTCATTTCCCGACTTCAATCCCTACACAATCTCCCCATCTATTAAATTGACTGCATTGGTTGCGGACGGCATTCGCGGAAATCTTCAGGCTTTCTCTGCATTTTCGGCTTAATCGACAACATTACAACGTCGGTTGGCCACCCGGACCATCGGCCTGGTTTCCTGATCTTCCCCGTGCAGAAACGAACTCGACATTGATTTCTGCAACTTTGCAAAGTCAGGTTTGCAAGAGAATCGCAAGTCATTCTTTGCGGACCACGAATGTTCCAACAGGTAGGTAAAGGTCTCGATCTTCTTAACCAGCCATTGACTCATGGCCGCAATTGCCTGCAAGCGTAAGCGTGCCGTTTCGTAGACCAATCGTATCCCTTGCAATGTTCCGTTGGACGAACGAGGCGTTGCTGCGCAGGCGTCGACCAACACAATCTTCCGCGTGTCGAACAACTCATAGTGTGCCCAATATGGGTCAATAGTCGCCACTGGATTGCCATGACATTCGGCCAGTCGATTCAATTGGCGAATGATCAGCTCCGCCTGAATCTCCATGATTATTGTATTGACGTTGTCGATTTTTTCATTAACGAAATCGAGTCCACAGGCTCCCAGATTTTGCCACACGGAGTATTGGCAAACGCTTATTTCCTGCAACGTTTCCGCCGTCATCGAGCCCAACCCCAACATTGCATTTTTACTTACGGTCGTTGGGGCAGGCTGGGAGGCAAACTCAATCGTTGGCATTTGCACCGGTTCATGTTTCTTCAAGACAGTTCGCTTCCCTCCGCCGTTCTCGGGCCTCATCACCTGGAAGGCAAACGAGGGATCAATCACCGCTGAAATCGCAAACCAAAAATAGAGCAACGTTGTAAAAATCATCTTTTCCGTCCGTGAATGCTGGAGTCCATTCTGAATCGGTACACAATTTCCCGAAAAACTTCGGTCCAAAATCAACATCGACTAGCCACCGTCTGTGCTTATTCCGAAAACTGCACGGGTTAGAAAAACGCTGCACATTGCGGTGAGTTGCGCGAATCTTGGCGAGTTTGACGGTTGCGATGGTTGTTGGCTTGAGCGCGAATGGGGCAGCCGGTCAATCGCCTTTAGGTGGTTCGTTGGGAACCACTTCTGGCTTTTTCTGCAATTCCTCGAGACGCTTGGTCGCCGATTCGAGGAGCGTGTTGTAACGGGGGTCGCCCTCGAATCGATCAATTAAAGCTACCAAGGTCTTGAGCAACATTTCTTTTTCTGCCTGCGTTTGGATCGACGCGTTCTTGATCCAGTTCGAAATCGCCGACGAACCGTTCGGGAGGATTTGCAAATCGACAGTGCGCTCACGTCCCGCCTCCGCCTCCTGCATTACGAAGGGTTCAGCCTTTTGATGAGGTTCGGCATTCAATATTCTTTGATAACCTTCATAGGCTGAACGGAATTCATTTTGCTGCTCGAACGAATATGCATTAACGAAAGCCCGCACGGCTTCCGATTGGAGAGCATTGGACACGCCGTTCTTGGCTTGCTCCAGTAATGTCTTGCGGCGCGATGAAAGAATTAATTCTTCAGCACGCGCACGATCCGCATCGCTGGGCGTGGCTTCCAACAACGCCGTCAACTTTTGGCGAGCCGATCCCCAATCATCTGGATTCCTCGAAATGAGCAGGCGTTCCGCGGATCGAATGATCTGCTGATTGCTCTCGGGAATCAACAGATACGACATCAGCAAAACCACGAGTACCAAGCTCGCGGTCAACGCCAAGATATTAAGCCAATTCCACACTGTTCGATTGGCCCCGCCCACGGACTTGTCCATCAAAGCGCGAGCTTCGGCCTTATCCATATTGATGTGCAAGGGATTGAATGAACCGGAAAGTTCATCGAGGGCCGAACGATTGGTGGCGTCGATCCGAGCGATTTCCTCCAGGGATAAACGAACGGCATGAGCCGAATGTGGCCGTTTGCGCGGTGCAGGGTCAATCATCTGCATAACCAGGCGATCAAGCCAAATCGGGCAAGAAAGCACTTGGGTTGCGACTGACTCGATTTTGTCTTCAAGTTTTCTCCGCGTCAGCCGCGCAATGTTCTCTGGCGGAAACGGCAGGCGGCCGGTCAACATTTCGTACATGATCGTGCCCAACGAATAAATGTCGGACTTGTCGGTTGCGAATCCGGTTAATTGCTCGGGCGCCAGATAGGCCGCCAATTCCGCGTCGCGGTGTCGCATGTTGTCCCAACGCCGTTTTTTGGCACGGTTCAGACGCAGATCGGAAACAAGAACGTTTCCCTGTTTATCGAGCAGAATTTTATCTGGCGTCAATTTACTGTGGATCAGGCTTTGGCTATGCAAGTATTCGAGGCACAAAGAAATTTGCCGAGCCACATCGACAACTTGATCGGCGGCCATCCGTCCACGGCGCGACAAAATCGAACCTAACGATTCGCCTTCAATAAATTCTGTGGCCAAGAAAATGTCGTCGCCGTCAACTCCCGCGCCATAGGTGCGAACGAGGTTGGGATGCCGCAATGTTCGCAGAATTGTGAATTCGTAATTAAGCTTCTCAAGTGCAGTCGCTCGGTCGTATTTTGGCGGAATACTGATGAACTTGAGCACGACCTCGCGGTTTTGCTCAACCTGTCGCGCCCGAAACACGCGCTGCCGCCGATTTGCTCCCAGCTTCTCGAGAATTTGAAATGGCCCGACCTGTGTTCTTTCCACGCTCGTACCGCCGGAAAAGGAATGTAAACGCCGAGCGTTGATAAGACGTTGGTTGCTCAGCTCGACAAGTTGTTTTGCAGGGCCTCTTGATTCCAACCTAGTTTATTCCAAACAATCCAAAAGAAAAGGTCGATTTCACGCCCTTACCAGCTCCGAACAGTTAATCAACCGTTCGGAAACTGTTTGCAGTACTCGTACAAAGCCATGGTGGTGGCCGTCGCAACGTTGTAGCTGAAGGGCATTCCATAGACCGGAATCTCGACAACTGCATCGAGCAAGGGCATGATTTCCGCGTCAATTCCGATTCGCTCATGCCCAACGACCAGGACCATTTTGCGCGGAAACTGAAACGAATAGAGGGACTGCGAGTTCGTGGTCTGCTCGAGGCCAACCAACCGGAACCCCTCGGCCTTGAGTTCCGCCAGTCGACTCGCCAGGGACCGCCGCCGCTCCAGTTTTACTTCTTCCGCAGCGTCGCGCGCGACTGAGGCATCGACTTTATTATTGCCGCCGGCAATCACGTGCTTCACTCCACAGCAACCTGCCAGTCGGACAATGCGGGATAAATTCACTGCGCTTTTGAATTGTGGACAAGCGACGATGACCGGCCTCGGCTCCGTCAAGGCCGTTGGTGGTCGATGCCGAACATGGTCGGGAGACTCGCCACTCATCGGCTATCTTAACCACTCAATGAAACGGGTGATGTCCATGAAAATGGCAAAGCTCATCAAGCCCAAGATAAAAACCAATCCAACCCAGGACAAGGCAATTTGGACTTGCTCCGTCACCGGTCGCCGGAAGATTCCCTCATAAGCCAAGAACATCAGGTGCCCTCCGTCTAAAACCGGAATCGGCAGCAAATTGATAATCGCCAAATTTGCCGACAACATCGTGAGGAACAATAACAATCGCGACGTGCCCTCGCCTGCCTCGGTTGTCGCCACCACGCCAATCGTTCCGATGCCGCCAATCGCTTTGGGCGAAATCTCCCCGGTTACCAAACGCTTGAGAGACTTCATGATCGTTGATAAGTCCGAGCGAACTTGTTTCGCGCCCAGTTGAAAAGCGTCGCCCCAGGTCGGCGAAACATACTCCCGCGAAACCAAGCTCATTTGCATGCCGCGCGTCGACTGGTAGTAACGATCCGATAATCGCGATACGACTTCGCAATCGATGGCTTCGTTATCACCTCGGACGAAGGTCAACGTGTACTTCGTGTCTTCGGGCAGTCGATTCAGGATGCCCAACACAAAAACTGGTGGAGTAGCTTGATTCGGAGGTGTAGCAAAAAGAGAACCCAACCATTCGAAAAAGCCCATCGGCTCTGAATCCTGGGTCCGCGGATCGATAATCATCCCTGAATTGCGTTTCGATAAAGCCTGCATATCCGCCGCATTTGCGTATGCTTCAGCAATTTCGTATTTGAAAGACGCCAGTCGATCTCCAATCTTGACTCCGGCCTTTTCCAGCGTGGATCCCGGTTCGACTTGACTGACCGTCGCCATGATTTGGCAAGCAATTCCGAGACATTCAAACGACAAAATCGATTCATCATAGTTGCCATTAATCAGCGGGAGACGTACCGTTGCTTTCAACTTGACGTCAGTGACTTGATCGCCATCTTTTCGTTCGACGACCAATTCAACATCACCCTTGCCAGCGCGGTGCAACTCGATCAACCGTTGATCCAGAGTAAACGGGTCGCCGATGAACTCTCCGTTAAGCAGTTTCAATCGATCACCCTTTTGAATCCCGGCTTGACTCGCGGGTGAATTATTTCGAATTGCAACAATAGAACCAAGCTCGAAGGCAAACCCGATTTCTCGCATCGGGTTAGCGTCCACCTTTATCGGCAACGTCTCGACTTTTGGTTCCCCACCTTCCACGGGAGTACGGCGTTCGACCGAAAACTCCACGGGCTTATCGGGGTTCTGCGAGAGCAACCGTTTTAACTCCGAAAACTGTTGCATCGGTTTTCCGTCGATCGCCAGGATCCGATCGAGACCGAGCAAACCGGCCTTGTCCGCCGCCCACCCGGTTCCGGTAGGGTCGCCAGCGCCCAAACGCAATCCTTGTTCGGGTTGAACGCCAAGCATTGGCAAACGAAGTCCACCACCGATATCTCGAGGCATCGGTTTGACGCGAATCGTTCGCGGCGTCGACTCGCCCAAAGGCAAGTATTCAAGCTCGACTTCATTTCCAGTGCCAGCCAATCCGATTTGTTGCACGATTTCCATGAAGGGTGCGTAGCCTTCGTCGAGGCGACGATTGTTGATTCGCAAAAACGTAGCGCCGTCAAGATTCTCTTCCCACGCAACGGAACCGATGACGGTCATGCCTACCGTCGTTGGTTGATAGTTCACTCCCGATCGAAACGCAATTGCAGCGAGGATGACGGCAAAGATAATGTTGAAAATGACGCCAGCCGAAATAATCCACATGCGTTGCAATACGGATTTCGCTCGATAACTGCGGGGGTCAATCTGTTCCCGGTCAATCGGTCCTGCAGTTGCAGAATTTGTCGTTGAATCGTTACCGGCGGCCAGAGAACGTTTGTTCTCTTCTTCGATCTGGCCCGGATTGTCTTCCTGGCCCAGCATTTTTACGTATCCGCCAAGTGGAATGACGCCGATCCCGTATTCGGTTTCTCCCCAGCGCCATTTTAGAAGAGCACGCGGAATGATAACTCGATCACCGATTTTGATGTCGAAGAAATCAAAGCCAACATAAAACTTTTCGCATTTCACACCGCACATCTTGGCGGCCAGAAAATGCCCCAGCTCGTGAACAAAAACCACGAAGCCCAGCCCCAACACGACTCGCGCGATCGACCAAATCGTTTCCAAATCGATCAAACCTGCCGCGATCAAGCAAAAATCCACTTGTTCATCTCCTGTCTCGCCCACTCATCAGCCGCAATCAACTGCTCATAAGTCGGTGAGGTTATCGTTTTATGTTGTTCTAAAATTTCCCGACAGCGCGGCACTATTTCGTTAAAAGAAATCCGCTCAGCCAGGAAGGCTGCCACGGCAATCTCATTTGCCGCGTTCAAAACGGCTCCGCAGGTTCCAGTGTTTTCGCAAACGTATCGCCCCAAATCCAATGCAGCCTGCTGCAAAGAATTCGGCGGAAAAAATTCCAGTCGCCATGCCGAACTCCAATCGATCCGTTCGGCAATGCCCGGAACCCGGTGCGGATAGGTCAAGGCGTATTGAATCGGCAGCTTCATGTCCGGCGGACTGAGTTGCGCGATCACGGAACCGTCCACGAATTCTACCAGAGAATGGACAATCGATTGAGGGTGGATCATGACCTCGATTTGATCAGGTCGCAGCCCAAACAACCATTTCGCCTCGATCATCTCCAGGGCTTTATTGATCATCGTGGCCGAATCAATCGTGATTTTTTGCCCCATCTCCCAGTTGGGATGATCCAAGGCTTCCGCGACGGTAACTTGAGCCAGTTGCTCCGCGGAAAAATTTCGAAACGGTCCACCACTGGCGGTCAGAATGACGCGGCGAATTTCTTTGGCGTCGCCAGCCAATGCAGATTGCCAGATCGCGCTGTGTTCGCTGTCGACCGGAACAAGTTCAGCTCGAGAGTCGCGCGCGGCTCGTGTCATTAGGTCACCAGCTACGACTAAAGCCTCTTTGTTGGCCAGCGCCACTCGTTTCCCGGCGCGGACCGCCGCCAATGTGCTGGCCAACCCGGCTTGTCCGACGATCGCAGCGACCACAATGTCAACTGCGGGGTCTTCGGCAACTTCAATCAATGCGTCCGGACCAGTCCGAAGCCGCTCTCTTAATCCAAGGTCAAACTTGAACTCCGCGGCGGTTTGCGAACAGGCGGCTACGACTCGATCGGGCCGCAGCGCAAGTGCTTGTTCTTGCAACAACTGTAAATTTGAGTATCCGGACAAGGCCCACACCCGAATATGGCTCAGCTCTTGGGCGACCTTCAACGTGTTGCAACCAATGCTGCCTGTCGAGCCTAAGATGGCCAGATTTTTCGGTTCTTGCATGTTGCAGTTCGGAAATTCGACAAACAATTTTCAGTAGGTGCCAACCGCAATACAGCTTGCGGAAATTATTGAGCCAGTGGATTGGGGACCCTTAAATCTCACCGTTCCGGGGCATTATGCCACATTCGGCTCCTATCGCCCACGCCAATGTGATTATCAATGATTAACGACCCCGTATATCTGCGGGTCTGCGGTGGTCGTAAAAATGCCGTCAAAACTGGCACAGGTTGCCTTTTGAGACCTCCAGCGGTAACAATTGCGGAGACAACCCCGGTTCGAGGCTTGAGCAGAAAAGAAGTTCTTTTACCATCACAAGTTCCTCTCCGCCTTTTCAACCAATCAGCTGAACCCCGAAAAACGATTCAATGGACAACGATAATTCGAAACGTGATGGCGACAAGAGCGGGAATTCCCTGTTGTGGTTTGTCGTTCTGATTTTGGTAGGCGTGCTCGTCACCGGATTGCTGATCTTTACGCAAACCAATCGCGAGCTCAAGTTCACCGACTTCGAGCGCTTGCTGAAAAACACGCGTTACCAAAACCAGGCAACCAATACGAAGGAAAGCCTGGGGGCCATCACCATCATGGAGGGCCCACGCAACCAACGGCAAATCGAACTCAGCGAACCCACGCAAATCGTCCTTAGCGAGCGATCGATTACCGGCAAAATCAATGAACGAGTCGTTGCAGGCGAAGGGGCGGACAACACCAAGAAAAGTGTTTCGTTTTTTGTCAACAAACTGAACTCAGATTTTTCTGATCAAAAGCTGTTGTCTTTGCTGCAGGCAAACAACATCCCCTGGGAGGTCGCCGATGGTCCGAAATTCTGGGACCGCTACGGTATGTTTCTGTTGATGGCGGGAATGATTTTTTTGTTGTTCTTCATGATGATGCGCCGATTGGGCGGTTCCGGTGGACCTTTGCAGTTCGGACGCAGCCGCGGGCGCTTATACGCAGAAGAAGAATTGTCGGTCACGTTCGATAACGTGGCAGGAATCGATGAAGCCGTGGAAGAGGTTCGCGAAATCGTGGACTTTCTTAAATCACCGGAAAAATATCAACGGCTCGGAGGACGAATTCCCCGCGGCGTGTTGCTGGTTGGACCGCCGGGCACTGGTAAAACGTTACTCGCCAAGGCCATTGCGGGCGAAGCCGGCGTGCCGTTTTTCAGCCTGTCTGGTTCCGACTTTGTTGAAATGTTCGTCGGTGTCGGTGCGGCTCGCGTTCGCGATATGTTTCAACAAGCCGAGGCCAAAGCACCTTGTATCATCTTTATTGATGAACTCGACGCACTCGGAAAAACACGCGGCGGCAGTATTGTCGGCGGCCAAGACGAGCGGGAACAAACTCTCAATGCGTTGCTCGTCGAAATGGATGGCTTCGGCTCCAACAGCGGAGTGATTGTAGTTGGGGCAACCAATCGACCGGAGACGTTGGACCAAGCCTTGATGCGGCCGGGCCGTTTCGACCGACACGTCCTCGTGGATCGACCCGATATCGCCGGCCGCGAAGAAATCCTGAAAGTCCACGTCAAGAATGTGAAACTCGACCCTACCGTCGAACTGAAAAAGATTGCCGCCATCAGCCCCGGTTTTGCCGGTGCCGATTTGGCGAACCTCGTCAATGAAGCCGCCCTGCTGGCCGCACGCAAAGAAAAGAATTCTGTCGGCATGGACGAGTTCAATGAAGGCGTTGAACGCGTGACTGCCGGCCTGGAAAAGAAAAAACGTGTGATGACGCCCGAAGAAAAACAACGCGTCGCGTTTCACGAAAGCGGTCACGCACTCGTGGCCTATAGCCTGCCAAATACCGACCCGGTGCATAAAGTTTCGATTATTCCCCGCGGACTTGCGGCTTTGGGCTATACCATGCAGCGCCCCGACAACGATCGATTCTTGATGACTCAAGGCGAACTGGAAAGTCAGTTGCAGATTTTGCTCGCCGGAACGCTGACGGAGGAGTTGATCTACGGAGATATTTCGACGGGGGCTTCGAACGATCTGGAACGCGCGACAAACATCGCGCGGGCGATGGTCATGCAATATGGCATGAGCAAACTCGGTCGTGTCAATTATCGCGAAAGCCGAACCAGTCCATTTTTGGCAGGCGCGGTCACGGAAGAAGTCGGTCGCCAATTCAGCGAAAAGACTGCTCGCGAAATCGACGAAGAAGTAAAGCGAATCATCGACGACGCAATGGAACGCGTTCGCCATATACTGTCCGTTCGTCGTCCTGTTCTAGAAGCCCTGACGGAGCGGTTGATTGAAATCGAATCAGTCGACTCGGCGGAACTCAAGCGCATCGTCGAAGAATTTTCGGCTGGCCCATTTGTGGTGCCGGGCACAATGCCTCGCGGCGGTCCGCGAACCCTTTACGTCCCGGAAAACAAACCTGCGGCAGATCGTCAAGATTCCGAAAAAACAGCGAATTGATTTTTAGCATTTCAGAAAAAGGCCTGTTTGTGTTACGCTGGACCTTCAGAATCTAAGCCGTCGCGTTGGTTCTGATTCGAAGCATGCATTTGATTGAACATGTTGTCGAAAGGGTACAAACCCGAGGAAGTTCGCAACGATGGTTCCAGCCGGTTTTATTGTCAGTGGAATAAGGGCAGGCCGCGAGTTGAACGCGAAAGAGTCGCGAGTTTGATGACGGCTGCCGAAGCATGAAATTTACATGGACGTCGAAGCCGCCAATTTGGAAAGTCTTTCGTTAACTCCTCGTGAACGAGTTTTCGGGTTTGACTTGCGCAGTATCGCGCTGTTGAGAATCGCCCTGGGTCTGCTGTTGATGTTCGATGCCGCGATGCGCTGGCCAGACATCGAAGCTCTGTATAGCGACTCCGGCTATTTCACTCGCTCGATGGTCGACCAATACTTCACGATCTTTGCTGGAACAGACTGGAAGTTTGGGACTTGGTCCCTGCACCTTTTCAGCGGCGACGCCTCTTGGCAGTACACATTGTTTGCGGCCCAAGCCGTTTGCGGAGCCTTTTTGACCGTGGGGTTGTTGACTCGCGTCTCGATGATCGCCGCCTGGGTCCTCGTGGCATCGGCGCAAATTAGAGGCCCGCTCGTGATTACCGCAGGCGATTTTATCCTGAAGGTAATGTTGTTCTGGAGCATCTTTTTGCCGTTGAGTCGCTATTGGTCCATTGACCGGATGATCAAGGCAAAACTTCACCGCAGTCCCGAATCGGCTGCAGAACCTACCTGGTTTGTCTCGTGGGCGACAACCGGTTACTTGATCCAAGTGGTTGTAATTTATTTTTGCACTGGCCAAGCCAAATGGAATGAAATTTGGTTTTCAGGTAACGCCATGTTCTACGTTTTGCATTTAGACATTTTTTGTCGGCCCGGCAGTCGCGAACTGCTGGAGTACCCGCTGTTGCTCAAGCTTATTTCTTGGGGAACGTTGTTTATTGAAGCGGTGTTCGTTTGGTTCCTGTTAAGTCCGTGGTGTACGACAACGTGGCGGGTTCTCAATATGTTTGCCTACTGGTCGTTTCACTTGGGAATTTTACTTTCGATGTCGATCGGCTTGTTCCCCTGGATTTGTATTGCACTTTGGCTGCCGTTGATTCCAACTGGGTTTTGGAACTGGATTTTAGGGGCCCAAAAGCAGAGTCTTTTGACGTTCAGCTTTACGGGAGCAAGGCAATTCGCCTGGCAGACCATTGAGGGAATTTGCCTCGTGATGATTGGTCTGACCGTGTTTTGGAATCTAGCCAATATCGAACAGTTGGGTTTGGTGGGGAATCGAATTCCTTCGCCCGTCCGGGTTCTGGCTCGTGTCACGGCCGTCGACCAGCGATTTCAAATGTTCGGCGTGCCGCCGAAACTCAGCCCGTTCTTTGTTTACGAAGCGAGACTGAAGGACCAAGCGAAAGTCGATCTCTTTCGACCCGGGCATCAGGTGAGTTTTGAGATGCCCAAATCGGTACTACGGACGATACCTACGCACAACTGGCGGCAATTGCACCGCAATCTGACCAATGATTTTGGTCTTCCCTTTCGTGCACCTTTACTCGATTATCAAGTTCGTCGGTGGAATGCATCACATGGGGAACAACGGCAGGTGGTGGAAGCGAAACTGCATTGCTTCCTGCATGAGACCGGGCCTGATTATGAATCGCTCTCGTTGGCATCCAGCATTTGGAAGACATGGAAGGATCCGTCTGCGGCTCCTGGCTCCCTCTTTGATGACCTGTCCGATCGATTGCAAAACGCCCCGACGTTGCCCTACTAACCAGATGGATCTCCGTTGAAAAAGCTGCTCATTGCCCTCAAGATTTTGATTTCGGCAGCGATCCTGTGGTACTTGATCTCCAAGGCCGTCCGCGAAGACCAGTTTGCATCGTTGAGGGACAACGACAAGAACTGGGGTTGGCTACTTGCGGCTTTCGTCGTCATCCTGCTGGCACATGCCATTAGTTTCATTCGTTGGCATTACCTGGCGCGAAATCTGAACTTAAGCCTTTCGATGGTTGACGCTCTTAAGATAGGTTTCGTCTCTCAGTTTTTCGGACTGATCGCCTTTGGGGTTGTCGGATCAGATTCACTGCGCGCGTATTATGTCATCCGTCGATCACCGGGGAAAAAAGCGTATGCCTTGGCGTCAGTATTTTTTGACCGCGTGATTGGCTTGTTGACCATGATGGCATGTGCGGGGGTTGGATATTGGCTCAACGATTGGGATTTGCTCAAGGAAAAAGGGCCGGAGAAACTGGTGCTCGCGCTGGAATCGGCATGTTTGTTGTTACTTTGGGTTTCCGGACTGGGATTAGGCGGGTTAGCGATTGCGGTGACATTACCAAAGCGTTGGCTGCTGTTGGCTTACGAACGGTCCTTGCGAACGCCTTGGATTGGCGGGCTGATCAGTCGCATGGTCAACGTCTTGCTCTTGTTTCGTGAAAAGAAGTTGGGAATCGTCTTGGCGATCGGGATGAGCATCGTAATTAACTTTATTTTCGTCGTCGCGATTTATTGGATTGCGTTGTTTGCTGCCGGCGCGCAACCGACTTTAAGCCAGCATGTGACGATCGCGCCGATCTCAATGATTGCTAATTCGGCTCCACTGCCATTAGGCCTGGGCGGGATGGAGGCCGTTCTCGATCTACAGTATCAAGCCCTGTCACCCGTCGATACCGACAATTCCGGCCGTACCAACATGGGCGTGGTCGTGGGATTCTTGTTCCGAATCTTGCTGCTGGCCGTTGCCGCGCTCGGTTCCTTGTTATGGCTGACGATGAGTGCTGCGGAAAAAGAATCACTACAGGTTGAACAAACAAAAAGAAAAGGCTAACCTTCGCTTCGCCGATGAACTTCACCGCCGAACGATAAACTTATGAGCCGCAGTCGCAACGCAAGACGCAAGCCAAATCTCCGCTCCACCAGCGGGCATGTTTCGGTCGCTTCGCCGACCACGTCGATCGCCAATTCGCATGTCTTGCCGTGGACGTACGCTCGGGTCATTTTGCTCGGAGGGTTGGTCATTGCCAGCCTAGCAGTGATGCCCCTGGATATTGAAATCTCGCGTTTTCTGGGCACAGAAAATCTGCCTGGCGACGCCGTTAGTGCCTTGAAAATGACCGAATTTTTCGCCCATGGATTCGGAATCACCTTAATTCTGGCTGCGGTATTTGCGCTTGACCCAAGTCGAAGGTATGCGCTCATTCCGGTCATCGTCGCTCAACTACTGGCCAGTCTCGTTGTGCATGTCGTAAAGGTCAATGTAGTTCGTTGGCGTCCCGCCGATTTTTTTAATTTGAGCGAACCGGCAACAAGTTCTTTCGTGTCGTGGTTGGGTTGGCTCAATCCAGATTCAAACCAATCCTGGAATTTGATGTCGGTCACGCAATCTTACCCGTCCGGCCACAGCGCGGCGGTCGTTGCCCTTGCGCTAAGTCTGACTTGGCTCTATCCACATGGGCGAGTGTTGTTTCTGGTCATGGCAATTCTAGGTTGCCTTCAGCGAATCATTTTTCATGCACATTGGCCTAGTGATGTCCTTATGGGTGCAACCATTGGCTATTTGGTTGCGATGTCGGTATTGAACTCTCGCTTCGCCCAACGCATGAACTCCCGGCAAACCTGAGAATTCTCGCGTCAGACCTGCCTGCTCAAGCCGCTTTCTTGGTCCGCGACGAAGCCGCAACTCGACTTGGCATTCCACGTCAACTATTCTGGAGACTTTGAATTTCCGTTCGCTCCAGAATTATTGAAGGTCATCGAATGATTGCGACAGGATCAGTTCGCGGTTTGTTAACTTGTTTCTTGACCGGCTGCGTGAGCATTGCGGCAACGGCTCAAGACGTCACCAACACTCGGATGCTGGAGAATCCGGCGATCAGCAAGGAGCATATCGCGTTTTCCTATGACGGTGACCTGTGGGTCGCCAATCGCGATGGCAACAATCCACGTC
>JBEBGH010000101.1:0-15747 GCA_040081565.1 Pirellulaceae bacterium
ACATTGTCGACCGTGAGGCCTTTCCAAACGCCAAAGCCATCGACTTGTATGTCCGTAATTTTCACGATTCGTCTCCAAAAATATCAGTCACGTTTTTCGTGTTGCTGTTTTAGTCTTGTTCAAGCCTGACTCGAGGCGGCCGCATCGTTCCAATCGCGCTGAGCCGCCAGGTATTCGACACCCGTTAACGCCGCCTCCGCCAAAATCTGATCCCGTTGTTCGCCACTCAATCGAACGATGGGATTCGCAATGTCCGTATCGATGTTTTTTGGCAGGTAGTCGTGAAGGGCCAGATTGATTGATGGATCGCTTTGGAATCGCCCAATGGCCCTCAGGAAGTCACCGAGAATCGTGTCCTCTTCGTACCAGCCTTCGGGCAAGTTCGACGGAGGGTTGATCTCCATTGCGACCGACCATAGGCCGGTTTGTCCCGTACCGAATTCACGACGAAGCCACTTCATGATTTCGTCACGGTTAGCCTCAGTTCGCAGTTGTGGATTGAAGGAACCATGCGTTTCAGTTTGCCAATTAACCAGCAGCATTCGGTCGGGATGATCGCTTACCAATTTCAGCGCTCGCTCGCCGATAACGTTTTTGATTTCATCCAGGCTCGAATTTTCCGCGATCGCAATGGTTTGCGGTAACCAACGGAAGGTATCAGTCTCGACGAAATGCGATCGAATGGCTCCTGCCGCGTCGACCCGCACCAGCACGCAACCGTGGGTACCGTTTTCGCTTGGTTCTCGGCTTTGCGGCGTCCCGGCGGAGACGACCAGACCGCTGCCCCGCTCGATTTGTTGATACTGGTGATTGCCACCTTGAGCCCAATACCGAATGTTTTTGGAGGTCGCCGAATTGGTTTCGAATTCTCCGTAGCCGAGTCCAATCGGGAAAACCTCCGTGGAGTCGACGGCGAAGTCGGCACTGGTGCGTCGTTGCGAGTCATAGCCGCTGCCGACGATGGTCGCAATCGGATGCTCACGGCGCGAGTGGTAGACTTCTTCAACAATCGAAGTCGAAAACGTTCGGACGTTTTTCGGCAATTCAATGTTTGCAGGCCAACGGTCGGGATGATCAATTTTTCCGCCGCACCAATACACCGCAATGTTTTTGTCGGCCAGTCGTTCGAATTGGGACAACAGAAACGCGGCCGGTCGGCAACCACCACCGTCCATGTCAAACAAATCACCCGCCAGCAATACGAAGTCCACTTTTTCGGCGACGGCCAAGTCAAAGATTCGTTTGGCAGCGACGTAAGGCGCTTCGACCAATGCGCCCTTCAAATGCGTCGGCAATTCGGGCAATCCAGACATGGGCTCGTCCAGATGAAAATCTGCTGCGTGAATGAACTTGAATTCGTCGTTCATGGGATACCTCCCTGATCCAATTGATTAGCTTGGCGTTTAGCGCAAGGAACTTGCCTGATCATGCAGACGAAGTTTTTGCGGGCGCAATCCCTTTGCCGCGCGATGCCGACTCGTTCGCCAGCACAAGGAAAGTCTATCCCAACGGCGAAGTGCCTCAAATACCAAAACGCGAAATCTCTGCCCCACTTGCCCGGTTCCTCAACTCGAAGATGATGGCTATTCATCTAAACGAAAATGGATGACGGACGTGTGGCAGGCGATGCAATGCCTTGGTGCTCAGAGGCCAAGCCGGTGTATTTCGCTTGGCCGCGTTGGTATTGTCGCTTCATCTCGCGCGTTCTGCCATTCCCTTGCATGTACTAACATCGCGATAAAACCGAGATGCTAGCAGCCTATGACTTGCGTGATCCGCGGTTTGGTTTGGCCGTTTTCTCATTCGCCGATTTGAGGTCTGGGACCAGCATCTTGGACAATTTCATGACCGTCGTGAAATTTCGAGCGGTCGCGGGTACACCCAACTTTCGTTCCGCGCCAGCCGCAAGCTTCGAGCGGCCAAAACCGTCTGGTGTATAAAGGTAAAACACGGAGCCAATCAGTTCGTATCGCTCGGTCGACAAGGCGAGTTTATCAAACCCTTTCATATCCTGTGATTTGGGAGGTGAATCCAGAAAGAAAAAATGTAGAGTTTTCGGATCCTTTACAGCCTTTGCAAAAGGATTGTTTGCGATGGCGGCGCGAAAATCAGACTCCGACAGCAGCAAGATACTTGGTCGAAAACCAAATTCTTCTTCGACGGCTTCGCTCAGGCGCTTGCTTAAGCTCTGACCAGACCTCACTGAAGATGCGAACACTACGTTTCCGCTTTGAATATAAGTCTGTACCGAACTGCAACCAGACGATTCGAATGTCGCCTTAAGCTCCGCCATTGGCAGCGAATTTCGACCGCCGACGTTGATACCCCGTAGCAAAGCAATCCAGTTTTGCATCACAGTTGTTTCCGTTGGTTAGGGGAAGTTGAGCCTGATGCGGAATTTCCATTCAGCATGTCGGTGATGTTACCTGAGTCTGGCCACCGACCACAAAATAGAGCTCCATTGTCTCGCCGTCAATCAATTCACGCCACTGTTGAAGTCGGGCTGCCCGCTCCGCGCAAATCGAGTCCAATTGTGCAGAGGTGAAGCGAAAAGCCTGTTCCGCTTGAGCGTTCGGTAACAAACTTAAATGTTCATTCAGTTCATTCCCACTCTGCAACCCGCCACGTTCGACCGGTGGAGGGTTCTTTCCGAATGTCGCCATTGATGACTGTCGGGCTACCCACCCTACAAATTTATTTGTCGCTTCGCTCTAGGGTCTTCGGTGCGACAACCCTCTTCACACCGCCTTCAGTTGCTGACGGGCCATGCAGCTTCTTCAAGTCAGCCTTCAGCCACTCAAAGTCAGCCGGATTGAGGTTCAGCCGTGCGACCAGTTCATCAACCAGCTTCGTGCCGAACACATTCGTGGCAACATGCTTCCCTTCTTGATCGATAATCACGACCGTCGGGAAGGATTTGATTCCATATTTTTCAGCGAACGTTGCCTCCTTGTCGGCAAGATTAGCCCAGGGCAGAGGATCATTCTTGGTAAAAAACTCCTTGAGAGTTTCCTGTTCATCGACAGCAATGCCGATGATTTCAAAACCATGCTTATGAAACGCATCGTAGATCAATCGCATCGCAGGGAACTCGGCGATGCAAGGTCCACACCAAGTACCCCAGAAGTCAATCAAGACCACCTTCCCCTTGAACTTAGCCAGATCGACTTTCGCCCCATCGATCGCCTCTCCAGCGAATTCCGGATCTTCAATCGTTTTGACTTTGAACTGTTCCAAAGTTGCCATTGCGTCGCGAACGGCGGCTTGAGATTCTTCCGCGTTAACTCCAGCGTATCGCCAGGTTCCGCCAATCTTGACAAAGTCTAGGTAGCTTTTGGCCTTCAGCTTCAGTTCTTCATCTTCACCCCCCCCATGGATCCCAAACTCGATCTCGACTGCGACCCGCGCCTCATCGCCGCTCAGCTCTTCCGAGACGAATGGGGCGAATATCGGCTCAGTTGCCGACGGCAATCCGCCTTCGTGAACTTTTTTCACGGCATTAAAAGCGTCCCAGCGGCTTTTTCCGGCTGCCTCAATCACGGCGAAAATCTCCTGATAAATCGCTCTCATTTTTGACGAGCTGGGATTGGACAGCTCGGTAAGTCCTCCTTCAAAAAACCACTTGGGAAGCTGGTAGTCCTTCAGACCATAGGTCTCGACAAACTTCTTCAGTGCCGCGTCATATTCCTCACTTTGTCCTGGGATCCCGATCCGGCCGGAGGTCAGCATACAGGCTTGAAACAGCGGCCCTCCAAAATAATTGTCCGCCGCCGGCTCGGTCATCAGCTTGGCCGCCTCTTCGGCTTTGCCGGCCTTCAACAAGGCACTAATCTGAGCGAGCGTTTCGCGGGGACCACTATCTTGAATCGACGAACTCGCGGTTTGCTGCGCAGCGAGTTGCGTGAAATTGCTCGTCAGCACCAAAGCTGCGGCGCACCCAAACATCACCAACTGCCGAGAACAAAATTCAAAAATACGATTTGTAAACACGTTCTCTTCTTTCTTTTAAAAAAGCACAAGTAGGATGGGTCGTTACCGCGCAATTTGCTCAACCTTTTTCAAAGACTCAACCGCGGCACCCACCCATCGACGCCCGCATTAGGCGTCTGGACCGACAACTGAAGAGTAAAAAACCACGAGAGACTATTCTCAAGAATCTTAATGGGCAAACTTAGCCACATTAAGCTTCACGAACGGGGATCGAGATTCTTTCAGAGTATTTTCGTTTTTTTTGCAGAATATTAAAAAACATGAGCAAATCAAGGTTCGGTGCCGTCCCGACTACCGGACTCAGTGAGCCAGCAGACGCAGCGATTCCAGGCTGGCAACGATAGTGTTTGTAATCGCGACGGACTCGAATGCCAGTGTGGCAGCGGAACGAACATTCGCCGCCGCCTCCCTGCGTGCCTACGACCTCCGGCTCCGCTCGCTGAACTGGTCCAGACTTAGCCTTCTTGGGACTCCGGATGGACTCAGAGCATGTGGAAGCCGGTATCACGAAACTACTCTCCGGAGGTCACTCGTCACAATCGTCGCAGCGAATTGTCGATTGAGGGAGTGATCAACTAAGATGAATCCTTAAATTACATACAAGTTTCAGAAAGCCAACAACGTGGACGAACCGCAATTTATTTTTGTCTGCTGTCAACGTGGTGCGGAAAAGGTCTGCAAAGCAGAGCTGGAGGCGGCCCATCCCGAATTGCGACTAGCGTTTTCCCGACCCGGCTTTTTGACCTTCAAGCTCACGGCAAAATGGCCCAAGAACTTTGTTCTCCGCTCGACGTTTGCTCGAACCAGCGGTTGGTCGATCGGCCGCGTGACGAACAGCGAGAGTGTAACCCTGGTCGAGGAAGCCCTGCAGCTCATCGACCCAATCGACTTCGATCAACTTCATGTTTGGGAAAGAGACGCCGCGATTCCCGGATCGGGAGGCTTCGAGCCGTTTAATACCGAGCTAGCTGTAACGGCAGCTCAGTTGCTGTCCCAAGCGCTCAAACAAAAGCACGGTCGATCGCGGCGACCTAACCGCCCCGCCAAGGCCGACCAAACGGTTGTCGACGTCGTGTTGGTGGAGCCTGATCAATGGTGGATCGGCTGGCACATTGCCTCCTCAATTCCCTCGCGTTGGATCGGTGGAGTTCCGCCGCTGGAACGTGATGACGACCTAATCAGTCGGGCTTATTACAAACTGGCTGAGGCCGTCGAGTGGAGCCAGTTTCCGTTGCGCCGCGGCGACCTGGTGATTGAGTTGGGGAGTGCACCGGGAGGGGCCACCGAATTCTTGCTGGAACAAGGCACCGAGGTGGTCGCAGTCGACCCCGCTGACCTTGATCCCGAGATCGCCAAGCATCCCAAGGTGTTGCATTTGAAAATGCGGAGCAAAGATGTTTCGAAGAAAGAGCTTGCGGGAGCGCGTTGGCTCATTGCCGACCTCAATGTTGCACCGAATTATACGCTGGACACCGTCAATGATTTTGTGAACAACAAACATTTGCATCTTCGAGGCCTGATCTTGACGCTGAAGCTGACACACTGGGAGTTGGCCGATGAGTTGGAGGCCTGTCGAAAACGAGTGAAGGAATGGGGCTTCGACGTCGTCAAAACTCGCCAGTTAGCCTTTAACCGCCAGGAAATTTGTTTGATTGCTTTGCGAGACCGAATTGACTTGCGGGGCAGCAAAAAGCGTCCTCCAAAACGAGCGAAGAAGAACGCGAAGTCATCCAAGAAAAAGGAACTGTAATCCGTCATCGGGCTAAGAATCGGTCTTTTCCCCGGCATTCCCTTGTGGTTATTCAACCTTGCATCGGGAATAATGTTTGTCCACGCTGCACGCTCGCATTTTCAATTCCAGGATTCTTACAACGCATGACTCATTGGCTCAGAGTAACAACGGTGAAGATGAAAAATAACAATGCGTGTCGCTGGCTGTTGACTGGGCTCGTCATGATTCTATTGGCGACGAGTTTTGCAACCGCCGACGGCATACCCGTGAAAGTCGAGTTGATTGACGGCAGTTCGCTGGACATCCAACTGCTGGGGATCGATTCCAGCGGGAATCTCCTGGTACAAGGTTCGGATCGCAAGTTGGCGCTGGCAGATTTGGTGTCGATCGAAACCGCGACTCCGGAAACGGCATTTGACAAGAGCCAATCGCGGCTGATTTTCGTCGATGGCGGTGAAGCTCGGGCGAAGAACTTCGTCTTGGATGGCGATGCGGTCGCTTTCGCGGACTCCGTCATTCAGTCACCGGTTTCCATGGAGTTAGTTCGGGCAATCATTTTGAAGAACGACACGGCGGTTGACCAAGCGATGGTCAAAGATCTTTCAGACAAAGATCAAGTCGTGGTGGTGAGTGAAGGTCAGGCGGTAACGCTGGAAGGCGTGCTCGAGGGGATTTCGGCGGAAAAAGTCCTGTTGAACTTCGAGGGCAAGTCCCGGTCGATCAGCCGCGACAAAGTGTTAGCGGTTGTGTTTGCGAACCTGTCTGGCGGAAAATCGGCGGAGACGGGGCTTTCGGCCATCTTTGCAGACGGCTCAAGGCTGAACGGCAACCTGCAGGATTGGCAAAATGGAAATCTGACGTTGAAGCTTCGAGAGAAGACCGTCATTGTTCCTGCCCAACATTTATCGCGATTGGAAATTCGGTCAGACCGTTTGCGTTTTGTATCTGACATCGAGAGTCTGGTTGCCGAGTCCAAACCGATCTTTTCTCCGAACCGTCCTTGGCAGAGGAATTTAAGCGTCGAGGGGAATCCGTTGACGTTACAGATGGACGGCGGGAAAAGGCAAATCTTTCGTCGAGGCATTGGCCTTTCGGCTTACAGCAAGCTGGTCGTACCGAACCAGGGAAAATTCGAAAAATTGCTGGGCTGGGTAGGGATTGACGCCGAAACGGAGGGGCGGGGCAATTGCCGGGTTCTCGTACGGGGCGACGGAATTACGTTGTTTGACCGCCAAATTTTGGGTAACGTTCCGGCCATTCCGCTGGATCTGGATATTTCTGGCGTCGAGCAAATCGAGTTGATTGTCGAGCCCGGCGAGCAATTTGATCTATCAGATCACGTGGATTTTGCAAATTTGCGGATGACCAAATAGGATTGATCTTTCTCTGTTTCCGTCATTCATGCTAATCTTTCCGCCAAATTCGCAGCCTTGCGCTGCCATACGATGTCCAAGGAAATCAATGTGACTCCCAATTATTCACTCGGTCGCCAGTCGTCGCAATCCGTGGAATTGACCGTGTTGATGCCTTGTTTGAATGAGGCTGAAACACTTGAGACCTGTATCAAGAAAGCTCGTAAGTGTCTCGACGACATGGGCGTGCAAGGCGAAGTCCTAATTGCCGACAACGGTAGCACGGATGGATCGCGAGAAATTGCAGTTCGCTGTGGCGCGCGAGTCGCACCCATTCCCGTGCGTGGCTACGGCGCGGCGCTACAAGGCGGTATCCATGCGGCGCGCGGCAAGTACATCATTATGGGTGACGCCGACGATAGTTACGACTTCACGGCGTTGCATCCGTTTCTGGAAAAATTGCGCGAAGGCTATGAACTGGTAATGGGCAATCGATTTCGCGGCGGAATTGCCCCAGGTGCCATGCCGCCGTTGCACAAGTATCTGGGGAATCCTGTTCTCAGTGCCATCGGCCGTCTGTTTTTCACGAACAAGATCAAGGACTTTCATTGCGGCCTGCGCGGGTTCTCGAAAGCTGCCGCCGAACGAATGCAATTGCAAACCACCGGGATGGAATTCGCCAGTGAAATGGTGGTGAAGGCCACCCTGATGGATTTGAAAATCACGGAAGTCCCCACGACCCTGTCTCCCGATGGCCGCAGTCGTCCGCCACATCTCCGCAGTTGGCGAGATGGTTGGCGTCACTTGAGATTTTTGTTGATGTACAGCCCGCGTTGGCTGTTCTTGATTCCTGGAATCATGATGATGGTCCTGGGTGCTTTACTTGTTGCTCGGCTGTATTTTGGTCCATTGCAAATCGGGTCGGTGGTGTTTGACATTCATACAATGCTCTACGCTTCGGCTTTGGTCGTTCTCGGTTTCCAGGCGGTGATGTTTGCGGTGCACACCAAGATTTTCGCGATCAACGAGGGTTTGTTTCCGCCTGATCCCAAAATGGCCCGAGTCAATCGCTGGTTCAATCTGGAGTCGGGTTTAATTGCTGGCGGATTGATGTTTATTGCGGGCTTGATTGGAACGATTTCGGCAACTTCAGGATGGGAGTCGACCGGATTTGGTGCCCTAGATCCGCAAAAAGTGATGCGCGTGGCGATTCCCTCGGTGACTCTATTGACACTTGGCGTCCAAATGGGACTGTCCAGTTTCTTCCTGAGTATTCTTTGGCTCAAACGCTCGAAGAACCAACTCAAACTGCCTTCGCTCTCCAGCGGCGACGATCAATCAAAAAGTAACGCAGCATAGCCCCCAGCCAGAATGCGAATAGCATGAAGGCAAATAGCAAAGTCAGTTGGTTCGGTTCGACGTACCGACGAAGCCCCCACCTCAACCAGACCTCGACCAGGGTGTAATAGCCGCAGCGGGCAGAAACGAAAGCTGCGAAGAAGATGAGCAGCCAGGTTAACCGATTGAGGACCTTCAACGGCGGACGTCGCCAGACACCAGCGACGAAACAAATTATCGCCAGCACGTTGACGATTTGGCCGAAGTCTTTTGTGATTTTTAGTTTTAAACGGTCTCGCCAGACTGGCCGTGGCTTGCTGACGGAAGTATCGATGCCCCAGGCTTCCTTGACATCTTTGGTGGCATTCTGCGGAAACTTGTGGCACTGTCCATTCGTGAAGGCAATTGTCATTTGAGCGGTTTTGCCGTCCGGTTGACTGAATTCCAAACTGATGGCGGAAAACTCATCCAATCGCTCGGAACCAAAGGTCAGGTTGAAATTCGGCCACCTGCCCGAATGATCGATAGCACTGGAAGCAAGTTCCCGACCGTGATCGTCGAGCACACGGACTTTTGAAAATTGGGACTTGGGCACATCCCAAGTCTGACCAAAAATCCGGCATTGAACGGTCGCAAATTGTGTCGGTCGCAGCAGCAAGGCGTCTTGAAAATTCTGGGCACTTAAGGGGCCAACGTCATCGCTAGATTTGAGCAAGAATTCCCTCGACGGGTGAAAGTTCAGACGCCAATACGAAAAGAAAAAGGCACGGCAAAACTTTTGAGGAAATTCCGGCAGCCATTCTTGCCACAGCGGATCGATGGGATAAAAGGCAAATCTTTTGCCAATTTTGTTGTCCGCTTGGGCCTGACGGATTTCCGTAGCCGCCGATTTCAGTTTGGTTTGCGATCCATGGAAAGCCGAAACCAGATGCCAGTTCAACATGGGTCCGACCTCGCCCTCTACGCCAGTCAATTGCTTCGTGATCTCAACGTTGTTTGGATTTGGATTCAACAATTTATTGCGCACTGCATTCAAACTGGGGCTGACATCACAGGCAGCGGCCAGTGTTTGCATAGTCACCGGAGCGAAGCGGGTTTTTTGCTCTGGCTCAATTGAATAGAGCGCGTTCATGAGATCAACAAAGTCCGGATTTTCGGTAACACAAAGAGCCGCAGCCCCATATCGTTCTTCGTGCACGTTTTTCAGAATCGCAACCAGGCCGTAGGTCACGATGATCGGGATCAGCAGCCAACCGAGACGAATTCGCATTCTAGGAGCGGAACCTCGTTTGCGCGTGGCGAGCAACAAAACAAAAATCACCGCGATCCAAAAGAATAAGACGACCAAGGCTTCGGGTCGGGTGATCACGAGAAACGAGCTGGGAATTGTGGCCAGCGACACCCAACCAAATCGCCAGCGATGGAACGGCGCGAAAAAAAATGGAATCACCGAAACGCACATGGCCAACAACAAAACCGCCGTGAGCGGTTCCGTCATGAACATGCGACTGTGGTTCCAGAGCCAAGGACTGTAGGCAATCCCGGCGAACGTCGCGATTGGCGCAACGACCGACCGCAAAATCCTTCCGGCAGCGATTGCCCCGGCGCCCGCAATCATCAAATTAAGAAATTCCATGCCCAACGCGTATGGAATTCCCAGCGCGGCGAATCCACGTGCGAGCAGGGGCATTCCTGGTCGTTGAGACGGAATTGAGTCTTGTGCAGTACCCTTCAAATAATGAACCGTGCTTCGAGCGTAGTTTTCCGAATCCATGGACATCGGAATGATTTCTTCGCCACCCATCAGGTACAGGCGAAACACCGCGAGGATCGCGATCGCGGAAATCAGTACGTGAATTTTCGGCGGCGCTGAAAACGCTGGCAACATCGACCGCCACTTGGATTGAGAATCGGCTAGTGCCACGAATTGTCCTCTTAAGCTGGGCGAGTCAATTTCCCTGGTCACGAAATAGAGACCCGGGCGTGAGTAATAGTGAGTTGAGTATAGTTTTTCGCTGGGAAATCGAGTAGCTCGATCTGAGGGCTGGTGGATCAAGGTTGACCGGCGCTACGAGGCTGAACTACGATTGACTAACAAGATTTTTTGCTAACGGACCACGATGAATTGCCTTGCGCACGCGTTTCGATTTCTCGACGACCCCCATTTCGCAGCCGGTACGTGCGTTCCGGATTGGTTGAGTATGGTTGACCGCCAAGCTCGAATCAAAAGAAAAAACGTGGAAATTTTTTTGCAGGCTCCCGGTCCCAAGTCTCAAGGCACTGAAATCGCCGCGGGCATCGTTCAGCATTTTGACGATGATGACCGCTTTCACAGCCAAACGGCTTTTGCCGAAATTTGTTCCGAATTAAGTCAGCAGCTGGCTCGGCACCTGGTTGGTGACCACGGCATGCGGCCGCGATTCACGGCTCACGTCATGGTCGAAATGCTTCTTGACAGCGAGATCGAAAACCGTCTGCCGGGAACGCTAGATCGCTATTATGAGACTCTCTCAAAGGTCGATCCCGTTTGTTTGCTAGACACGATCAATCAGTTGGCATTACGGCCGTCCACACGATTCTCGGAATTCCTGCCGCGGTATATGAACGAAAAATTCATGTTTGACTACTTGGAAGATCGCAGCCTCATGAATCGGCTTAACGGTGTCCTGCGGCGAGTACGATTGGCAGAATTGCCACGTTCCGTCACCGATGTTATTAGTTGGGCACGGACCAAAGTTCACGAGCGCTATGACGAGTTGCTGTCTGACTAAGGAGCAAGCAAGCCGCGGGTTCGCAATGATTACAACACTTTAACGACGCAGAAATCACGCCCAAAATCGGTGCTGATAGCCAAGAAATTAATTGCATTGGCCCTCCCGGTCGAATAGGATTGCCACAGGGGCAGCAGAAGTCGCAAACAAATTTTGGAGAAGCCAATGAAACGTCAGACATTAATTCTCAGCCTTGTTTTCAGTTTGATCGCCACAGTGGCAATCGCTCAAGACGGTCCAGGGAAACAGAAAAACAAAAGGGGTAACCCAGCGAACGGCCCTCAAGGGGGACAATTGCAACCGGGTGGAACGGGTGCTTTTGATTCGAACTCGTTTGCAGACCTGATGCTTCAGCAATTTGATCAAGACAAAGATGGCAAGTTAGACAAGGCGGAATTGAGCAGCTGTCTTAACGCTCTGGCCCAACAAGTCAAGCAACAACAAATGGCTGGACAAGGTGGCCAACCCGGTCAACCTGGCGGCTCAGGCTTTGGTGGCGCGGGCGGAGCAGGCGGCCAAGGTGGTGGTGCAGGTGGCGCGGGCGGCGCGGGTGGTCAAGGCGGCGGACCTGGTGGTTCGCGCGGTAGCGCCGGCGCTGGAGGTCGTGGTGGCGCAGGCGGAGCAGGCGGTGGCGGATCAGGTGGCGCGGGCGGTGCAGGTGGACAAGGCGGCGGACCAGGCGGTTCACGCAGTGGCGCCGGTTCCGGCGGACGTGGTGGAGCAGGCGGAGGAGCGGGCGGCGGATCCGGTGGAGCGGGCGGCACTGGCGGTGGTGGCGGCCGTTAATCGACGACGATCACATAGTAACAACTTTAAAACAAACCAAGGGGCCGTAACTCGGCCCCTTTTTTTCTTAACGGCTTCGTCTGGCTCAACTTGATGCCACTTATGGTGGAACTTGATCAAACCACTAATTCCGTTTCCGTTCACATCAATCGCCGGTCCAATAATTCGAAAACCGCCGATTCCCGAGCGGCGATGGCAAAAGTCAGTCAACTGTTGGCCGTAAAGCGAAACATCAAAGAAATACGCTCCCAACAACAAAGGCACGTTGTCCAGTTTTAATTCAACGAACGTCTTTCCGCCGGACAAATCAAACCGAAAGTTCTGATAGGGCGTCGACATGGAGGCAATCGTTTCCGCCCCCGGTGAACCCACCGCAGCAATAACCCGCGCATTTGGGACCGTCTGTTCACATTCCAATTCCAATCGCAAGACAATCGTCTCGCCCGTTTGGAATTCGTTGCGCACTTGGCCGGCATCGTCCAAAATTTTGGCGTCGACGATCCGAGCATTCGTCCAGTGTTGATCGGCACGATTTCCGATTTGGCTCGCCTGTTCCACCAAGCCTTGTTCGTAAATCGTCAAGCCCTTTTGGACTTCGCCGTCGTAGGCGATTCGTCCCGACTCGCACACGATCACACGCGTCGCCACTCGCGGCAACATGGAAACGGCATGGGTCACAAGGACAATCGATGTCCCCTGTTGCACCAGGTCGTTAAAGTGCTGGAAACACTTCATGCGAAACCGAACGTCGCCAACCGCGAGGACCTCGTCCAGGATCAACAATTGTGGTCGCAAATGAGCCGCCACGGAAAAACCTAAACGCATCCGCATCCCCGAACTGTAGGTTTTGATCGGATCATCGATCACGGAACCCAGTTCGGCGAACTCGATGATCCCCTCAAGCGCCCGATCGATTTCACGTTTGGACAATCCGAGAACAGTGCCGTTGATAAAAATATTCTCGCGACCGGAAAGTTGCAGGTTGAAGCCGGTTCCCAATTCGATCAAGGCACCGACACGCCCGCGAATGCGAATCTGCCCCGAGTCCGGACGAATCAGTCCGGTGATCATCTTCAGCAGCGTACTTTTGCCTGCACCATTCGGTCCGATCAAGCCAATGCACTCACCCGGCTGCATCGAAAAGGTGGCGTCCTTCACGGCGAAGAATTCCCCCGCGCGCAGCAAATCACGCGGCGGCAGACTTGGTCGAGAAAACTTCAGTTGGTTGCCCACATCGAGCAATCCGTACCACATCGCGCGGCGCAGATTGCGGCAGAACTTTTTCCAAACGCGGTCGACTTCCAAAATATTTTGATTCGATTGCATGCAACAGTTGGCTTTCTCGGCGAAAATTTTATGTCACGACCATTCGCTCGACGATCGCCGGAATTGCGACACGGAAAACGACTAACCCAAGGAAGAAAACCGGAATTGCCAAAACACCGAAAACCAGAGTAGCCGCTACATGCTCGGTTCCTCCGAACAGAAGACTATCTCGGCTGGCCACCAATAGCGGACTGGCTGGGTTGAACCAATTGAGCAGCGAGGCGGGAGACTGGTTCGGCAAATAATAGATGATCGGCGTAATGATCATCCAGAATGGCAAGGCGATCGAGATAAATCGCGGAATGTCATGGTACAACGTCCCAAACGGCATGAGAATTAACCCCAAGCCGACCGCGAAGATCACCATCAAAAAAATCAGTGGCACGGCCAACAACAATCCAAAATGTAAGCTGCCACCCAAGAATGCAAACGCCGGCACCAGCAACAGGAGCCGAATGAATAGATTGAAAAACAGGTCGTACAGTCCTTCGAGAATCAAAGCCTCGCGTGGGAAATTCAGGCGGCCAATCATCCCGCGATTGGAACTCACGGAATTCAAAGGCATTTGCAGGCCGTCCACAAAACTCTGCCACAAGATCATGCCGGTGAGGATGTAAAGCGTGGTATCCACACGCAACGCTTCGGCCGAATCGCCCAGCGAAAAATCAAACACGTTTCGACTTCGTAGAAAAACCCAGATAGCCGTGTTTGCGATAGGCGGTAAGAAAATCCAAAACATGCCCAACAGCGTTTGGCGATACATCCCGCGCAAATTTCGCACGAACAACCGCCAAGCCAGCTCGCGACCTGAAAAAAACAAATCCTGGAAGATGCCCTTCAGCAATTTGCGCGGTGCCGCCAAATCAGGCTTTGGATCATAGATGATTTCGGCTTCCGGTCCGTTCATTCAAATCGCCTTGAGGAGTTGACAGCTTGAGCAGTCAGGTTAACAGGCCCAACTGTAAACGATCAAGGCAACTTAGGCCAACCCGATTTGCACCAGCGCATGCAAATGGAGCACGCCCACCAGCCGCTGGCTTGCATCGACAACCGGCAAAACCGTGATCGCATGCCGTTCCATGACCTGCAAAGCCTCAGCCGCCAACAAATCGGATCTGACGGTCTTGGGACGTTGTACCAAGTGTTGTTGCAAAGTTTCGGAAAGAGGGTTGTGATTCGCGGCAAGCAAACGCCGTAAGTCGCCGTCGGTCAAAATCCCGACCACTTGGCTTTGGTCGTCAATCGCAACGACGCACCCCAGTCCTTTCTTGCTCATTTCTACGATGGCTTCACGCATTGAGATCGTCGGCCTCGCCACCGGCATTCGTTCGCCGGAATGCATAACATCCTGAACGGTGGTTAACATCTTCTTACCCAAATGGCCGCTTGGGTGAAAAATGGCGAACTGTTCGCGGGTGAAGCCTCGAACTCGCATTAGCGCGACCGCCAATGCATCACACATGGCCATCGTGACGATGGTGCTCGCAGTCGGAGCAGAAGAGATTTCATCTGCTTCGCGCGCTACGGAAATATCCAGTGTGACCTGGCTGCGTCGGGCAAGTGTACTTTCGCGACGACCAGTCAGGGCGATCAAGGGAATCCCCTGTCGAACCAAATGCGGAACCAACTCCAACAGTTCGGCTGTTTCACCGCTGTTCGACAGTACGATCACTACATCGGCCTTAGCGACCATCCCCAAGTCACCGTGCAAGGCTTCGCTTGGGTGCAAAAAGAAAGCCGGAGCACCCGTACTGGAGAAGGTTGCCGCCGCCTTCCGCGCGACATGTCCCATCTTTCCCATTCCCGTTACCACGATCCGCCCCGTGCAACCCTTCAGAATCTCTAAAGCGCCAAACGTTGACGCGTCGATTCGGTTGGCCGCGGTCTCGAGGCAGCGGCTCTCCCACCGCAAAACCTCACGAATGATTTCAGCAATTTTTGAGGAGTCCATTTTTTATTGCTTGCAACCCGCGACCTGAAGATTTTTTGTTCCTGTGCCATTATAGCCAAGACTTAAATGGTGCGAGCCTCGTTGGTGCCGCGACGGAAAGTTTTTTGTTGCCAAAAAAAACACGGTCGACCTGTTTAGGGTCGACCGTGTTTGTGGTGCAGTTCCCCGCCGAAGCGAGCATGCACGAAACTATTTTGAATTGCCTTTGACCAAGGTCCAGGCGGTTTGTTAGGTTCCCAGTGGTGGGTCGTAGTTCTTATTTCGCGAGGAATTTCGGAGCGACTCAATTTCCTTCTTGAGTCGATCGATAGTTCCCTGCTGCTCTCGAATGACCTTTTCCAACTCTTGCTTCTCTGCCTTTGAGATCGACGAATTCGGCTGCAAGCTTAACTGTTTTTGTTCGCCCAGGACTGATTGCAATTGACCGTCATCGGTTTGCGGTTTGGAGAAAATTGGTGGTGCGAAATCGGAAAATTCACCGGGTGCCGAAGTTGATGGGTT
>JBEBGH010000102.1:0-15699 GCA_040081565.1 Pirellulaceae bacterium
CGGTCGTTATGATCGCTAGTTCATCGCAGCCCAAACCAACTGACACGCTCAGTTGGCTGAATTAATCAGTTATCGGTAACATAAGAGCGGGGTCAATTTCGATCCCGCTCTTTTTTGTTGATGCTTCGCCAATCCTTTGAGCGAGAAAAACGGATGGAAGAGGAAAAACTGGACCCCGAAACCATCGAGCGTCTGGCCAGCCCCCAATCACTGCGCGATCAATACGACGAACTGGCGGGACTGGCAGGTTCATTGGCGCATGAAATCAAAAATCCGCTGGCCGTCATTCGCATGAATGTCGAGCTGCTGGCAGAAGACATGGAACAGATCGACACCCCGGAGGCTCGACGGGCCAAAGACCGAATCCAGACAGTCAATCGTCAGTGCCAGCGATTGGAAAACCTATTATCGGATTTCTTGCGGTTCACTCGCATGAACAGTTTGGAATTGAAACCGGGAAACCTGAACGACCAAGTCAATCAGGTTCTCGACTTTTTTTCTCCCCAAGCCAAAATTCAGCATGTTGAAATCCTGCGCTATCTCGACGCAGAGTTGCCGTTGATTCGCATGGACTCTCAAACGCTGCAGGCAGCGCTGATCAACCTCGTGAAGAATGCACTGGAGGCGATGTTGGACGGCGGGCAGTTGGTCGTGCGAACTCGCTTGACTCGCGCCGGTGTCGCCCTCGACCTAATCGATACCGGTACTGGAATCGACCCCAAGACCCTGCTCAACATGTTCAAGACGTTTTACACCAACAAAGAAGGTGGGTCGGGATTGGGTTTGCCAACCGCCAAAAAAATTCTCGAGGCACACGGGGGCCGCATTAACGTGCAAAGTGAGCCAGGGCGGGGCTCTCATTTTATTGTCGAATTCCCAGCCCCCAAACGTATTTAGTGCTTTTCCTCATTGCCGAGAATCCAAGTGAAACTCTTTCGTAGCCTCAACGATTTTCCCACACGCTTTCGCGGCGGAGCCGTCGCGATCGGTAATTTCGATGGGGTTCATCACGGACATCGTTCCATTGTCGAGGCCCTGAACCGTCACGCGACGAACGTAATTGGTCCCACGATTGTGTTTACCTTCGATCCACACCCGGTGAGGCTTTTGCGCCCTGAGAGTTCTCCTCCCCCTTTGACTTGGACGGATCGCAAGGCAGATCTGCTGGCGGAAATCGGCATCGATGCAATGATTGCTTACCCGACCGATCGCGAACTGCTGGAACTTAGCTACAGCGATTTTTTTCAGAAGATCGTTGTCGAGCGGCTGGCAGCCAAGGCGATGGTGGAAGGGCCAAATTTTTTCTTCGGCCACAATCGTGAGGGCAATGTCGATCGATTGGCGGAATTGTGCCGGGAACGATCGATTGCTCTGGAAATCGTTTCGCCCAATGCGATGGGGAATGAACTTGTCAGCAGCAGCCGCATTCGAAAGTTAATTCAGGAGGGGGAAGTTGGTCTGGCTCGCGAGATGCTCACCCAACCCTATCGCATACGCGGTATCGTCGTCCATGGTGATGCACGGGGTGGCAAGCTGGGATTTCCCACTGCGAATCTGGACGGCATCGATACCTTAGTTCCAAAATTCGGCGTTTACGCGGGGCGGACCCTCATCAATCATCGTTGGCATTGGTCGGCAATCCACATTGGCCCAAGTCCTACCTTCGGCCAGAAGTTGCCGCGCGTGGAGGCCCATATTCTGAACTTCGAGGGTTCGCTTTATGGACGAACGATCGAGGTTGACTTTATCGAACGACTTCGCGATATCTCGTCCTTTTCCTCGCCTCAAGAACTCCAGCACCAACTGTTGCAGGATGTTGAAGCCACGCGAGTCATCGCTCGGGAATTTCCGCAGTCTCATCGGGAACATCATGAGTAAATCATGAGTTAGAGAAATTCGAATTCTCGACTGCGAAGCGACCATCTGACGCGTGCAAAAAAATCAGGTTTCGATTAGGCTATTCCTTTTATCATTCAACCGTGCCCGTGCTAAGAACTCGGAATTAACTCAATGTCAATCGACTGGAAACGCTTCTCACAAATCATTCGTGAACATAATAATTTCGTCCTGGTGAGTCACATTCGTCCCGACTGCGATGCCTTGGGAAGTGAACTGGGAATGGCTGGAATTCTCGATCAACTTGGCAAAAAAGTCAGGATTGTGAACGGTCAGCAAACGCCACCCAATTTGCAGTTTATCGATCCTCAAAATCGAATCCTGGCAATCAATGTCAGTATCCAACCAGCGGAACTGGCTGATGCGGATTGTTTTTTGATATTGGATACGAGCGCGAAGATTCAGCTGGGGCCAATGCTGCCGGTCATCGAGAATGCCCAGGCAAAGCGAATGATCCTCGATCATCACGTTTCGGACGATGGATTGGACGCCGAAATCTTTAAGCGTACGTCAGCCGAAGCAACCGGCACCTTGGTCGTCGAGGCTGCCGAGCAGTTGGGCGTTCAACTCAATGTCGCAATTGCTGTACCATTGTTCGCTGCGATTGCAACTGACACTGGCTGGTTTCGGTTTGGCAGCGTGAGCGATTATACGTTTGAGGTAATTGGGAAGTTAATGCGTGCCGGAGCAGTTCCCGCCCAGATTTATCAAGATCTTTATGAGCGAGAAACTGCAGGGCGAGTCAGGCTGCGGGGTCTGGTTTTGTCCCGAATCAATACGGAGCTTGATGGTCGACTCGCGTACACCCATGTTTTGAAAGAAGACTATGCGGCGACTGGCGCGCTACCGACCGAAACTGAGGATCTGGTCAACGGAGCTCTAGAAATTGACGGAACCCAGTTCGCCGTGATCATGATTGAACAACCAACGGGCGGCTTCAAAATCAGCTTTCGCAGTCGCTGCGCTGTCGCCTGCAATGAAGTCGCGGCGAACTTTGGTGGCGGCGGCCACAAAGCTGCCGCGGGCGCTTTCATCAAATCCGACTTTGCCGATGTTCAATCGCGAATCTTGACAGTTGTTCGACAGGCTCTGAGCAAATGATTTTTCATGGCCGGCTTAATTGGGTCGCCCAATTTGACCCAGAGCTAATTCTTTTTCTTCTTTCCAGACAGGATCGGACGCTTTTCCGGCGTTACCGAAATCGCGGTTGCGCCTGAACTAGTTGCAAGTGATTCGGGGACTTGTTCCATCTGCGTTAATTCTCGCTGCAATATTTTGAGCAGAGTTTGCAGGAAGGCCACGACCATCGGGCCGATCAAAATACCGATTGGACCGAGCGCACCCACACCCCCTAAAACGCTGAGCAAGGCAACCAGCGGATGAATGTTGGATTGTCCGTGCAGAACGTAGGGTTTGATAATATTGTCAGCCAGCGAAACGATCACGGCTCCATAAATCCCGAGACCGATTGCAGCACCTAACCGATTTTCCACGAATGCCAACCAGATGCAGCATGGAAGCCAAATCGAAGCCGCTCCGAAAAATGGAATCATCGCGAAACAAACGGTCAACATCGACAACAAGAACACATTGTCCAAGCCGACCATGAAAAAGCCGAATCCGGCCAACAGTCCTTGCACGAGCGCCGCCGAAAGGGTCGCAACCACAACTGCGCGGCTGACGCGTTCAAATTCCTGGATTAGTTCTTTTTCGTGCTCATCATCCAGAGGAGAAAGCCGGCGCATCGCCGTAATCATTTTCGGCCCATCCAACAGGAAGAAGTACAGGCTGATGATCATGATGAACAGTCCGAAAATCGTCCGCCCGACATAAACCGTGGTTGCTCCACCAATCGTCAAGAGTTGTTCGCGCGAGAGGTTGCGCAATTGTTTGGCGTATTCGTTGACTTCGTCTCGGCTCGGGTTCGCCATTCGCTTCAGCCAGGCCCATGACTTGCCGCCACAATACAACGTCGAAAACTCGTCCAGGGAATAAATCGTTTCACGGTTGGCTTGATGGAGGCTCTGAAACTGATCGACTTGCGCCGCATCGATATCCGCCGCAATTAAGTTGGTTTCGCTGGCGACATTATCCGTCGTCTCTGCGGATGGTTGTGAACCTGCCCGCGACTCGTTGAATAATTTCTTGAAGCGATCCAAATTGAACAAGAAGGCTGACCATAACTCAACTTTCGTTGCGGACCGAAACATTGCTAGAGGCGAGTCTGATTCCGGCGTCACGATTTCCAGCGGCAATTGGACCTTTTCCGCAAATCGTTTGGCCGCGGCCGTTGTCAACTTCAGTTCATTCTCAACCGATTGATTGTCGCCTTCGTCCAGCAACGTAGAGATTTTTTCCAAATGCAACTCGATTCCGCGCAATTCATTGAGTTCAGGCAAAGTCAATTGCAGGGTATCCCTCAACTTCAACGCCCCGTTGAGCAACGTGTCGCTGGAAAATCGTCGGGCAGCCATTCGTCCTTCGTTGGCAGCCAACACAAACAATAGCGAAAGAGGAGCGAGCACCAAAAGCAGGATGGATGCTGTTGTTGCCAATGCCGCGATACTTGGAAGTGGAATCTTCTTGGTGTACCACAAATGCATCGGTCGAAAAATGACAACCAGCAGCATCGCCAAAAATATCGGTACCAGAAAAATCGCCATGACTCGGTAAAACAATACCGATAAAACACCGATGACAACCAGCAATAGGATGAAGCTAAAATAGCGAGCCACAGTAGATTACTCTTGGATTGAATTTTTTGGCGTGAAAGCCGGTGCCTTGAACTTGTCTCGATGGATTCAACGGGCAAATTTGATGGCTTGCCCGTCAGATTATATCGTCAAGATGCATTCGTCAGTCAGGCCAGTTCTTGGAGACCGTTTGCAAGACTTCCGCATGAATTTTGCCGTTTGAGGCCAGACAACTGGAATGGTTCAAGCCGAGAGGTTTGCCTTGAGTATTGGTTACCATGCCTCCGGCTTCTTGGACCAGCAGAGCTCCGGCAGCAAAATCCCAAGGTGCCAGTCGATATTCGAAAAATGCTTCGTATCGTCCGGTGGCGACCCAAGCCAGATCGAGCGATGCAGCGCCAAATCGCCGAACGCCATGAATGTTCTTGCGAAACAACTCGCCGATGGAAGTGAGCGTTGATTCCATCATCTCGCCGCGATCGTAGTAGAATCCGATGGCGATCAAAGAGCCGTCGAGTTGGCTCTCCGCGCTGACCCGAAGGCGTTGTTGGTTGTGCCAAGCCCCCTGCCCTTTGACTGCGACAAACCAATCATTTGAAATCGGATTAAAAACGACGGCAACAGTTGGTACCCCGTTACACCAAAGCCCGATTGAAACCGCGAAGTGCGGGATGTCGTGTGCGAAGTTATTCGTGCCGTCCATTGGGTCCACAATCCAAACGCGAGCGTTCGTTGAAGCTTGGGCGATTTTGCTTTCTTCCGAAACGATTTGGTCTGCCGGAAAACTCTGGCGAAGTTCTCTGATGATCGCCTGTTCAGACAGCAGGTCAGCTTCCGTAACCAGGCCAAGATTCTCGCCATTTTCAACTTTGATGCGTTTGTCTTGCCGCTTCCCAAACAGACGTTGTAATTCGGCACCACCGCGCTCGGCTGCTGAAATCGCCGCATCGAGTTCGTGAGACTTAAAATCAGGGATCATCGATTAGATGGCTTTTGGTTGGTCGAAAGTGAATTGGGTTACGGTATAATAAAAGGTCTTAAAATCTCGCTTCAAGAATGGCGAAACATGATTCGATACCGAATAATTTTCATGACTTTGATTGTCGCCGTTGGCACGCAGGTTTGCCTAGCGGACGAGAAGATCAGTTTCACGCATCAGATTAGGCCGATTCTTTCCAAGAATTGTTTCGCGTGCCACGGCCCTGACGAGACTCACCGCGAATCGGGCTTTGCGTTACATCGCGAGGAGTCGGCTCGATCTGGTGGTGAGAGCGGCAGGCGGGGGATTGTGAGCGGCTCGCCCAGCGAAAGCGAATTGTTCCGCAGAATTCAGAGCACGGATGATGACGAACGGATGCCGCCTGCGGACCATGCCGAATCATTAAAGACTGTCGAGATCGAGTTGATTCGTCGCTGGATTGAACAGGGCGGTGAATTCGATGTTCATTGGTCTTATCGACCGATCATCAACCCCGAGTTGCCGAAAGTCACGAACCAAAGTTGGCCCAAAAACGGAATTGACTATTTTATATTGCAGCGACTCGAAGCCGCAGCGCTAGAACCTGCAGCCGAGGCGGCACCTGAACGAATTGTCCGGCGATTGTATCTCGACTTAATCGGTCTACCGCCTCCACCTGAGAAGGTGGCAGAGTTCTCCGCGAATCCAACCGCCGAGAATTACGAACGAATGGTCGATGCCTTGCTCGCCAATCCTGCCTACGGCGAACACTGGGCGCGAATGTGGCTAGACCTCGCTCGTTATGCGGATTCGCAAGGCTATGCGGAAGACAATATTCGTCAAATCTGGCTTTATCGCGATTGGGTCATTCGGGCATTTAATCGAGATCTGCCGTTCGATCAATTTACCATCGAGCAGTTGGCGGGCGACCTGTTGCCGAATCCTACCGAGGACCAGTTGATTGCCACGGCCTTTCATCGAAACACGATGACGAATTCCGAGGGAGGAACCGACGACGAAGAGTTTCGTCATGCGGCGATCGTTGATCGTACCGCAACGACTGCGACAGTCTGGATGGGTACAACGTTCGGCTGTGCCCAATGCCACTCTCACAAATTCGATCCGATTTCTCACCAAGATTACTACCGGATGTTCGCGATCTTCAACCAATCAGAAGACAGTGACATGGACAATAACTATCCCTTCTACGAGCAGTTTACGCCTCAGCAAACGGCGGAACGCGAACGACTTCAATTTGCAATCAACGAGATCTCAAAACAAATTGAGATCGCGAACGAAGCTGACAAAGCCGGCCTGGTTGTTCGTCGAGATCAATTGGCAAACCAACGGAATCAAGTTTCTCCGATCACAGTGCCGATCATGCGTGATTTGCCAACAGAAGGTCGCCGACAAACACACATCGCCGTCGGTGGGGCGTTCTATAACAAAGGCGAAGTTGTCGAGGCCGCACTTTGGCCTGAATTTGCCAAAGCGGCGAACCAGAGAGTCGATCGACTGGTTATGGCGAATTGGTTGATGTCTGAGGAGAATCCTCTGACCGCCCGCGTGGCTGTTAATCGACATTGGGAAAAGATTTTTGGTCGCGGGATCGTTGAAACGAGCGAAGACTTCGGTAGCCAAGGATCAGTGCCCTCCCATCCGGAGTTGCTGGATTGGTTAGCGACTGAGTTTCGCGCTGGGGGCTGGTCAATGAAGCAACTCTGCAAATTAATTGTGATGTCGGCGACTTACCGACAGGATTCGCGAGTGACTAAGGAAATACTGGCGCGCGATCCTGACAACCGATTGTTGTCGCGCGGCGCGCGGTATCGATTGACCGCAGAACAAATTCGTGACATTTCCCTGGCGACCAGCGGGCTCCTTTCGCCGAAAATGTATGGTCCACCAGTTCGCCCTCCGCAACCGAAATCAGGATTAAGTGCCGCGTTTGGCGGGTCGCTTGATTGGGACCCAAGTCCGGGAGAAGACCGCTATCGTCGCGGTCTGTACACGTTAGTGCGACGGACCAATCTGTATCCGTCCTTCATGGCGTTCGACGGGACTAATCGAACAACCTGTACCGTGCGCAGAATCAACACCAACACGCCCGTTGCGGCGTTTGTCACGTTGAACGATCCCGCTTTCGTGGAATGTGCTCGCTCGCTGGCACTTCGTTTGCAAAAGGAATCCGTCGGCAACAATCAGTCGGATCGACTCGCTTTAGCTTTTCGCTTGGTTCTGGCTCGAAACCCGTCGGAGCCAGAACGAACCGAGTTGGAAGATCTTTTGACAAAACAGCGAAATCACTATCGCGAACGTTTGGACGAGGCCAAGGCTCTGGCGTTTGGCGATTCAGCCGATCTGCAAACGAACGGCGAAGGAAACCCGATCGCTGACTCAGAAATTATCGAATTGGCGAGCTGGACGGTGATTGCCAATGTCTTGTTGAATTTGGACGAAACTTTAACGCGGAATTGATCGATATGCGACCTCAGCAAATTCAACCTTCAAGCATTCGCGATGCGAGCGTTCAGTTTCAGACTCGACGCCACTTTTTGCAAAAATGTCAAATCGGTTTGGGTGCCATCGCGGCCGCTTCATTTTCGACGCAACCAGTGCGGGGTGACGAAACGCGTGGGCCAATGGCCCCTCGCAAACCACCGTTGCCCCCGCGAGCGAAAAACGTCATCTATCTGCACATGGCCGGTTCGCCTTCACAATTTGAACTGTTTGATTACAAGCCGGAATTGGAACGCCTGCATATGCAGCCGTGTCCTGAGAGTCTGTTGGCGAATCAGAAATTTGCTTTCATCAAAGGACATCCGAAGATCTTGGGGCCGCAAACGAAGTTTCAGCAATTTGGGGCAGCGGGACGTTACTTTTCGGAATTGATTCCCAATATGGCCTCCGTTGCCGACGAGTGGACGATTGTCCGTTCGATGGTAACCGACCAGTTCAATCATGCGCCCGCCGAATTGTTTTTGCATACCGGAAATGCTCGCTCGGGTTATGGCAGTTTTGGGAGTTGGGTGACCTATGGGTTGGGAACCGAGAACCAGGATCTACCTGGGTTTGTCGTATTTGTTTCGGGGGGAAATAATCCCGCGGCCGGAAAGGCGGTCTGGGGGAACGGGTTTCTGCCAGGAGTCTATCAGGGGGTTCAATGCCGTTCTGGGGGCGAACCCATTTTGTTTTTGTCGAACCCCAAAGGAATCGATACTTCCACGCGACGCGCCAGTTTGGATTCATTGAATCGTCTGAATCAGATGCAAGCTCAAGCGTTTGGCGATCCTGAAACCTTGACTCGGATTGAGCAATACGAACTGGCCTTTCGGATGCAGACGTCTGCCCCAGCGACTTTCGATATTTCGAAAGAGTCGAAGGAGACGCTGGAAGCCTATGGTGCCGAACCGGAAAAAAGTTCCTTTGCGAACAATTGCTTGATGGCGCGGCGGTTGGTTGAAAGCGGCGTTCGATTCGTACAACTCTTCGATTGGGGTTGGGATGTGCATGGAACCGGCCCCAATGATGACCTCAATCACCACTTGGTACAAAAGTGCAAGGAAACTGATCGGCCCGTTGGCACGTTGATCAAAGACCTGAAACAACGCGGACTTCTGGACGAGACATTGGTGATTTGGGGGGGGGAGTTTGGGCGAACCTCGATGAACGAAGCTCGCGGTGGATCCAAGTTCTTCGGGCGTGATCATCACCCCCATTGCTTTACGATGTTGTTCGCGGGGGGTGGCATGAAGCCGGGATTTGATTTCGGCACGACCGATGAACTTGGTTACTTTGTGACAGAAAATAAAGTGACGGTCCGCGATCTTCAAGCCACGCTTTTGCGACTGCTGGGGCTTGATCCTTTCCGCTTGAGTTTTCCATTTCAAGGACTGAATCACCGATTGATCGGTCCAACCGACGAAGGCAAAATTCGCGAAGAGCTGATTAGCTAGAGATGGTCTGGTTGGGGAATCGGCAGAAGGGAAGAGAGCCTTGGCAGTTCATGAGCCGACGACCGCGGTCAACAAAAACAGAAAGCTCATTCGTCAATTGGGCCCGGGCGCATTGATCTTGGCATTCTGGATTTGGTTTTGTTGGCCGATGCTTTCGGGTGACCGAGTTGTTTGTTACCGCGATTCCGCGTTTCTCTACTGGCCGCTTTATCATTGGATTGAAGAGGAAACGGAGTCGAACGGATTACCTTTATGGAATCCCTACGAGAATTTCGGTTATTCACCGCTCGCGGATACTTCCAGCGCGCTGCTCTATCCGGGAAAACTGATTTTCCGTTTGCCGTTTGAATCGTATACCTATCGTTATGGCCTTTATTTGTCGGGTCACTTGCTCGTGGCAAGTCTGGGGGCGTGCTGGATGGCACGCCGATTTGGTGTTCGACCCTGGTGGAGTTCAGTTGCCGGCATCTCGTACGGATTTTCTGGGCCAGTGGCCTTTCAAACGACGAACATTATTTTTCTGGTAGGTGCTGCGTGGTTGCCATGGGCGTTTGGCGCGTATAGGAGGGCAACGAATCGGCGATGGATTGGCTGGCCCGTTTTGACTGGTATGTTTTTGGCGCTGATGGTGTTGGGCGGCGACCCTCAAATGGCATTTTTTGCATTGTGGGTGGTTGTCATTAGTTCGATAATTTTCTCGATTCGATCTCGGCGCGCCAATGCAAATCGATGGGCGGAATTAAGGCACCAGCTCACGGTTCCCACAGTTATCGTTCTCAGCACTGTCGGCTTGAGTGCCGCGCAACTCGTCTCGACTTGGCAGGCGACGCGGGTTAGTGAGCGCGCCCGATCCGCCGAAGTCCGGAATATCTGGCAGGTGGTTGCGAATCAAAATAATTTGGGACTCGGCGCGAATTTGAAGCAACTATTCCGTGAGCCCGTTCCCGGCAGTCATGCCGATGCGATCTATCAATTTAGTCAGCCGCCATGGACACTGATCGAACTTTTTTGGCCAAACGTTTCGGGAAGGCTTTATCCGGTCAATACGAGGTGGATTGACGGTCTCCCAGCCGCAGACCGGATGTGGCATGTGTCGTTGTATCAAGGTCTCTTCCTCGTACTGTTTACGATTTGTGGCGCAAGGACATGGCGCTCAACGGGGAAAGGCTGGTTGATTGGCTTGGGTGTGTTTTTTCTATTTGCCTCTTTCGGGTGGTATGGACTCGGCTGGCTTGCTCATGAATTGCGATTAGTTCCAACCTCGTCTTACTTGTCCAAATCAGTCGGCGGCGTTTACTGGCTGATGGTAACTTTTTTGCCGGGTATCGATCTATTTCGGTATCCAGCCAAAGTGTTTCCCTTCGTTACTTTAGTGTTTGCTGTTGTAGGTTCGTTGAACGCACCGAAGATCTTGCGATCAAAGATGCAATCGGCTCGGCTAGTCTCGCTAGGCCTTTTCGTAGCATCGATCATTCTGCCCATTGGTTGGTTAATCGGATTTTTTGAACATTCAATTTGGCAGAAATTTGATTGGCAATTTGGGCCATTGATTAGGGACCAAGCTTTGTGGCAAATCGCGATGGGGATTGGAACGACCAGCGTGCTGTCGTTAGTTGTTTGGAGTTTGCCATACTGGCATGGTCGCGTGCAAGAATCGGTTACAGGGACTACTTTTGCGGTTCTGATCATCTTGGATATTGGGGTGGCTAATCATAACCTTTTGCCACTGGTCGATCAAAAAATTATGGAGCAGACGCTGAAAGATCAAGTATCGCGTCGCGAGTCGCTCAAACAACCAGGCAAAATCTCGCTTGCCCCGCCTCTTTCGCTGATTTCCGCCGAATGGAAGCAAACATCTTCCTCCAACCGCTTGACCGAAATATTCAACTTTCAAGCCGGTATCGGTTCGCCGAAGTTCAATTTACTATCGCACCAAAGTGTCCTGGGTTCATTTACTTCAATACAAAATCAATTTGCCGGCTTGGCGAAAAATCGTTTTGCAATGGACGAAGATCGTATAAATTCCAAGCCGATCGACCAATTTTTTTCTGCGTTAAAAAAACACCCTTCCAATCAAGAGTTAGTGTGCGGGGTTTTGTCGCACCCTATTAAAGGGAGTGATAGGGCCTTAAACGAATTGGAACAGTTCGAAAGCTTAAGCCTAAGTCGAGACGCAGAACTTTTTTGCGGTGCCTTGAACGGTATCCGTTCATTGCCGTGCTCGTATTCAGGAGGATCGTTTGAATTAAAAGAAATCGCTGGCGTACGTGGTTTTCTGATTTTTCCTATTGCATATGAGGAAAACTGGGTTGCCGAGTACCGTACCGAGAGCGGGGCGATTTCGGCACCGATTTGGAAAGCGGGCGGTTTTTTCGCCGCTTTTGAAATTGGATCGGATGTAACGAACTTTCGCTTGTATCAAAAGCCTTTGTTTGCGCGATGCGATTTATGGTTGTCTATCAGCTTTTGGTCGATTGCCGTCTTAGTTGTTTTTTCGAGTCGAAAGTGAAACAATAACATTGGCTATCAAGGCGATTGACTTTGAAAATGATTGGTTTAGATTGAAGAACTAATTAAGTCGAGACTGGCCGTCTCAAAATCTCATCTATTAAGAAGGCTGAAGCAAAAAATGACAAAGAAAAAAAGTGAAGGCAACGTATCGGAAGCAATTAGAAGTTGTTTCGATCAAAACCGTGAAGCAAAACCAAAAGCGATTGCGGAAATCTTGAACAAAAAGGGTGTTGCGGTTAGCCCGCAGTACGTGAGCGTAATCCTGTCTCAATACCGTAAACGCCTGGGCGTGAAGCGAAAGAAGCGAGGTACTCGAATCGATGGTTCATCGAATTCGGCAGGACTCCAATTATCCGACCTGAAGCTCGTCAAACAGTTGGTTGACAAAACAGGAAGTGCTGAACGAGTCCGCGATGCAATTAATGCGTATATCGAATTGACGAAGTAAGATTTGTCGTTGGCGAAAAACCAAACTTGAAAAGCCCCTCGATGCGAGGGGCTTTTTTTGTGAATTGATGACCGACAACCTTCGCAAAACCACAGAAAAATTATACCGTTGCCACATTCTCGGGCGTCGCGACCTGTTCTCTGCTGCCGGACTCGTCAAGAGTGGGCTCAGTCTTTGGTCGGGGGATGGAAATTATGGTACCGACGGGAACAGCGATCTTGAAACTCCGTCATCGCGGCGTTGAACTCTTCCGGCACGAACGCTTTTTGGAGCATGACGTCAAGCTGCCGATTGGCCAATTCGAATAAAGGGTAGTCTTTCTTGAGATATCGAGTTACGAATGCTCGGTCCTCGTCGTCAATGGTGGCGTCTTTTTTGGAGACGTTCGCCCGCACATAGGAAAGATCACTAAAAAAATCCGGATACAGCTTTTCCAATAACACGCAGGACTCATCGAATCGCTCGATTGGAAACAGAAAACAATTTCCCGTGGCAATCGCATGTTGGATAATCGTCATGTCCTCGTAAGACCGTCCACCATTCAAAAAGTAAATTTGGCTATTGGTCTGCGGATGGGCGAATTGTTCCACCAATTCTGCATTGGCGAAGTCTCGGAAGGTCATGCGTTGTGCAATACAGCTGACTTCTTCGTAATGGCGGTGAAAGAAATAGCGGGAAATAAATCGCTCCACCGGGTCGCGGACGTAGCAAATTGCCCGAACAATCGAATGCTCATGAAAGTAAGGCAGGTCCAGGGAAAGCTTGTGGTCGGAAAAACAGACCACATTAGGGTGGCACCGAACAATTTCGCTGACATCGTCAAACGTGTATTGCTTTGTTTCCAATAACGAACTGGAATTGTAATAACCTTTGCCGAAGTTCCGATTCATCAGTTGGCGCAACGTCGATCCGCCTGCCTTGGGTACGTGAACATGCAACCAAGTTGTGCGGTTCGGCGTTTGGTTGGGATTATTCATTAACTACTGGTTTCGAGGTGTTTGTAAATTTGAATTTACTAACCGGTGTACGCGGATTCGGAGTTGTGCATAAGGCCGATCGATTCGAGGCACAGACCGATAATGTCCCCCAATCATAGCCTTAGATTTGGTAGTCGACCACCATTGCCTCCAAGCTTTCGTTCTTGTTTCGGATTCGCAATCGTGGTTTTTCCATCACAACAGTCGAATACGGAGCGACTGAATTTACCAGCCAGACACTTCCGCCAATTACCGAATGGTGACCGATTACAGTCGTGCCCCCGAGAACGGTGGCGCCCGCGTAAATGACGACGTGATCTTCCAGTGTGGGATGGCGTTTGTCCTCCCGAACAATTTTCCCCGATTCGTCTTTAGAGAAACTGACGGCGCCCAGCGTCACGCCTTGGTAGACTTTCACGTGATTGCCCACGTGACTTGTTTCGCCAATGACAACTCCAGTTCCATGGTCAATGAAAAAATGGTGGCCGATGGTGGCTCCGGGATGAATATCGATGCCGGTCGTCGAATGAGCCCACTCCGAGAGCATTCGCGCCATTAATCGTAAACCGGCTTTGTATAATTCGTGCGACAATCGATGCAGCATGACAGCACGAAATCCAGGATAACAAATCACAACTTCCTGGGGGCCTGTACAGGCGGGGTCACCATTGCAAGCCGCATCGACGTCTTGATGAAGAAGCTCGATCAAGTCCGGCAGAAGTTCCAAAACGCTGTCGATCTGTCGCTGAGCCTCTGGAACCAAGTCTGCCGCTGCAATTTTGTTTTCCTTGCGGGTCTGTTGCAGCGTCCAACAAGCCAGGCTTATTAATTGCCCGCGAAACTGGGCGATGGCTCCGGTCAATAATTGGCTGAGATCTTCCTTTCGCTCCGGGTGTTCAATAACAAATCCGGGAAATGCAATGGTGCGAAACAATTCCACGAGTCGAGCGAGGTGCTCGTCCGATGGTGCTTCACCGCAGCGGCTGAGTTGGACGGCGTTCTGCCGTGTCATCAGGCGTTCGATTAATTTATTCAAGGCGGCACCAAAGCAAAAGGAAACGGAGAAGCGGCAAAAAAAATCGCAAGGTCACTGCAAAAAGTGAAAACAAGCTGCTACAGGGACAGGCGGTCTCTGAGCCACCTGTCCTATTCACCGGCTTTTCTTGTTGCGTCTAGCCCATTTTAGATGTTTTGCCCTATCATCAACAATAGAGATCTATAATCGCCAATGCCTGCAATTCCCTTCATCATCGTGGACGGCTACAACCTGCTTCTGCAAACGACGGATTCTCGTCGCTTGGCCGGACCAGGAAATCTTGCTCGCGCACGAATTTCTCTAGTGGGAATGCTGGCGGGGCGATTGCCGCTCGAGCAGCAAAAGCGCACGACCATCGTCTTCGATTCTGGCGGCGGTCAGCCAGCGAATGACGGCCCGCGGCCGCTAAAACATGAGATGACTATTTTATTCGCAAGTGACTACGAAAATGCGGATGCCATGATCATCGATTTGTTACGGAAAACATCTTCGCCACGGCAGACGATCTTGGTTTCCAGCGATCATGAGATTCAAAAGGTCGCCAAACAACGTCGTTGCCAAATCATGGATAGTCTCGATTGGTTGGACTCAATCGAGATTCGAAACGAGAGTGATTCACAGGAGACAATGGCTCAAACGCGCTTCGATCCAGTCGAATCTACTCGAAATCGCATTCTCGACGAGGACGAGAGAAACTATTGGTTAGAGGAATTTGGAATTCCGCCTGACGAAGAAGAATGATTATCTTTCCGACGGATCGCCGCGACCAAAGCAAATACGGACCAAGTGCCTACGATCAATGCTCCTCCGAATTCTCGCGATTCCTCGACGTAGGGACGTTCGGGTGACATTCGACTTAAGTCGAAGCCATCGTTGTTGGTCAAATTTTGCACCAGTCCTGGTGCTGTATCAAGCATAAGTATCAGGCTGGCCCCCAGGCACATCCATTGAATAAAGCGTAAGTTCTTTGTTAGTCCGGCAAGAATTGCGCCGACTCCCGCGAGGGTATAGTACGGCGCCCAGACGTGCGGATCGGTGTCGTTCCATTGCAAGCCCGCCGAAAGCAAGAACAGTGCGCCGAATATCAAATGAACGATGCGTGTCATAAAAAATCAACTGAATGGTGGCTATGCTCATTAAAAAAAACTCCAACAAAGTGTTGGAGTCGTTTTAAACGGAAGTAATGTATTTCTAATGCAAATTCGAGACGAGAGTGCCCAATGC
>JBEBGH010000408.1:0-4305 GCA_040081565.1 Pirellulaceae bacterium
TCGCCTCTGCGGGATCGAAAAGTTCGTCGATGAAATCGGGCATGGCGGCCCATGATCTGCGGTCGGCGTTCGCGTTGTAGGCGGCGCCGCGAGAGTTGTTGTTGCCGGCGTCGGCGTGAGTGAAGGAGTGGACGGCTCCTGAATAGTAAATCATTTGCCAATCGACTTTGGCCTCGTTGAATTCGGCTTTCATCGCCTCGATGTCTTTGGCAGGCACAAAGGGGTCGTCAGCACCGTGGCAGATGAGGACTTTGGCCTTGATCGCCTTACCATCTTCCGGCTTGGGCGAATCCAAGCCGCCGTGGAAACTGACGACGCCTGAAATGTCAGCTCCACTGCGAGCAAGTTCCAAAACGCCCGTACCTCCGAAGCAATATCCAATGGCTGCGATTTGTTGTTTGTTGACGTGTTGTTGTAGACGAAGTTGTTCGAGACCTAGTTGCAAACGTCGGCGGTAAAGCTCGCGGTCACGTTTGTACGTCCCCGCCGCTTTACCGGCCTCTTGGGGATTCGCAGGCCGAGTGCCTTTGCCATAAATATCCACCGCAAACGCCACGTAGCCCAATTCAGCCAGCTGTCGACAACGATTTTTCTCGTTGTCCGTGAGGCCCATCCATTGATGGACCACCAGAATGCCCGGCGCATCTTTCTTGATCGCATCGTTCCAAGCCACGAAGCCCTCGAGCTTCACATCGCCGTCGGAATACTCGACGACCTTGGTTTGAATTTCCGCATAACTTGAAGTTGACGCCAAAACAAACACAATTGCCATTAAGAGTCCACGCATGAAATTCTCCTCATTTAGTATTGCCGACGGACTCGCGAATTGAAACTTCAATCAGCGCCAGACCGATGAGCGCAAGCCCCATCACTATTGTGCAGAGTTTTGCTTCGGGCGGAACCAGTAGACGGACTCAATTGTGCCAATGATTGAAATCTAAAGTCGCACGCATTTCCAAGGCGTGCATAATCCCAAAGAAATGAAGTTTTGAAATGTCGCGTACGCTTTCATTCAATGAGGACTGCGGACGACACGCCGTATCACGACCTCGTTGCTGATCAAGGGCAAGATACTCTTAAGACGTTTTATCGACTCAATAAATATTTCAAGATCTCTGCGTTAGGGCCCGTAATAGCCAAAAAAACCAATGTTACAATCACGAAAGCGAGACGTCATTCCGTCAAATCAAATTTGCCTTTTAATGCCTAAACGCTATTCAACGATTCAGCACACTGGCGGCGGATTCGAATTGATCGTGCCGATGTGTTTGCCATATCACCCAGTTCCAGCGGGATTAAATTCAACACTGCTTGGAGGCCTCGTCGCCACACCATTGTGGATACTTGGTGGTATGATCGTGCGCAAGATTTGGAATTTGAAACCACCTCCCCGCGCAAGGTTCATTGTGGAAAAGGATTGGTTTCGAGCGGACTTTGTTTCTCAAAGGACTGGAGAGAAATCACACTTGGAATGCGCTCCCGTCAAAATTGTCGAACTGCGAAAAAATCAGTTCGTACAAGGCCTGTTCATACGAGTTGTAGGAGTCGTGCAAGAAACGTTTCTCGAAGACATCGATGACGAAACAATCAATTCCATTTCCAAGGAACTTCGTACTGCCCTCGGATTACATTCGGTGTAGGCCGTCCTTTGCACATTATTACGACTGACGTCAGCAATTGACAACAATTACTCTACTCTTCGATCGCTTTGACTAAACTGCATTGCGGTTGCGATTATTCGTCAGGTTTTCGTATAGTCGCTCGAATTCTTCATTATTGGCGAAATGAACGACGATCGACCCGCGGCCTGTTTTGGCGTGCGGACGATGCGCCATTTTGAATTCTCTCACCAAAAGCAAACATAAATCACGGGGGCCACCCGTGTCAGTCAGTCATTCCAGCCCGCAAAGCATTCGTCGACAAAGCCCATGAGTTGCTGAGCCAACTCGTCCAAAAGAGTTTGCCCGGGAGAGCTCGATGGAACTCGGAAGTGGCTGAAAGCGTTCGATCCCAACAAACGGGATTGAATCGTTCGGTCGACATTGGACCTGGTCTTCTCGTCCGCGTTAGGTCGATCATTGGGACGCAGCACCTGCAATTGCATGGTCTGGTTTGTTGGAAATATCTTGACCGGAAGAAGTCCCAATGTTTCCGTTCGTTGACGCAGCGCAAACGCCGCATCGACAAGGAACTCAGGGTTCGAAACGGGTGGCAAAGGGTCTGCTGGCTGGTTAGACAAGAGCATTCCGGCCGGTGGCAACGGAGAGGAGTCGGGATTGGTCAGAGTCCAAAGTTCACGCCCCTTGATGCCATTTGTCGCCGAGAAAAACAGCGTCGTCCCCGCGCTGGTGAAATCCGCCGGACTGGAACTACCCGCGCCGGCAAAAAGATCAGCAGCCATGTTCGTCTTGTTGCCGAATATCGCCGATAGATAGACCTCACGCCCATGCGTCCCATCGTTAGCCGAGAAGTACAATAACCCTTTATAGCTGAGGAAATTCTGAGGAACCGAGCCCGTGGCTCCCGGGCGAATATCCTTGACCAACACCGTTCCCGTCGTGGTATTGTTGCTGCGAAAGAGTTCCACGCCAGTTGTCGGCGACATGGCCGAGAACATCAATGTGCCATTCAGATTGGTCAGATTGTTGGGCGATGAGTTGCCTGCTCCTGGGTTGATGTTTTTGATCATCGTCGTACCGCTGGCCGCACCATTGCTATTCCAGAGTTCAATTCCATTGACCCCATCATTCGCGGCAAACAACACGGCGCCCTTGAGATTCGTTAATCCCGTCGGATTGGAGGAGTTGTTCCCGGGAAAAATATCTTTTACGAGCAGGGTATTGTTCGCGACTCCCGTGCTTCGCCACAGCTCACGACCGGTCATCCCATCGTTCGCCGAGAAATACACAACGTTGTTGCGATTGACGAAGTTAGCCGGAGACGAACTCGGAAGCCCAAGACGGATGTCCTTGACCATTGACGTCGTCGTGGAAAGTCCGTTGCTTTTCCAAAGTTCCGTGCCATGCACCCCATCGCTGGCGGTGAAATAAAGCGTGCCGCCAATATTTGTGAGATTTTGCGGGTAAGAACTTTGGTGAGGGGTTCCCGGCTTAATGTCGGCGACCAGAAATGTACCGGTAACGGTTCCATTGCTGCGAAAGAGCTCCACTCCGACCGCTTTCAAGACCGAGTCACAGCGGGCCGAGTAATACAGAATCCCGTTAACGTTCGTTAGCGATGAGGGAGAAGAACTTCCGCTTCCCGGCTGCTGGTTGACAACCATGACCGTCCCGACCGCGGTACCATCACTCTTCCATAACTCATTCCCATTAGCGCCATCCTCGGCCGAAAAGAATAGCGATCCGTTCACATTCGTCAGATTGGCAAGTCCTGATGAACTGGCCCCAGGCAAAATGTCTTTGACGAGGGTAGTGCCGGAAGTCGTCCCATTGCTCACCCATAACTCGCGACCATGGAGAGCCGTATTGGCGGTGAAAAACACCCGGCCATTCACGTTGGTGAATCCTTGCGGATCAGACGCTCCAGCCCCGCTCACGATATCTATCATTTCAAGAACAGTCGGTGGTGTGGGAAACCTAACCCCGATTCCCGCTACTCCCACTCCACCCACTCCAGCGCCTGTCACAAAGCCGCTGTTCACGCCCGGACCCGGGACGAACGGAAAAGTCACAACCGATCCTTTGACCAGCGGTTCCAACCCACCGTCCATAACCCAGAGTTCTCGGCCTGTGCTGCCATCGTTGGCGGAAAAGAACAGCCAACCGTTGACGTTTGTCAGCCAAGACGGGTACGAGCTTGATCCACCTGGCAGAATATCCTGGACGAGGATGGTATTAGATTCATTGCCATCAGACTTCCAAAGTTCACCGCCATGGACGCCATCATCGGCCTTAAAAAAAAGAGAGCCGTTGACGTTAGTCAACTGCTGGATACCACCGTTGCCTGTGCCCGGCAAAATGTCCTTAACGATTTGGGTACCCGATATCGTTCCATTGCTCTGCCAAAGCTCAACTCCGTTGGCAGGACTATTGCACTTGAAAAACAGTATGCCGTTTACATTGGTCAAATAAGCCGGATAGCTATCGCCCGCTCCTGGAAAGATGTCCTCGACAAGCACGGTGCCAACTGCCGTTCCATCGCTCTTCCAAAGCTCCTTCCCGCTGGTGCCATCATTGGCAACGAAGAAAAGTTCTCCGTTGACATTAGCCAATTCCTGGATATATGCACTTCCAACGCCGGGCCGGATATTCTTGACCAATTGGGTACCTGACGGCGTTCCATCAC
>JBEBGH010000409.1:0-4288 GCA_040081565.1 Pirellulaceae bacterium
TGACGGCTCGAGCGATCCATCAGCTCAGCAATCGTGCCGATCGTCCGTTTGTAGAAGTTGCCTGCGGCGCGTTGCCCGATACGTTGCTGGAAAGTGAACTGTTTGGCCACGAAAAGGGCGCTTTCACTGGAGCAGACCGTCGGCACATCGGCAAATTCGAACAGTGCAACCAAGGTACCATTTTCCTGGATGAAGTTGGCGATATGTCGCCGCTGACGCAAGCCAAGGTATTGCGTCTCTTGCAGGAAAAGAAATTTGAACGCGTGGGCGGCAAGGAAACGATTGAGGTCGATGTCCGGGTCATTTCGGCGACAAACAAACCGCTCGAACAAATGATTAAAGACAACGAGTTTCGACTCGACTTGTTTCACCGCCTGAATGCCTTCGAGATTCGCTTGCCGCCGCTCCATGAACGTGGCGACGACTTCGATTTGCTCATCAATCATTTTCTTTCGCTGTTTAATCGACAACTGGAAAAGAATATCGTTGGGTTTTCCGAGGAGGCTCTGGCGATCTTCAAGGCTTATCCGTGGCCGGGCAACATCCGTGAACTTCAAAGTACGATTCGCAAGTGTATGTTGATGGCGACCGGCCCAGTCATTCTGCCTGAATTTCTGCCTCGCGATCTGTTGGAGGGGACTTCGAAGTTTACACTGAGATCCGAAGGAACTTGGAATGGTTCCGATGACTCGTTCGACTTGAACGACTTTATCTCGCGAACGATTAGCGAAGGCCGGGGTGAGGTGTACTCCGACACTCTGGCGGCGATGGAACGGGTCCTGCTGCGGATGGTGTTGCAGCATCACGGCGGCAATCAATCGCGTGCAGCGGAACAACTTGGAATTACACGCGGCAGTTTGCGTAACAAGATTCGCTCGCTGGGAATCAGCATCGAACACGTCATCTCGGCAGGCGACTGAGTTTTCGCCCTCAATGCTTCGCCCGCAACAACTACTCAACTCCTTGCTGCAGCAGTTTCGAAGCTCCGGAGGGTCAATACGATGGGAACGGTTTTAGTTGCAGCGGATAAGGTTGGAAAATCGTTCGCATCGGTCAGGGCCGTCGATCAGGTTTCGTTTCAAGTTCACCGACAACAAATCTTCTCGTTGCTCGGTCCAAATGGAGCGGGTAAGACGACGTTGGTGCGGATGCTGATCGGCATGCTGCCTCCGGATCAAGATGCTTTCGCCTTGGGAAAAATCGCAGGGAGAATCTTTGCGGCCGGGATCATGCTCTATGAAAAAGAACCGAACTGGCTGGACGTCTTTCGCTGGGCGCTAAGAGGCTAGTAGCGTCCGAAACACATTTCGCCCAGCCCTAAACAAACACTCAGTTATTCAGCAGCAGGCTTCTCGGTGGCATGTTTTTTGACATCAGATGCCTGATCATTTCATCGCAAACCGCAAATCTCTTCGCTTCGCTCGAGTTTGTACTTGTGCTTTTTCGTGCCGACTGGTTCTGTATCAAGTCGGCTAACTGCGTCTTAAAATCTTCGCGTTTGCGAAGCAACTCAAATTCGAAATGTTTTCCCCCAAACGCGAATGAATGCGGATTAATGGAATTCTTCAATAACCGGCTTTGGCACAACGCGACGGCAGGTTCTCCGCGCCAGACGGACATGGGTCACCTGGGACTGCCCGTAGGCGAACAAAGCCTCAGCTGGTTGACTCGCCAGAGCTTTTTTGACTGAGGCGTTGGATTCGTAACGCCAAAAAGTACAACAGGACTGCGCTGATCAAGATAGTCGCGCCGAGGATTACCAAGTAGGACCTGGGAATTCCCGTCGTCGATAATGGAAAGCTCGTTTCCTGACGAAAGAATACAACCATCAACACCAGATAACCAATGAGTGAGAAAACGCTGGTCACGACTAAATATTCGATGCGCCGAAAAAAACATGCCGAAATCATCAGCACAACATACGAGGCACACAGGATTGACCTTGGGCCATCATTCACTCCGATCAGAATGGTCAAAAAAATTGGATTGATTGTGGCCCAAATCAACGATATCGCAGACAGAGTTGGCGATGCGTTTTTAAGTTTCTGCAGAAAGAAAACTGCCGTCGCCCAAATCAGAAGAATGACCCAATTGACTTGCAGAACCCAAAAACTTTCTTTTGGGTTTGGACCAAAATGCCCAAACACCAGATAGTTCACCAAAATAAATGCCATGATCAAGATCGTCGCCAGGAAATGCGATGCCAACACAGGCTCACGCACCGTCCATTTTCGCAGGCGGCGTAACCAGTCTTTCTGAACGCTGATTGGCTCGCCGGCAAGGAAACAATCGAGGTCCGCTGCCAAGTCGCTTGCCATCGCATAGCGGTGAACCGGGTTTTTCTCAAGACACTTCAAGCAGATCAATTCCAAATCGCGAGGGACATGCTTGTTGAGTTGACGGGGCGGTACGGGTTCGTTTTGAAGAACCATCATCAAGGTATCGAGCTGGGTTCCAGCCTGAAACGGCGGTTGGCCAGTCAAGCACGCGTATAGTATCCCACCGATTGCATAAACGTCAGTTGAAGCCGTCACCTCACGGGACACACCGTTTGCCTGTTCGGGGGACATAAAACTTGGTGTTCCCATTACTACGCCGCTCATCGTCAAGTCCTGTCGGCCTTCAATTTGCTTGGCTAACCCAAAGTCGGTGATCCGCGGCTCCTCGCCTTTTTCCAACATAATGTTTCCCGGTTTCAGATCTCGATGAATCAACCCTTGTTGATGGGCGGCCTGCATGGCCAATGCAATCTGTTTGACCATGACCGCGGCTTGCTGCGGCGACAGGGGTCCCGTCGAGATTCGACTGGCCAAACTCGGCCCCTCGATAAATCCCATCGCGAAAAAATGTTGTCCGTCGATAAATCCAACATCAAAAACTGGAACAATTCCCGGGTGGCTAACCCCAGCAGCCGAACGAGCTTCGGCATGGAACCGTTTTACTTGTTCATCGGTCGCCTGCTCACCGGACAAAATCATTTTTAACGCGACGATTCGGTCCAAGCTGAGCTGTCGGGCCTTGTAGACGGTTCCCATTCCACCGCTGGCGATACATTCCAGAAGTTCATAGTCGCCAAAGATCCTCGGCAGCAGTTCATTTCGACGGCCCGAATTGTTTTGGTACTGTCCCGTCGGCTCCTTCGTCGTATCCGCTTGAGACTGCCCTTCAGTCGAGTCGCGTGAATAACCTGTTCGCCCATTCGTCAGTTTTGGTTGAACGTCCGACACAAGTCCTCCGAACACAACTCGGCTCTGCCATTCAAGGACGGGCCTGTTTGGCGTCAGTCTAGCTGAAATTGAAGGCGAAGCCAACAAAGTTGCCAGCAAAGACTCCAAATGAAATTATGCGTCGTAATTGATGGCCGCGAGTACGACGAGCAAATCACCGAAAGTTGGCGGAAAGTAAGGGAGCGAAGCAAGACGCTCGATAGAACTGGAAACAAGTCTGGGGGAACACGCGAAAGGAGCGCACCCCATTTGGAAACAAGAAGGATAGCGAATATTCATGAAAAATCGAATGAGGCGTTTTCCCGAAAGCCCAAATATTTCGCAACGATAACCTACCCACCGTCCCTAACAGTCATGGAGTCTTTTTCGCCTCCACTTCGAGTATCGATCAACCAAGACTTTGTCTGGTTAGCCCGCCGCAGCCCTCACCAAACACAACAACATCCTAAATTATGCCCGCTTTATCGTAATCAGCAGCATACGCATCGCTCGGTATTTTCCAATTGATGTGTTGCGAAATACTTTGCTTAGCCCGGGAATAGGGACACCTATTTCCACGCGACATTCTTCTTCGCCTTCGCCAAGCACGATTAAGCAAGACTGGCCGATTTCGAATGGAACGAGCAAGTTCATCGATTGCGACTCGGTTTCGGGAAACTGAATTTTCAGACTGCCATCTTTTTGAGGTTTCTTCAACGCAACTGTTCGAACCCGTTTGATCTTTGTCGTTTTGGAATTCACTTGCAGATCAAGTTTCTCGCCATTCAATTCACTTGTTTTGATATCGACCGCCGTGCCTTCAAAAAACGCAGTGAGTTCTGGCTTGTACGAAGTTGCAAAATCACCCTTGATCTCATTCAACGAAGTTACAAAGGGTCGCCAACTGAGATCGGTTACCTGAGAAGACTCTCCAGGATGCACCGTAGTCACCGGCGCGCTGGACATGCAGTTGCGAGCATTTTCTTTTACTTTCTCCATGATCGATTTGAGTTGCGACTCGTCGAGTTGCACGCAAAGGTGTGAATCGATGTTGTTGAAACTTTGTTCTTTCGCTGGCGAGA
>JBEBGH010000410.1:0-4287 GCA_040081565.1 Pirellulaceae bacterium
CACGCGTAACGTGCGATAGATTTCCAGCGGTTCAACTTTCAGAGGTGTTGCCATCCGTTGGCTGATCACAACCTGGAAAATATCACCGGCCTGAATGTACTCAACGCATGTGCGGACTGATTTTTCAAATTTTTCCTGGGAGGTCTCGGATACGATACTCAAAGGCTTTGTCGGCGCGACAACCACATCCGTTGCTTGCAAATCCTTGTCCGCATCGGGGTGATTCATTTGTTTGATGGTGCGCTCGATCCGGTAAACTGCCTCATCGTAAGCATTGCGATCGTTGGTGTGTCGACTGGGCCAAGCTAAGGCAATAATGGTGATGGTCTTGGTGACGTTATCGAACACGATCATTCGGTCGTAAAATGAAAAACTTAAATCAGGTATTCCGCGATCGTCTTTCGGAGCGTTTGGTAATTTCTCGACATAGCGCACAGAATCGTAGCCCGCAAATCCGACGGCCCCGCCCACAAAGGGCGGAAGTTTGTCGATCGGTGCCACGCGAACTTTCGCCAGTTCATCGCGCAGTTCTTGCCACGGGTTTGGCGATTCGAACGTCTGCTTCTGTCGACCGTCCGTAAACGTCACTTGCTGGCGGACCGCGGTCATTGATCGTTGCGGGTCCAAGGCCAAAAAACTGTAGCGGCCAATTTTTTCGCCGCCGACTACGCTTTCGAACAGGCAAGCCGTGTCGCCATGGTCCAATCGCCGAAACGCCGACAACGGAGTTAAGCTGTCGCCCAGCAATTGACGCGAAACAGGAACTGCATCGTATTGGCTAGCCAGTTCCATGAATTTCCGAAATTCCGGTTGAATCGTCATAAGTTGTGGCGCACCATTTCGCTCTTGAAAGGAATTCTGCATTCAGCCTAAATTTCGTTCCGCCGCCCGATTTTGCATTGAATTTAGAGCTTCGAATTTAGCAGATTTTCACTGGTGCAAAACGTGTCCTGCCCCAACCCGGTGTTTTTCGCGCCGTCTGTGCTGGCGTTCGTCTCGCCCTTTTTTCCGAACGTTCTGCGGTTGCCATTGCTGCCCGTTATCGCGAATCGATAAACTGAGTAGAATTCAAGGACATAAGCATCCGAGTTATTTGCTGATTGGTAAGACCCGACCATGAAATGTCAGAAATGCGAAAAGCCGGCAACGTTCCACATTACCGACCTGACGAATGAAGGGTTAGTGGAACTGCACTTTTGTGCCGATTGCGCGAAGACCTTCCTGCAGCCCGACTGCGAAAAGCCCGCCGAGGCGATGACCAAAGCCGTCAAGGATCAACTGAAGCTAGAACAAACGGCGGAAGAGCTTCGCGAACTCGACACCAAGACCTGCCCCGTTTGCGGAATTTCTTTTTTTGAGTTTCGCCAAATCGGCCGGTTGGGATGCCCTCACGACTACAAGTTCTTTGCGGAAGAACTGGCACCGTTACTCCTGAACATCCACGGCAGCTCCAAACACGTCGGCAAACACCCGAAACGAACGCTGCTTGATCCAGCACTGGCTGCAAAAATCATTCACCTTCGCCGCGGTCTGCGTGATTGTGTTGAAAACGAAGATTACGAAAATGCCTCCAAGACGCGGGATCAAATTCGCAAACTGGAAGAAGAAGGAGCCAAACGTGGCCATTGATACCTTCGTTCCCGTCCTGGGGGAATGGCTGCGTGGAAGCGGACCGGAATCTGATATCGTCATGAGTACCCGAATTCGCCTCGCGCGAAATCTGGCAGACTTCCCTTACGTTCGCCGCTGTTCGGATATCGACCGTGCCAATATCGAGGCCAACGTCCGTGAACGAATGCAGCGCGACTCACGCTTGGCCCAACTCGATTACATCAACGTTGCGCAACTGGAGGAAATTGATCGCGCGCTGCTCGTGGAACGGCAGTTGATCAGCCGGGAACTGGCCGACGCAGAGGGTGCCCGTACGGTCGCTGTTGATTCGCTGGAGCGTCACAGCGTAATGATCAACGAGGAGGACCATCTGCGAATTCAGGTCATGAAAAGCGGCTTGGATTTACAAAACGCCTGGGAACAAATCAACGAACTGGATGATCTGATTGAGTCGCAGATCGATTACGCGTTTGATCCGGAATTGGGTTACTTGACCGCCTGTCCAACCAATGTTGGGACAGGAATGCGCGTCAGTGTTCTCGTGCATTTACCGGCTTTGGTGATGACCCAACAGATCGACAAGGCGTTCCGCAGTTTGCAGCGAATCAACCTGGTTGTTCGCGGCCTGCACGGTGAGGGCTCGCAGGCATTGGGAGACTTTTACCAGGTCAGCAACCAAATCACACTAGGTAAAACCGAAGAAGATTTGGTCATGCGAGTTAGCGAAGTGGTGCCGGTGTTGCTCAATTATGAACGCAAAGCGCGTGACTTCTGGATCCATGAAAACCACCATGACCTGTTCGATCAAGTCAGTCGTGCTTACGGGACTCTGCAAACTGCTCAGCAAATCAGCAGCGAAGAAGCCATGCATTTGCTGTCTCGCGTTCGAATGGGAATTAACCTTGGTCTAATCGGCGACCTGGATATTTCGACGATCAACAAGCTGTTCATCCACATGCAACCGGCGCACTTGCAAAAGATCACTCGCTCGGTTGGAAGTAGCACCCAGCGCAACATCGAACGCGCCAACTACCTGCATACCCAACTCAAGTCGCGAAACAAACCCGCCACCGAAAACTAATCGGACTTGCAGCGTGTCGAAAGTGGCGGAGCGAGGTAAAGCCTCGTGATTATTTCAGGATCGGCGGATTCGCCGATAACGGCTCAGTGGATAGTGTCACGGGACGAAAAATTCCACCCGCCCCAAACCAGTCGTAAACGGCAACCGTGATCTGTAAAGGCTTTCCGGGTTTGACCCACCGCGAGACATCCAGGCTGAGGCGTGCCTCAAAAGCCGTTTCTTTTTTTGCAATATCACCAACGCTGCCAATCTTTTCCCCATTCACATAGATGTCGGCATAGTCATCGATTCCCGTGAAATTCAGGTAGGTGGTTGGCGACTTCCAGTCGTTTGGAATCGTCACCGAGCGTCGGTACCAAGCCCAATGGTCGAGCGCCTTGTGCCCTTGGCCCTCCCAATGGCGATCAACCCTAATCTTGCCCCACTCGCTGTCATCCAGTTCCGGCGCAAACCAACGGCCGGACACGCCTTGCTCGGTCGGATCTGGTTGAAACTGCCATTCGGAATCATGCAGCGGAAGAATTTGCCGATTTAATTCGCTTTCCAACCGTGCTAATGCAGAGGCACGAACATCGGCCGGCATTGGCTCGGGCAAATCGTTCTCGATCTGTGCGAGCCATTTGTCTAACAGCCAGCGACCGACAGAATTCGTCGCACCGCCGTGATTCAGCGTGGTCACCAATAAGCGGCCATCACCAACGTCCATGCGAAATGCCAACCCGTGTGTCTTCACCTCGCGCATGTCGTGACTGTCCCACAGCAAAACCATAGGGTCAGTGAGGGGCAAAATATTTTCGATGTTGGGCACTACCGGACCGGCCAAATCGAAATGCTGCAATTCGACGAACATGTTTTGCTCGTTCACTTTTTCGTTTATGGACATTTGGAACGGAAAGTGCCATTCGTCATGTTTGCCCGGCAAGGTGGCGACGGACCCTCGCAAAAACCAGTGATCTTGAGTCGGAAAACTCCCTTCGCTTCCGTCGGGAATCATCAAGACGCGACCGCCTTTCTTAAGCAACTCCAATACATCACTGTCGAATTTGCGAGTCAAAAAAATGTTTGCGTTTGTTCCCGATGGACTCGATTTTTCTAACGGCAGATTTTCCAAAAGATTCTCGGCAGATGAATGCACGTTGACCGACCGTTTTTTCTCCACCACTGGAAAGACCCAAAGCGGCCAAGAATTTTTCACGTCCGGGGTGCGGGGACTCTCCAGGTTGACCTGAAGCAGAAATCGCTGCGGTGAATCGACTTCAGGTAACTGGATTTCCGTTTGAAATTGCCACATCGAATCTGCGGCGACTCCACCAGAATCTGCCTCAAACACGACTTGTTGTTTGGAATCAATGAGCTGCAAACGTAGTTTCGGCGTTTTAACTTCAATGCCTTCGGTAAACCCCGATGCATAGCCCGTGAGAAACAACTTCACCGGCACTTTCGACCCTGCATCAAAACTCCGACGATCATTTTCAGTTTGTAATAGGATCATTCGCGACCCGTGAAATTCCCAGTCTGCTGGTGAATGTTTGGGATTGTTTTCGTAATCGATCAATCCCATCGAGGCCTTCGGGAAATCGCGAATCACACTAACC
>JBEBGH010000411.1:0-4263 GCA_040081565.1 Pirellulaceae bacterium
TGGATCAACTCCAATTGAACCATGGAGCCAATCACAATTTCATCCGAGTTTGGGGCCGATACGACGTTATAGACTGGCTCTGGAAATCCTGACAGGGTCAACACAGCTTCCGCCGATGTGGGATCCCAAAATTTGAGTTTTAGGTCTGCACCGCCGGTCACTAATCGAGATCCATCACTCAAGAAATCAACTGACCAGATTCGTTGACTATGGGCGCCCGCGACCACGGCTTTGTTCTTTGACGCTAGATCATGCAAGACGAGGTTCCCATTTTCGCTGCCACAGGCAATTTTCTTCCCGTCCGCGGAGAATTTCAGGCTGTTGATCATCTGAACATTGCCGTCGGCTTGGTAGGTTTCTTTCCAAGTGTCGCAAACAAATACCCGTAACACGCCCTTTCCATCTCCCACAGCCAAAGTCTGAGAGTCCGGACTGAAATTGATACCCCAGCAGTTATCTTCCATCGGTAGCGTCGTGACGATTTCCCCTGACTTCGCATCCCACACGACGGCTAATTTGTTGCGGACCGAAGCGGCGATCAATCGTCCGTCTGGGCTATAAGAACATTGTTGAATGCCCCCAAACTTTGGGTCCTTGTGGAGTTTCAACAACACCTCGCCAGTCAATGCGTTCCAGACGACCATTTCGCTACTCCAATTCCCACCGACCAAATTGTGATCAGGTCCGAAGTCGAGATAATTCACTGATCCAGACAGTTCGGGCAATTGACGCAGAGGGCGTTTGGAAGCGTAATCCCAAATAGTTACAACGCTTGGATTCTGGCCCCCCGTTGCCAAAAGCTGTTTGTCATTGCTCAATGCAACGCCATACACACTTTCCGAGCTTTGCGAATCTTGAAAATGTCCCCGGGATTGCAAAGCCCACTTGCGAATGGTCTTATCCGGGGAACAGGTGATCAAATGCTCATCGTTGGGACTGACGGCCAACGAAGTGATGCGATTTTCGTGTCCCATAAATCGATGTAGGACACGTCCGACTCCGGCATCCCACACACTAGCAACTCCATCGGAACCGCCGCTGATCAGAGATTTTCCCTGGTCGGCAAAGGCCACTGCAAACACGGCATTCGCATGGCCGCGGAGATCTTTTTCGATTTCATTGGTCTTCAAGTTCCAAATTCGAGGCGCCGCATTTTTTGAAGCGGCGACAATTCGTTCGCCGGCCGAATCAAAATCGATGTCGTCGATGGCCGAGTAATTCGCTACATCGTGAAAGTTAAATTCTTGGGGTTCCGAATCGGGCTCCTTTGTATTCCATACTCCGACCAAGGCGTCCCAGGTACCCACCGCAAAACGACTTCCGTCGGGGCTGAACTTGATCACCACGATGGGCTTGACCCCGAATTCAGTTTTCCAGGTTTGTTCGCCGGTCTCGGCATTCCATAACGAGACCAGGCCCTTAACTGACGGGGAACTGCGAAACCAAGACGAAAACGCCAATGTGCTTCCGTCCGGGTGAAATGCCAGATCAGCGAGTCCCTGCCCGCCGCTCGTTTGTTCCCACAGTTGTTTTCCTGTCGCGATTTCCCAAACCGCAATTTTTCCGTCGCGATTACAAGTTGCAATTCGTTTTCCCGTCGGATCAAAGCGTGCTGCATAAACGGCTTGAGTGCCAATTTTTATTTCCGCTTCTTGCGAAAAATCTACCGCATTCAAGATTCGAACCCATCCGTCATCACACGCTACCGCAATGTGACTGCCGTCTTTGGAGTAAGAGACCTTGATCGGCGTCCAGTTTCCGGTAGCAAAAGTCTGCAGGCTGGAATCGGATTGGCCCTGCAGGTAACGCCACTCCCAACTATCGTGCGCGCCGGGACATGCAGCGAGCCAGCGTTTCGCCTCACCGGCCTCATTTAATCTCAGGGAAGCATTCGCGGCGGCGATATGGGCCAGGTACGATCGATGCGTGGCTATGTCCTGCTCTTGCGCCAAACCAATTTGTAACCACCCAGCAGACCCGACAAGGGCGAGCGTCGCGAGCAGACGATAGTTGACGTTCATGTACAAGCCCTTAATGAATCTCTAAATCCAATGATACAACGCAATGAAGTGCTTGAATTGTATTCGGATTACTGACAGCTTTCATCAACCTAACAACTTTTTTGTTGGGTTCTCGACTCCCTTGGCGCTCAGAGACATTTGCCGAACAATTTCATCGCCTAGTAAACTGCTTTTCATCTAATGGTCGGCTTGGGTTGTGATTCCAACATGCGGGTTTAGAATGCGTTGTTAACGGAAATCGTTCCATTCTGGAAATTGCTCGCGAAAACGCAATGAATCTGCCCGCTCATCAAACGCCGACCGAAATCTACCGTGCGGCGATACAGGCGACATTGGTCGGTGTGATCATCAACTTGCTGTTGGGAATCACCAAGTTAATTGGCGGACTGATTGGGCACTCGTTCGCACTCATTTCGGATGCGGTTAATTCCTTGGGCGATGTTGTCACGAGCGTTGTGGTTTTATTCGCGCTCCGCTTTGCCCAAAAGCCTGCGGACGAGGAGCATCCCTTTGGACACTCTCGCGCGGAAGCGATCGCCGCATCGAATGTAGCCTTATTGGTGTTCCTATCGGCTCTGGGAATTGGTTGGGAGGCTCTCCAGCGATTCAATCAACCGCATCCGATTCCACCGCTCTGGACTCTGTTCATAGCGGGTGCCAACGTCGTCATCAAAGAAATTCTGTACCGGTACAAGATTTCGGTAGCTCGACGCACAGGATCAACGGCGCTGTTGGCTCACGCGTGGGATCACCGCAGCGATGCGTTCTGTTCACTGGCGGTATTGATTGGACTTGGGATTGTCAAATTCGGTGGGCCGGCCTGGATTGGAGCGGATGAATTAGCGGCGTTGGTTGTCGTTGCCGCGATTATGTGGTCGACCGGAAAGCTGTTTTTCGAAAGCGTAAGCGAATTGATGGACGTGCAAGCGGATTCCGAAACGGTTGCCGCTATTCGGAACGAGGCAATGGCTCAAACCGGCGTGAAGGGGATCGAAAAATTGTTCGTACGCAAATCTGGTCTCGAACTATTTGTCGATATCCATGTTGAGGTCGACGGTGCATTAAGCGTGGCCGCCGGTCACTTGATTGGACACCAAGTTCAAGACGCCCTGCGAACCCGATTCCCAATTGTCAAAGGCGTGTTAGTTCACCTGGAACCATGGCCGGAACCGGAAAGAAACGGAGAGCGAGCAACTTAAGGTCCGTGCCTGGCTTCTGCAGCGAGGATGGCGTCGATGGATCTGCGGCGCAACTGCTCCCACGCCGTAAGTGCCTCGATCTCTCGTAATTGGTTGGCCAGGACATCAATGGTTGCATCAGAGGGATCCGTGCCGCAAGCCGCCCGCGATTCAATACGAGTCTGAAGCGTCTTTAAATCAGCATGAAATTCGATGATCCAGAATTCTACCCGTGCTTCCGCGGCGACGTTGGCCAACCGTTCTCGTTGCCAGAGTTTCAAGAAGGTAGCATCAACCACAACCGAATAGCCCGAGCGAAGGAGCGTCGTCGCAATATTGGCAACCTCTTCGTACGTTCGCTGCGTGGCCGCGGAGGAATAGACCTCGTGGGATTGCTGAAGATCGGGACCCTGCAGAATCGGCAGCCCAAACAATCGTTTCCGTTCGACATCAGAACGAATTCGAATCAAGTTCGGCAGATCGAGTAGACGATTGGTGCCATGCGACTTGCCGCTTCCGCTAACGCCAAACGTAATCATCAGGCATGGTCGGCGTTTGACCGCCAGCTCTTTTCCGTAGTCCAAATAGGCGACCGCAGAACGAAACAGATTCTGTGACTGCGGATCCCCGGGATGATGTTGATTGGCGTTAAGAATCGTGGTCTTCGCTCGCACCATGGCCCGGTACATCTTGTAGAACGGGATGACCTGCAAAGCTTCGTAGTCGCCGGTGATTTCGATGTACTGATTCAGCAGACGATTGGCTAGGTCCCAGCGACGGTGTTCTTCCAAATCCATCAGCACAAAACTTAGATCACTGGCGACATCGATCCAGCGAAAGGAATCGTTGAATTCAATCCCATCAAACAATTGCACGCGACCATCGAGAAAGATCAGGTTTCCCAAATGCAAGTCGCCGTGGCATTCGCGAATCATCCCACGTTGGCGGCGACTCGTAAAAGTTGCCTCATGCCTTTGAAAGGAGTCGCTGCTCCAAGATTCGAGTTCGCGAATTCGCGGATGAAAGTCGACTGGAAAATGTTGCAACAGATCTCGAAAGTTGTC
>JBEBGH010000412.1:0-4254 GCA_040081565.1 Pirellulaceae bacterium
GTATTTCAGGAACGTAGCACACCTTCCATAGTGCTGAACCATTTCCACTAAAACGGAATGACTCATGCACCCTAAATCGTGAAGCCTGCTGCAATAACTGCCCAAAGTTAGGTTAGAAAAATCAGCCGATAGGTGTTGGCCCCGGTTCTTAAACGTTCCAGCGCTTGCACCCATCAGATAATCAATTCACAGTCTCCCCGCGAAAGATTGCACCGTCAACACTCTTTTGCGGAAGCGAAAATCGACTACACAAACGGATAACACTTACGACTATGAGCGAAACAAAATTCAACGCGGCGACAATTGCCAAAGACTTTTTGTCTGGCACGATCGTCTTCCTGGTAGCACTACCGCTTTGCCTGGGCATCGCCATCGCGTCCGACGCGGACCCCATCGCGGGTTTGATATCGGGTATCGTCGGCGGACTTGTCATCGGAATTTTCAGCGGGTCGCACACCAGCGTTTCCGGACCCGCCGCTGGCTTGACCGCCATTGTCGCGGCGCAGATCGCTAACCTGCCTTCCTTTGAAGCTTTCCTGTTGGCGGTCGTCGTCGGCGGTGTCATCCAAATCGGGCTTGGCGTCATCAAAGCGGGTGCGCTCTCAGCCTTTTTTCCTTCCAGCGTAATTAAGGGATTGCTTGCCGCGATCGGCGTGATCTTGATCTTCAAGCAGTTGCCGCTGCTGTTCGGCTACTCCAAAGACATGGGCTTGCCGTTTGGTCACTCCGAGGCTTTAGAGGACTACGCGCAACATCCCGATGCAGTGGTCGATCATTCCCACGCGGTAGGCGACATCATTTTCAGTTTTTTCAACGCCATGAAGGACGTCTTTAATTTCGAAGGCGGGTTGCAGTTGGGAGCGATTTCAGTCGGCGTGTTTTCTTTGGTCTTTCTGATCGTTTGGGACAAGATTCCCAAGTTGAAGAAATCACTCGTGCCAGCCCCTTTGTTAGTCGTGACTTTAGGTTCATTGCTGGGTTGGGCGCTGTCCAAACTGGGAGGTAATTGGTTGATTACTCCTCAACAGCTGGTTGATGTCCCCGGTGATGGCACGATTGGCGGATTCATTGGCCTGCTCAAAACACCGGACTTCACTCAATTGGCCAACGTTGGGGTATACATTGGTGGGCTTACGATTGCCGTTGTGGCTTCGCTGGAAACGCTGTTGAATCTCGACGCAGTGGATAAGCTGGACAGAAAACAGCGGATCTCGCCCCCCAATCGCGAGCTATTAGCGCAGGGTGTGGGTAACGTGGCGGCTGGGATGCTCGGTGGTATTCCCGTAACGAGCGTTGTCATTCGCGGTACAGTGAACGTCATGGCCGGTAGCGAAACGAAGCTCTCGGCCATCTTCCATGGCGGGCTGTTGTTGGCCTGCGTCGTCTTGATACCGCACGTGTTGGCGATGATCCCGTTATCTTGTCTGGCTGCGATTCTGCTGGTAATTGGATTCAAGCTTGCCAGTCCCGCGCTCTTCCAGAAGATGGCCAGTGAGGGGCGTTACCAGTTCCTGCCGTTTGTCATTACGGTGGTCGCCATTGTCTTGACGGACCTGCTGATCGGTATCGGTATTGGCATGGTCCTGAGCTTGTTGTTCATTCTCAATAGCAACCTCAGGAGTCCGGTGCGAAAGATTCATGAAAAGCACATCGACGGTGACCTGTTGCACATTGAGCTGAGCGAACAAGTTAGCTTTCTCAATAGAGCAGCGTTGGAGTCGGCGTTGCGGGAAGCGCCGCGGGGTAGCCGTTTGCTGCTCGATGCGCGGCGGACCCACTACATCGATCCGGACGTGCTGAGCCTGATTCGCGAATTCCACGATAAAACGGCCCCCGCCTTCGATATCAATATGGAGATGGTTGGTTTCCGCGAAAAATACAGATTTGCCGACAAGGAAGACACGGTCGATTTTTCGCTTCAAGAGGCACGCGAGAAGCTGACTGCCGACCAGGTCCTGGAGATTCTCAAGGCCGGCAACAAGCGTTTTGTTGAGGGCCATCCTTTAGATCGTTCGTTGCTGAAGACTCTGGCAACCAACGGCGAGGACCAAACGGCGATCACCGCCATTGTGAGCGGCATCGATTCTCGCACCCCGGTGGAGATGATTTTTGACCTGGGAATCGGTGAGGCCTTTGTGATCCGTATGCCCGCCGCCGTCGTTGGGCCGCGGGCAACCGGTGGAGTGGAGCACGCGGTGTCGGTAGGCGGTGCCAAATTGGTTGTCTTGATGGGCCACACCGACAGCTCGTTGCTTTCCTTGGCGATGGGCATTGCCGGGTCTTCCAGTAATAATTCGGAGCTTGGTGAGTGCGTCAACTTGCAGGAGGTCCTCGAATTTATTGCCGGTTCAATTGATGCGCAACAGGCACGCAAATTCCCAAGCCTGTCGGCTGAAGAAAAACAGGCAACGATGAACCAGGTTGCGCGACGTCACATTGCCAGGATGGCTCAGCTGATGGTCGAAGAAAGCCCGCTGTTAAAGCGTCTGGTTGCCTCAGGGCAGATTCGAGTCGTCACGGCGATGTTCGATGTATCCAACGGTTCGGTCGAGTTTTTGGAAAAGTAAAAAGCCCCGTCATCGAACTATCGCACACCCCAAACATGCTGAAACAAAAACGTTATTTTTTGCCAAACAGGAGGAGGGTTACCATGTCACTCGCTAATATTGAAATTACCAGTTTGAACACTTCTGCATTGCCAAGCTGAACACTTTCCCATGTTCAACAATTCCGCGAAGCAGAAACCTAGCGCCATCATGTTTTCGATTCACTCACATCATCAGGAGATCCAATGAAAGCTCATAACGCCCGCACCCAGGCATTAGTCACACCAGAAATTGCTCTCCAATACCTTAAGCAAGGGAATGAGCGTTTTGTCAACAATCTCAAAACCAATCGAAATCTATTGGAACAGGTCAATGAAACCCGTGATGGACAATGGCCCTTTGCAGCAATTCTCAGCTGCATCGATAGCCGCACGTCAGCGGAATTGATCTTTGATCAGGGCTTGGGCGACATTTTGTCGATTCGCATTGCCGGCAATATCATTAACACCGACATCATTGGCAGCCTGGAATTTGCGTGTCGCGTGCTCGGCTCAAAGTTGATCGTCGTGTTAGCACACAGCAAATGCGGTGCGATCAAAGGAGCTTGTGATCATGTGGAAATGGGAAATGTAACCGAATTGCTGTCCAAGATTCAGCTTGCTGTCTACGAAGAGAGCAAGGGCCGAAACCAGGAAGAATGCAACTCGTCAAACTCAGAATTCGTCGAGCGTGTTGCCGATGCCAATGTCAAGCGTAGCGTAACTGGAATCGTCAACCGAAGTCATATTCTGGAAAGCATGATTCAGTCCGGCGAAGTCGCAATCATCGGCGGTAAGCATGACCTGGAAACGGGGCAGGTTCACTTTTTTGATGATACCTTGAGATGGAACCGAAAAGAACAGGTCGCAAAATCTTCAACAGACGTCCAAGCCAAATCGAACCAGGCGGTGTAACTGAGGCATCGTCTGGGTGCGGCTTGGACGATTGCGCTTGGGCCACACTTTGCAACCGCTGGCGAAGGGTTCCCGAGGCGCTGGATTATCCAAGCGCACTGAGTCTTGGCGGTGGGGATCGTTGTTTCGCTGGCTCCAGCGGCCCGAACCGGAACCGAAACTCCTGACAGCTTGGCCGATATCACGATCGCCCAGTTGGGTTGAGCGAGTGAATCAGTCATTGACCGACACTGAACTCCAAGCCATTCGAACTTCGGCACAGCGCGGAAGTCCTTTTGGAAATGCGAATTGGGTAGAATCAACCGCTAAGAGGTTGAACTTGGAATCATCCCTTCGTCCGCGCGGTCGCCCCTGGTCCGAACCGATCAGCTCTGGTAATACCACGGCGAAACAAAAACGGCGTCGTAACAAACGGTCAGTCACAACGCCCAAGAAATCATCGTCGATGTTGCCGAAACAGCCATTCGTTTTCGAGCGATCAAAATCGTCAATGCACCGAAACGACCGGATAACCCTCATCAGGTTGCACCCCTGCAGAGCCCGACTCCGTTTCTCCAACTCCATTCAATTCTACCGACCTACCGACAATTCTCAATCACAATGCACTGAAACCCATGCCTCAAAAAACCCAACCTCAACCCCGCCCGAAAACTCAAACCCACCAAAAAACGGAATTCGAAAATCTTTTTTGAATCCACTATTTTCGAATCCACTATTTTTAAAACCGTCGCTGACCCCATGACTCGCCGGGAAAC
>JBEBGH010000103.1:0-15370 GCA_040081565.1 Pirellulaceae bacterium
CCTTCATTTCGGCTTCCTGCTTGTTGAGTCTATTAAACTGATGAGTTAACGATTCGATCGATGTGTCGATTGCCGAAAGTTCGCTCCGTAAAGCCTCAACGTTGGATTGTTCAAGGCTGATTTGCTCAGAAATTGTCACGTGCACGGGGTTGATTCCTTCCAGCGTTTCTTTGGTGTCATCCTCGTACTTTTCATAGATTCGCCGGGCATCCTCGAGTTGACGTCGCAATGCTACGAGGGCCGGATGTTCCGGATCGAATTTTCCAGCCATCCCGCGTTCTTCGATTTCCAGATTGAATAGTCGTTCACGCATTTGCTGACGTGCTTCGCTAGTGTTGGAGACTGCTTCGCCTGTCGTCATCCGTGCCGGAATCTTCTTTTGCTGCTTGAGTAACGAGGCGAGACGCGCGCTCGCACCCGCCAGCTTGGCTTCCACATTGGTGTGCGAAAGCCTTGCTTGTTCCATTTGCCGCTCCAGGATTTGCTGGCCACCATCGATGGTCAACACGCCAGAATCTGATTTTTTCACCTGCAGCTTCTCGCGAGCATCCTCCAGTTTTTGCAAAAGCTGATTTTGCTGTTTCTGGAAAAACTCAAACGAACCTGCCGAGGTGTTGATTCGACCATGTTCCTCCTGATACGCTCGGACCCACGCATCGACAACGCGCTGTGCCATTTCCGGCGTCTTTGTTTTGTATCCAATGTCGATGACGCTTGAGTCTTGTTCGGCGTCAATCTGCAGGCCGGATTTCAGGGTCAAGATTGCCTTTTCGGAATCGTCGATAGGGTCGAGATTTTCGACCAGCCCGCGAACGTAACCCTTAATGCTGCCCAAAAGACTTTTTTGACTTACTCCAGTGCCCGGCAAGGCACCATTCAAAATCGGGTCCGGGCCTATCTCTTTGAGTACGCTTTCCAAAACCCGGCGGCTTCGCATACCATCGACTGCTGATTGGACTTCGCTTTCTCTCGTCCGGTGCAAGGACGCGACATCCCCCGTCGTGCTGGCGGTCGGATCAATCGAAACGTTCTCACGTCCCAGGCGCAAAAGAAACTTGGCATTGGATTGATACTTGCGAGGTGCAAAGATAATGACGGTCGCCGTCAAGCCAATGCCGACAATAGCGACGAGCAAAAACGCTCCGGCTTGACGCTTCAACATCTGCAAAGAGTTTTCCTGTTTCATATAAAGACAACTCCGAAATCCATCCGCAACGAGTATTGATTAGCGGCCCTTCATTCACTCCCACTTACGAGTTCCACTATAGTTGGGCAAATAGCGATGGCAACTTTTCCAGCCCCTGGTTGGAGTCTTGCGTGTTGTGCCGAATGCACCGTGCGTTGCGAGGCGATTTCCATTGATTTCTCACGGTGCAGCGAGTCTGGCGGTCGGCTGACAAAAGCTGCACGTATTGACGTGGTGAGTCGCCGAATTGGCCGCTACATCGTTAGGTCGAGGCGACGGGTTTATCGCGTTCTTTGCTTACTTGCAGAAATACAATCCAACGCATCGTTGTTGCGGCAATGTCGCCAGCGAATACGGCCCATGCTCCACCAAGTAGCCCGAATAATGGAACGAGGATGACCGATAGCGTTAACGTAATGACGAGCGAAAGGATGCTGGCGCGAAAGCTCAGATCCGGACGCTCAAGAATTCTCAAGCCATGAGTTGACCCGGTTGCCCAAACGTGCGTAAGTGTCCCCAAGGCGAGAATTGCAATCACGGCACCTTGATTTTCAAACTGCTGGCCTTTGAACAGCAACGGCACAATCCAGCCCCCGAAAAACACCAAAGCTCCACAGTACAATCCCATCACACTGCCGAGCAGAAGCGTGGCGTGCCAAACGACTCTGCGCATCTGCGAAACGCCTCCCTGCGCCAACGCGCGAGCCGCCTGTGGTTCAAGGAGATTCCCGATTCCGATGATGAATGGATTCGCGGCCATCAGCAGCGTCATGCAGGCCGCGTAAACTCCAGTTGCTGCGGTACCGATGAAGCCAGCGAGAATCCAATAGACCGCATACGACTGAACCAGCGAAGCTCCGCGAGTCGCTGCCAACCAACGACCCAACAGCCAGCTTCGCCCTAACTCAGGGAACACGTTGTGCCATCGAACCGCGATTCCATTTTTAAGGTATGCCAATGCAATCCCGCTGGCAATCGCGCAAGAGACGGCGATCACGAGATACGCGTTGACTGTGGTCAATAGCTCATTTTGCAGCAGCAACCACAGACCAAAAAAATGAATCACGGTCGCTGAGATATCGACAGCTAGAACCGTCAGAATTTGAAAGTGTGTAAAAGCAAAGCGGCGCACAAATTCGCGCAGCAATAATAAAGGCATCGAAGCCGCTAATCCCCACATCACGTAGATGTACGAATTACTTGGCTGAAACACAAACAAACCAATCGCAATCAACGCAAGGCACAACGAGGTTGCCGCCATAAACATCAGGCAATGCACAAACACACTGCCGGCGAATTCATGCCGCTCTTGACCCGACAATCGATTTCCGTGAATCGTGTATGGCGTCGAAAGGACGGCAGTTTGAAGGTTTGTGAGGAGTACAACCAGCGTAAAGGCCAATGAGTAGACGCCTAATTCTTCGGCCCCACAAACTCTGCCAATCATGACCGTTGTCAGGAAACTTGTTCCGCTGACAATCGTTTGGTCTAGCAACGAAAGCGGTGTGTGAATGAAGCCGGGACGCGATGCAATTCTTCGCAGTCTACCTACGAGCGAACGAGGTGCGCCGACATCCAGGCTTTTAAGCGGTGTCGCGGCGTCTAACAGCTCTTTGTGATCTGAACTTAACAAACGATTTACCTATGGTTCGAGACTTCGGGAGGCGGTTTGACTCTCGGTGGGTTAACTGGGCAACTGCTGGTGAGAACGGATCTCAGCGGATTGAGTTCGCAGGTTCGCTACGGTTTCCTTAAAAGTGCCGACGAAACCTTGCATGTCGTCAGTCGATAAGTCGCCCATGACAGCAATCCGAAAGATTTTGCCGTTCAGCGCGCGTTGACCTGAGTAAATCACATAGCCCTGGTCTTTTAAATTCGCGAAGAGTTCTTCGAAGGCCACATTTGAAGGCAAAAGAAATGAGGTCAAGATCGATGAGTAATCGTTTTCATTCTTCAATAGCAAACGGTACGACTGGGACTTCAACCCCTCTCGCACAATTCTTGAAAGCTCCCGGTAATGATCGCGGCGTTTCTTCCAGCCACCTTGATCTTCCAACTCATGCAGCGCGGCTTGCAGTGCATAGGTGGCTTGGACCGAAGGCGTGAACATCGGAAAACCCGCGATCTGTTCTTTGTAGTTGCGGAACAAATCGAGATAAAGACACGGGGAGGCGGATGTCGGCGATTCCAGGACGTCCCTGCGCGCGAGGACGAAGGCCACACCCGGCACGCCATGCAGACACTTGTTGGCTGTCGCGGCACAGGCCTGCAGATTCCATTCTTCAAATTTCAGCTCTTCTCCGGCGAAACTGCTGACCGTGTCAAGCAGCAAAGCCACTTGCCTTTGTCGACAAATGGCACCCAATCCGGCGATGTCGTTCAACCTGCCGGTCGTCGTTTCGTGATGTACGGACAGCACATGTGTAAACCGATTGTCACTTGCCAGAATCCGATCGACCTCTGCGAGATTGATGGGCTCAGTGGAGTCGCTCGTCACAATCGCAAAATCCTTTTTATGAATTTGCAGCATGGTTGCCATTCGTTCACCATAAATGCCGTTGGCAACGACCAATGCCCGGCCCTCCGTCGGCACGAGCGATCCCACCATGGCTTCGACCGCCGCCGTCCCGGAGCCTGTCAACAAAACCGCTTCGTAGTTCTGCCGAGCACCTTCGTACACGCCACGGATTCGCTCGCGAACATCGGCTTGGAGCGCCGAGAAGTCCGGGTCGCGATGACAAAGGTCTTCACGATTGAACGACTCGCGTACACGACGACTGAGGGTAACTGGGCCTGGATTGAGGAGGCAAACTCGGTGATTACTTGTCATTTTTCTTGTTCGAATTAAAAAGGCAGCGACTAACTCACAGGCTAAGCCAAACACTTACTTATGAAACACATGTGACAAAATCTCGTCGGTCAGGTCCCCGAAGAGAGGTCCGTTGTTGACTTGATGAAAATTGATTTCCTGGAACGTCAGGTTTACTTCCATCAAACAGGGATTCGCGTCCGGATCGATAGCAATATCCCACGAAGCACTATCGAAATACCGGAGTTCCTGATGAAGTTCTTTGACGAACTCGCAGGCAGCCTGCCACCCGGGGACAACGAAGCCCTTGAAGGCCTTGCCGGTCACAGGATGCACCTCATGTTTTTGAAAGTACTTCGTGTTCGCCGAGTGATTCAAACGACCGTCGGCCTTGACTCCGCAGGGAATTCCGCGATTGTCAAAGTGCCGTTTCATGTTTCCCAGTCGCAAGACAGTCGAGATCACTCTGATTTCGCCATTCCAGCGGAGTGTGTACAACCGGATTGTATTAACCGATGTTGGATGAAATTCGGCGATCGCCGGATGCTGTTGAAATACATACTGGACAATGAAGTCGCGCCCGTAGAGTTTCACCAGTGCGTCCAAATCGGTCGGTGCATCGTCGGTTCGAAACCGTCCGTTTTCAATGGTCAATTTACGAACATTCTTCCCATCGCCGCTGTCGATCGAGGGCTTAATGATCAAGTCGCCATTAATTGCCCGCAACATGTCGTCCGCTTTCTCGGTCGACAGACTTTGGTAGTCGACGTCATAGAAGCGACCATTCATTCTACGCAGCAAGGTGGTTGGTGTTCTCACATTCGGAAACAACCGGCGATACTCGTTCTTGTCAGCGTATGCGTCGGCCAGTTCGTAGCGATTGAAAGCGCGTTCAATGTAGGCGTAGTAAATGTCTTCCGGAATGTAGCGGTGCACATTCTTGTCGTTACTCATTCCGGCATAACCGCGATGCCAGTTCAAGCGAACTTTTATGCCAAACGATGCCCAATAGCGTTTGATTTCTCGCTCGACGGAAGGATCTAGGCGTTTGGCGAATCCACCCGGATTTTCTTTCCTTAGTTGCTTGATCTTGCGCAGATACCTCATCCGTTCATAAAACGGATAGGCTGAGAGTGCGCGACGAATGAAAGGAAGCATTTCAATTCGTCTCCGAGAAATTGGAAACGGGCACTTCGGGGCCGTCGATGGACGGCGGCTCGCTTACTTTATTTGCCATGTCCGAAGTAATCCAGCGATGCTTGCCGGCACGTGACGCGGGCATTTTTTCAACGATCGAAACGTCGACCGAGAACCCCGACTTGTCCTGAAATTTGCGTTCGACTTCGGCAACGTCCACGGTCGCCGTCGGATTTGTCAATTCAAGCATGACAGACAAGTGTCCAGAGTCGTGTTGATGCACTTGGTAACGCCGAATCGAATCGTTGTATTCAAGGACATCCTCGAACCAACCTGCGAATATTGGCTCACCAGCCTTGTTGATAATCAAGTCTTGATGGCGACCGGCAACATTTGTTAGATGTGCAAAGCCGACTTCTGGGTACTGTGCTGGCGAATCCGAAACATCCCCAATCGCGTATCGAATCAGCGGAAACGAATTGCTGTTGAGTGCCGTAACAACGATGTCGTAACGGTCATCCGGTCGCCGGAGAGTCTCAAGCGAAACAAGATCCTCGCGGACCCGGAGTTTTCGATCGGGCCATTCGAATGCTATTGCATTTGCCTCGACCGCTCCGTATTCGGCAACTGCCGGAACTCCGAAGGCGTCTTCACAAGCCTCAACGATGTGGGGAAACGCGGGTTCGGCTGTCAGGACAACCAGCTTGAGTGACGGGCAATGAAATTTGATCGCTTTTGCTTCTCGTGCGAGCAAGTAGGCCGCCGTGCTGTAGGCATAAATCCCAACCGGCCGAAACGCGGCGATCTTTTGGAGATGGTTTCGCAAATGTTCGCTGCCGAGAGAATACGCGGAAAGCCGCAGGCGATTTCTCAGGCGATCAAGGACCGGCTGTTTCCAACGCGCAATTCTGCCGGGCAATCCTGGGGCAAACGACGCCGCGTGACCCCACAGAAATACCCATCGATCAAAGAGATCAATGTCCCACATTTGATGGGCTCGGTACCGACCACGAAGACATTCCAAGTGTGCGGCATTTGAACGGAAGTAAGACGCGGGAACTCCCGTCGATCCACCCGAATGATACCATTTCCCCTTGGCGGCTTTTTCCGAAAGGAACTCCGCGCAACGTCCGTTGACGATGCTTTTGTCGACGATTGGAATGGTCGATTGGAAGTGGCTAAGCGAGGTGAACGTCCGGGGCAAGGGCTGGCGTTTTGCAAGGTCACGATAGTAGGGAACATTTACGACGACGTCGGCCCAAAGTGAATTCAGTCGGTTCAACTGGAATTCTTCAATTTGCGCACGAGTCCACTGCTCGCGCGCTTCCATTTCCGTAAGTGCTAGTCTTGCAGCTCTAAATCGTGGAAGAAATTGCAGCCACTTCATGCCCGCGCTCCGGAAGAGTTCGTGGATTCAGTGATGCAAGTTGTGTCGGCGAGCCATTTGCGAAAACGCATGGCAACCTCGGCTGGCGTCACGACCGGGCGAGGCAACTTGCGATTCTGACGCGCCTCGGTTTTCACATGGACGAGCGTTAGCTCACGGCTACTGTTTTGCAGGATCTCGGCAAGTTCCTCCAGCTCAGAAATTTGGACGGCTTTTCGATAACCGCAAGCCATCGCCAGTTGGGTGAAGTCCATGGTTGAGGAAACCGTACGCTGGGAACCGGTCGAATCGTGGCATCCGTTATCCAGGACGACGTGAATCAAATTGCCCGGCGATTGAAATCCGTTCGTTGCCAGTGCTCCCATTCGCATCAGCAACGCCCCATCCCCGTCGATGACGACGACGCGACGCTCGGGTTGAACGGTCGCTAAACCAAGTCCCAAACTGGAAACACAACCCATTGAACCGACCATGTAAAACTGGTTGGGACGGTCGTCGAGCGCGTAGAGTGCTCGCCCGGTAAACCCGGTCGTCGCAAGGACGGCATCTGACTCAGCAACGTTCGCTTGAATCGTGCGAAGTGCATCGTCTTGTGGGAAGGCGGTTTGTTTGTATTGGCGATGATCATGTACCCGCGGGTTGCTTGCCACTCGATCGTCGGTTTTCCCGGCGTTCGTTCCCGAACCTTCCTGAACGATTCCGAACGGCATGACCAAAGCGTAAGGCGTTCCATGCTTGTCCATGTGCCCGATTGCCCGGGCAAGCACCGCTTCGATATCGCTTTCCTCTTTCGGGAATAACTCCCAGGGAATGTCCATTAACTCCAACAGAGCCGGAGTGATTCGACCCATCGTCTCGTGTTGCGGCTCATCGACTGGTCCGCCGAGTTGGCCTCGCCAAGTGGTGATCACCAGCACCGGCAGGCGAAAGGTCGATGTGAGCGATGTCAATGGACTGACGGCGTTGCCCAGACCTGAGTTTTGAAACATGACCACCGCTCGCCGGCCACCAAGTTCAGCACCGCAAGCGATGGCCACTGCATCGCCTTCGTTGGCGGCAGGAATGTAATGAATGCTGGGTGAGTCAATCACCGTGTTGATGAATGGCGTCAAGTACGAACAGGGAACGCCGGTGAACAATCCGAAGCCGGCTTTGCTCATCGCCTCAATAAAAAAATCTGCGCGGATCATCGAAAACTGCTCCCCGCCAAAACGTCCTCTACTCGGTCGATATCCAGCCAGTTTCCAGCGGTGTAGACAACACGAACTGCTTTGCCTGATTCCACCAGTAACCGTAAGACATCGATCATTTGTATCGGTGGTGTCCGAGGTCCGTTCGGAAACAAATCCGTCAACAGTTCTCGCAAGATCTCGGTTCCGGCCGGCGACGTTTTCAGAAAACCCATCCACTCGCCATCAATCGACTTGGCTGGGATGTCTTCGGAGATGTTGACGAGCACGACATCGTCTTGTCGGGAATGTCGGGAGTGCGGCTTGGAGCAGGTCACATACTCCGCATTGCGAGCGCTGTTTCGACTGTTCTTCCAATTCGTGTCGACGATTACCGCAAAGTCAGCGTCGACCTCCATCAACTCTTGAGGGATGTACTTTTTGAACAGCACGTCGCCATAGGAAATAATGCAATTGCCTTCCAAGGCAGCCAGGCCTTTGAACAACGAGTACGCTTCGCTTGGTACCTGCTCATCATCGTTGTCGTAGTATTTGACTCCTTCGACGTTAACGGCAGCTTTTTTCCAACCGCGGATCACCGCAATGTCTTTGACACTTGCCGCTCGATACGTTTCGACGATGTGGGCCAGCACCGGGGTACCCGCGACATCCAGCATGCATTTCGGACGAGCGTCGGTTAGAGTGCCCATCTCGGGGCCATGAGCGGCACCGAGCACGATCGCGCGAGTAACTTTCGCGTCCTGTGGCAGGTATCGTTTTTCGGCCTCTTCGAGTTCGTCGGCACCCTGCAGGCGAAACACTTCGGAGATCGGTGCAACGTTGTCTTCGACGTTGATCAGCGATTGTTCTTCAAAAATCTTTTTCGCCGTATTCTGCATGGCCGTGATACAAGCCCGCATCATATGATTGGCCCAAATCACTGCGGAGAATCCGTACTCGCGAAAGACTTCGGTGCTCGTCGTGTAGTACTTCGTGGGCACGATGACGACAGGCAATCGGTCGCCCCATTCCTGTTTGAACGACAGAATTTCATCCGGATTGCGTTTCGCACTGTGAATCAGGATCGCGTCGGCACCAGCCTTGCGATAGGCTTCGGCTCGTTTCAGGGCTTCAGCCAGGCCCCACCCGGCAATGAAGGCTTCGACCCGCGCGACGACCACGAACTCGTCGTATCGCTGAGAATCTTTGCCCGCTTTGATTCGACCGCAGAATTCATCGATGTCTGCCAGGGGCTGCGCGGTTCCATTGATGAAGCTGTTGGTTTTTGGGAAAAGCTTGTCTTCGATACAAACGCCGCCGATGCCACGTTGTTCAAGTTTGCGAACCAGACGTCGCATGTTATTAAAGTTACCGTACCCTGTATCGCCATCGACGAGGATCGGAATGCGAGCCGCATCGCTCATGAACTCCAGCACTTCCAGAACTTGCGTCCAGCTGGCTTCATTCGAATCGCGTACTCCCAGTGCCGCGGAGATCGAAAGCCCGCTCGCCCAGATCGCTTCAAACCCAGCTTCCTCCACGATCCGAGCGCTTAATCCATTGTGCGCTTCCATGATGAATGTAAGTGCGTTGGATTGAATCAACTTGCGAAGTGTTGCGGCTTTGGGAATACTCGCTTTCGCTTTGTGAAAGCTTTCGCCACTGCCCGGCATTTCAGGCTGACGATGGATGAATTCTTTCGAGCGGGTGTTCGACATTTGTAGTGCGCACTTGGAAAAAAGTAAGGAACCGATCGGGAATCGAAATTCCAAATCCCTTGGTCGAGCGGATTTTGTTTAGGGGAGTTGAAGGCCGAAAGTAGGAAAGTATCGGGCGATTTACGGCAGGCATTGCTCAGCAGTGGATGCCCAATCTCCCATCTCATATCTTGATCATGGAGTTTCAAATTTCAATGAAAGAACAAACGATCGGCCAAACGCATCATTCGATGCGGCCCAAACGACTGCACGGTGGGCTTACGATTCCGCCGCCTGTAACGATTGCACGGCTTTTGCAGTTAAAAATCACGAGGCCGACCGGAAAGAAAATGCGATAGCGAATCCATCAGTGGATGACCATTTCATTTTCAATCGGGTGGCAATGCTCGGCTTGGAATAGAAGCCGCAATTCCCTCAGAGTCTAAAGTGCCTTCTGCATCGATAAAGGCTTCGTTGAGACGCCATCATTCGTAACGAAAGCTGAATAGCAAGTTTCGTTACCCATGGTTACCAGCCCCCAAATTCCGGCAGGCAAACCGAGGATCACACCTGGATGAAAAAGGAACCACTGAAGTAATGAATCCGGCAATTCCTAACCAAAAGTCGCTCATGCTCCGGTCAGTCAATTCCAACTGTGCCCGAGTATTTCTTGAGGTAACCCTTCACCGAAAATTTTCGGGCGGTGTTGTCACTGGACATGTAGCGGATCGTGCCAAAAATTGGGCGTTCCGGGCCCCAAGCGCGATCGTATCGCCCCAAGACCCAAAAGATACCGCTATAGGAATTCGGATTGCGGCCGTCGAGCGCATACTTGTTGTTGAGCTCAATCAAAGAAGCCAATGCTTCGCGCGGAGTCGCGGACCATTCCAGAATTTTTTTGCCCCACAACATTCGCAAATAATTGTGGATTCGTCCCTCACGCACGAGTTGCGTTTGCGCAGCATTCCACAACTGATCGTGCGTTGCCGATTGCTCCAATTGCTTGAGCGCGTAAACGACGGGCCGAAGATCTTTCGCATGTTTTTGGAGTGTCGCTTGCGCCCACTCAGGCAGTGATTCATAACGGTCGAAATCATCTGTCAGCGCGCAGCGATTGTAGCCCAGTTCCCGCCAGGTAATTAATTCGTCGAGGAACGATTCCACAGAAGCATTCAAGCCCCACCACCCTTGGGAACTGCCTTTGGCCTTCGGGTTGACCATCTCTGGTGTCCACTCAAAGGTCTTGATGATCCAAGCGAAAATTTCGTGCGCTGAAACGTGGCCGAAATGGAGATAAGGCGAAAGCCCGCTGGCGCCTTCTACCTCGGGTTCATTTCGTTTTTCACCGTAGTCCAGCAATCGCGACTTGAGAAACGACTGCATCCGCGCGTTGGCGAAGGCACTGCCGCCGGGCAACTCCCGCACAACATGCACGGAATGGTCGATCGGAAATTTTCGAAGGTCACTGTTCTGTGCGGTATCGAGTCGCGGCCATTTCTTTTCAAAGTCGCCCAAGAGAGCTTTTGGTGGGGCGATCAAGCGGCGTTTCTTGAAGGGCTGAGGGCGGGGCACCTCCGCCAGATGAGGCACCAAGTTCTTTTGTAAGTAACGACGAAAGTCAAAAGCGCGGGCGAAGACTCGATCGGTTGCCCGCATTGGAAACAACCCGTTGGAGTCAACCAATTCGAAACGGACCGGAATTTGTTCGGCTGCGGCGGTGACCATCCGCGGCAAAAAGAAACAGGGAAAATCGTCGGAGATCACGACGGCTGCCCGCTTGGCCAACCAATTCAAAGCACCCTTGCCCGCTCCTAATTTTGGTTCCAGGTACGGATAGTACAAGACCGATTCTTGTTTGAACGCAGCCGCGTTGGCACACATCCCCTCGGCAACGAAAGAATGGATTCGATCGGAGGCCCAGCGGTAATCACACCGGAGTGCTTCGAAAATCACGAGCGGTTTCTGCAGGTGCTCAGCCCAGTCAACGGCCCGGTCAAGGCTGAAATTATAAGTCGAGCGACGATTGGCAATCATCCAGTACAAAACGAAATCGCCATTCGTGCGCACCAGATTGGAGTTGCCCTCGCGAATTCGTGTTGCAGGCACCTGGGATGGTAAATCAATCGAGTCCATGAATCAAAGCGTCCGTTAAATAACTTCTGGTGAAAAACGACGACGCAGTTTACTGGATTTTCCCGCCGCAATTCACACAAAAAAACTGACTAAACGGTCGCCGTTACGGAGTCCCGCCTTCCTTGGGTTTTTCGTTCGATTTTTTGTCTTTGTCCTTTTTATCTTTGGACTTCGATTTCTTCGATTTGTTGGTTTTTCCTTTTTCTTCCAGCTGTTCTTCTGCGGGAGGATCGGGCACAACCATTTTTGGTTGCTCTGGCGGAGCAGGTGTTGCTGCCGGAGGCACCGCGGCATTGGCACCATCTGGAGGAGGAGCCGCAGAATCTTGCAGTTTCTCAATCCCAGCGTTTGGATCGGCAGTGGACGGAACGTCGACCACAAAGTAACCAGCCCAGAAAAGTGGATTGGTTGATTTGGTAACGGGAGGTTCTTTCGTCTTTTTGATTTTGCTTTCGCGATCGAAATCAACCGGCATTTCCAACATCGCTTGTTCAGCAGCGGACAAGGCATCCATGGGGGACGCTGAGCGTGATTTTTCCCAATACGTCTTGGCAAATTCCAGCCCGCTTTTTCCGTTCGTGGACCAACGACTGATCATGATCGACTTGGTTCCCGCGGCAAGCATTCCCATGGTTGTCAAAAATAAATCTTCGCCTGCGTTCTTGGTCGGGACTCCGCGAGCCCCCGCCGATTCAAAGAATGGTAGGACGACATGCGTCGGGCCGGCCCAAGGCAACTTCAACCAGCTCGCCAAATCGCTCCCAGCCGTTCCACGATCTTTTTGCACCAAGTCCAAGGCCCACGGCCCACCGCTGGGCATTTTTCCCATCCCGATCCAAACGACAAACTCATCGCAAACCGAACCAAAATAAGCCGAGGGAATTTCGAGTTTGTCCGAGAAAGCGGTAATCGTAGGATTGGCTTTTTGCAGCGGATCAAGCGTGTCGCTGGTAATCTTGGCATCAACCTGGTCGCAGATTTCGCCAAGGAAAAAGGCGCTTCGTTGAATTTTAGGAATTGGGCGTTGGGGGATGATCGCCAGGCCCAGTGTCGGAGAGTAACGAATCCGAGTCTTTTGAAACAGGAATTCCGACGAACCATCGTCCTTGCGGAAACAAAGTGCTTCGAAGGGTAAGTACCACGTCGCGCCCGAGGGAACGATGATCAACTCATGGGGCTGGCCTTCATCACCCTTTAAATTTAACTCGCCCAGCAGAGCTTTCGCCAATTCGGCGGCGCCCACTTTCCATTTTTCGTCAGCCAAATTTTCCAGCGATAATTGCCGTTCTTCCAAGCCTGTATCGCGGATCAATCGATTAATCTTGGTAACAATGTCCTTGCTTGTATGCTGTGAGAGCAGACGAACGCCTAGCGACGTCAATTCAAAAAAGAAATATTGGTTGCCAGTCTCGACGATGTACAACGCCGATTGATTCGGCTTCAACTGCAATTTCATTTCGTCGACGTCGATTTGCGGTGGGAACGCCATCTCGGCCGGTTCGCGGCGCAAGGCGATGCTCGCCAGCAACGAGTCCTGCAATTGAGTGGCCCGGATCAATTCGTCGAAGCTCTTGAGATAAGCTTTTTCCTCATCCGATTTCGGCGTGTGTTGGAGCGGCTGCGCGAGGAACTTGAGCCGCATTTCTTCGGCGCGATCGCTGATTTCTTTGTATTTGGGGTAACGCGTATTGAAGTCCACACGTTGCCGCTCGGCGACATTGGTAACGGCCTCCCGCGGGGCGTGCATCGTCCAGCGAAAGGCAAGATCGCGCCCCCCCAACGGCAATTCCGAGTAGAAGCGATGGCGGCGCCATAATTCGGCGATCTGCACGGCCTGCTTGTAGTTACGATCCGCAATGGCCAACTGCAACCATCGGTCGATAGAAGGCAAATGCGGGCTGGCCAAAAAAGTCATTGCTTCAATCGGATCATGCCGCCATTCCCGTTCACTCGGGTCCCGCAGCATCAGGCTGTAGAGAGTTTGGGCGTGGCGTGAGTTGATCACGTTTCGTAAGACATAGTTTTCCGTCAACGCCAATTGGTAGAGCCAACGAGAGGTCGGAGCATATTCGGCGATCGCTTTTTGCAACTGCACACGCCCATCGTCGAAGTTTCCGTCCAGAAACAAGTTGACGGCGGCCAGGTAATTCGCACGACCATTCAAATTTCCTGCGCCGAAACCGGTCCGACTCGAAAACGTCTTCACCGCATCCGAGAGCAGTTTGGCGGAACTCGCCGAATCCCCGCCCTCGCTGTAACACTCTGCTAAACGCACCGCCAAAGAAATCTGTGCCAGCCGCGCGTTATTCCTTTTGCACCACACGATTGCATTTGCCAAAGGGGCATACGGACCAGTCTGTTGTGTTTCCAGATGGATCGTCGCGCCCAGTGCCAGAGCTTCTTCCAGAACGTCGTATTGCCCAAAAATGGCCGCCGAATAGGAAGCCTCCAGGGCTTGGAAAGCCGCCGTGTTGGTATCGCGTAGCTGATGATTGATGATCGCCAGTTCCAACAACGCCAATGGTGTGAGCTGATGGTCGTAGCGACCACCAAATTGCAGTCCCTGCTCCAGGTTCCGCTTCGCTAAATCGAATTCGCCTTGATTGGCATAAGCCATACCTGACAACACACCGTTCCAGGCTCCTAGCAGCGAGCCATCGTTCTTTTGCACAGACTCAAGTTGGTTGACTAGATTCGAGGTCAACGGTTCGAACTTGCAAACGGGGCCTTTGATATAGCGGCGGCGATGAAGAGCAATCGCCATGCAGCGCATGATCTCGCCCACATCCACCGGCTTCACACGCGCCGGGTCAAAAACTCCGCCTTGCGTGAGCACGGTTTGAGCGGCGTTAAGGTCGCCGAATAACACACCAACGGTTTCAGGTAATCGGGGGATTTCGAAGGACCGTTTGGGCTGCCCCCAAGTGATGTTGGTTCGTTGCACTGCGTTGGGCAAGGCATTGTTTACGACAATCGGTTGCTGGACCCGTTGTTGCCAGGAGGCCGATTGATGCTCCAGATATAGGGCCAAGGATTGTTCGTAAAGTTCAATCGCGCCATCAAAATTTCCAGTGTGAAATTGACATTCACCGGCAATTGTCCAGTAACAGGCCGAGTCGAGAAACCGCGTGCTGCCCTGACGAAAGGCACCGGGCGTTGTCCCATAGTCCTTGAAAGATCGCTTGTATTCGCCGTCATAGTAGTCGGCAAAAAATGCATAGTATTGCGGAGCTGGGTAGCTTCCGGTTGGTACTTGAGCCTGTGCCGACTCAGCCAATCCGAAAGCTATCACAAACAACGCTGTCACCAAAAGCGCCTGACGACTCATGGGTGAATCTCCTTTGTCCGCTGAAACACTAATTGGTCGCGGATGTTGAATTACCGGGATCATTGCCCCTGATCGCCGTTGAAAACCATTTTACCAGTTTTTGTTGGAACGTTGCGAAAATTAAAGATTGCTATCAGTTTCGGCCATTTTTTCCAACAAAGTAAAAGTTTGCCGATTCGGGCGCCGATACTGTCTTTGACGGTTTTAACAACCGTGATGTCGTTTGACTAATTGGGTCAGGAAACGGAGTTGCCTAATGAGACTTAATCTTCAAAACAGGTTTGCAGCCTTTGCATTGGGCAGCATGCTTCTTGCATCTGTCGCCATGAATACGGGTTGCCAAGTCAGCATTGGGGGCCAAACCCTGCCCAGCTCGTATTATCAATACGACGATATTCAGTATTTCCCGAAGGGGCCTGAATTCAAATTGCAGAAGGAAGCGGCAGCCTTGAAGGCCGCCCGCGCCGAGAACGCCGTTCGCAAGTAGACCATTCTTGCGAACGACAATTCAACCAACCTTACAT
>JBEBGH010000413.1:0-4242 GCA_040081565.1 Pirellulaceae bacterium
ACTGAAAACTGGGCGTCAAAAAATTGCCTCGCTGCTGAACCTCGCTGAATCGCAGGCCATCGCCGAGGAAGGCTACAACCCTGACCAATTGCTGGTGAGCATTCAAAAACAATTGACGGCAGCTCAGGCGGCTCTCGACTCGGGCCTACCGGATGTCGCCTCGAATGCATTGCAAGCGGCTGCGATTGAATCAGCAAGAGGGGAAAGTGTCATCCAGGATTCTCTGGCCGTCGCACAAGAATACCCAACCCGATCGGCACAATCTCTGGATCAATTGAAAAAAGTCTCTCGATTCGTTGCGGACGTTCAGCAAAAGGTCGCGCATTCACGCGAGCAATTCGCCGACTCGGCATTGCGTTTACAACCGTTCGATGAAGATTTCGACGGGGACTCAACAATGACCGCCACAGACTCGACAGCTCCTGCAGAAAACATGCAGTTGATTGCCGCGACGGAGGCGATTCAGCGAGCGGAATCGCTCTTGAAAGCAAGTAAACAGTCGATCGATGGGTCGGCTCCGTTATATCGCAAGGCAAATCTGCTTGAGGCGGCAAACATTTTGCATTTGGCTGATCAAGACATTTCCAATTCACAGACGATTTTGCAAGCTGTCGAAAAGCACGTCGACGAACTCCCGCTGGCCGCCGAGAAAAACCAGAAACTGGCCGAAGAGATCAAGAACCAGTTGGCGTCGCTTCAGGGCAACGTCGACGATCCCCGCAGCGAGCCCGATACGATCCAACAGTTTCAAAAGTTCACGAGTGAGATCGATCAAGTACTGACCCGGTTAAAAAAACCGGCGGGCCGAGTTGATCCGTTCGCTGATCGCCGCGAACTCAATCGTTGGAACTCCAACGTCGCGGCCATCGGTCAGGAATTGGAGGCGGACTTCCGTGGATTTTCCGAGGCCGTGCTGGCGGTCAAAGGCGCTCTCGGAGAACTTGTGACTTGCCAAAATCTGGCCGAGCGTTCAGTGCGCGATCAAATTCCCGACAGTCGCGTCATCGTGGAGAGCCAACAGCAAATCGAACGGTTCAAAGAACACATCAATCAATTGGCGCTGCGATTAAAAGAGCCGCATCAAAAATGGGATGAGATTCAAACGACTGCAGGAAAGGCCAATTCTGATTTGGGAATCGTTGCGGGACGATTGGAACGTGAATTAGATTTGGCAGAACAAGCCGCGGAGGCATTCCGCCGCGCTTCGGATGCTGTCTATCGCGCCTCCCAATGGGTAGGCAGCTACAGAGTCAGAATTCGTCAAAGTTTTGGCTCTCACGAACTTGAACAATCGAGAGTTTTGCTGGCCGAAGGCAATTACAAGACCTCCACAGAGTTAAGCACCCGCGCAGAGCAGATTGCTTTGAAAGCGATTGCGGAAGCCGACGCCGAAGTCTCGCGTAAACGCGCCAGCGAAGCCCGCAAAAGAAGCCAGTCCAGTTCCGGGTCGATCTTTACGTCACTCGGTTCCGGATCTTCAGGCGGCTCTTGGTCGTCGGGCGGGGGGTCTTGGTCCTCTGGAGGTGGCTCCTGGTCGTCGGGCGGCTCAAGCTCCTCTGGAGGTGGTTCGGGATTCGGACGATCCGGTTGGTAGTGACTGGTTTGGAGCTTGTTGGCGCAAATTAAACTCGCAGCGATTCGTCCGCAAGCTTCGAGTCGGCGTAACGACGACGAATCGGCTCGATCACTTCCTGATTAAACTCGAGCACTTGTTCCGGTGCGCGACCGACAAATTGCTTGGCATCCAACTCTCGGTCAATGTCAATTCCAGCGAATACTCTTTCCGACTTCAGGCGTTGGAGCAGGTCGTTCGGGCGGCCATGCATTTTCACTTCCTGGGCGGCAGCCAGACTGTGTTTGCGAATGACCTCGTGAACTTCTTGCCGGTCACCGCCACGTTCGACGGCAGCCATCAAAAGATTCTCGGTCGCCATGAACGGCAATTCTTCCTGAAGATTTCGTTCGATCACTTGGGGATAAACAACGATCCCTGAAACGACGTTTTGCAAGATCAGCAAAATCGCGTCGACCGCCAAGAAGGCTTGGGGCAATGTCAGCCGCCGATTTGCACTGTCGTCAAGCGTCCGCTCCAGCCATTGCGTGGCGAAAGTGTTGGCTGTGGATGACTGCAGGCTGATGACGAATCTGGCCAACCCGCAAATGCGCTCGCTTCGCATCGGGTTTCGTTTGTAGGCCATCGCCGACGAACCAATTTGATTCGACTCGAACGGTTCCTCAAGTTCTTTGCGATGCGCGAGAATACGAAGGTCCGTCGCCATTTTATGTGCCGATTGTCCGACTCCCGATAAAACATCGAGGACTTGGGCGTCAACTTTTCGAGAATACGTCTGACCCGTGACGGAATAGGAGCCCTCAAAGCCCATTGCCCGCGAAACCCGTTTGTCCAATTCTTTGACTTTTTCGTGATCGCCATTAAACAGTTGCAGGAAACTCGCTTGGCTACCGGTGGTTCCTTTGACGCCGCGCGCTCGCAAACGACCAAGTTGCCCTTCGACGGCCTCCAAATCGGCCACCAAATCATAGTTCCACAAGCAGGCACGTTTGCCGACAGTGGTCGGCTGCGCGGGTTGTAAGTGTGTGAACGCGAGACAAGGAAGGTTGCGATGCTCGTGTGCGAACGTAGCCATTGTTGTGATCACTCGGGCAAGTCGCGCAGCGATCAGACTTAACGATTCCCGAATCAAGATCAGATCCGTATTATCGGTGACGTAACAGCTGGTGGCGCCCAAGTGAATCACGGGTCGCGCCGTCGGACAGACTTCGCCAAACGTATGCACATGAGCCATGACGTCGTGGCGCAGCTCCTTTTCAAATCGAGCGGCCATTTCGAAATCGATATCGTCCAGATGGGCCGCCATTTCAGCCAACTGCTGTGAACTGATCTCCGGGCAGCCTAACGCTCGTTCGTTTTCCGCCAGGGCCAACCACAGTCGACGCCAAGTTGAAAACTTTTTTTGCGGCCCCCACAACTTGCACATTTTTGCCGAAGCGTACCGACCGATGAGCGGGTTATCGTAAAGTTCCTGATCCATTGAGTGTCTTTTGTTCAAGCGACAAAAATGTTAAATTTTGAAAGCGTTAACGTACCAATTCAACGAGACTGAAATCCTAACCCAGAGGTGGCCCTGTTCAGCGGCCATTCCCAAGTCTCACCCTTTTCTAGATCGGCACGAAGACGTAAATTTTAGGATTTAGGCAGTTGTCCGACAGGGGCTCCATTCCAATCATCCTGAAAATAAGGGCCTAAAAGATTCCGGTCATGGCGAATTTACCTGACTTGGAAAATTTTAACGAAATAAATTGAGATCGCTCAGTTTACCAAGTCGGGAAAGGCGAACAGGTCAAGGCACAAATTACCACGTTCGGGGCTTTGTAGCGAACAAAGGGGAGTTTTTTTTCGATAAGATGGAGACGATTGCGGTCGGACGTTTATGCATAAGGGGAATCCTGTGAATCCATATTACTTTTCCAAACTTGGCTATTGCTTCATAGCGCTAATTGCCGTTGTTGGAAATTTGTCTGCCCAAGACAACCCAATTCGGGGAAAGAACACTTCCGAAAAATCCGCACCGGCTGAAGAGAAACCAGCAAGCGTTGTCGCAGAAAAGCTCAGCGACGAATCAAAACCAACGGCGCGTGCTTCTACCGACTCGCTGTTGCCAGCCACAACGAAAGCCTGGTTCAGCATTCCGGACACCAACCGTTTGTTGGATGAGTTCAAGGGTACTGATCTGGGAAAACTTGCTGACAAGCAGGAACTGAAGCCATTCGTCGACGAGATGAAAAAACGTTTTGACGAATTCATGGAAGACAAAAACGTTCGCCTCGGTATAACCTTTGACGATGTCCGCGAAGTGCGCACTGGCGAATTATGCATTGCAGGTGTCCTGGAAAACACTTCAGCGGATGTGAAGGGTGCGCACGGCTTGGTGCTGCTCGCCGACGTCTCGGGCAATATCGCAAAGGCTGAAGAGTTGTTGGAAAAAGTCAACAAGCAAATGGAATCGCTCGGTGCCAAGCGGGACGACAAGGTGGACTCGATCGCTGGTATGGAAGTTAAAAAATGGATTGTTCCCCGGGTCAAAGATCCAAAGCTGACGTTTGAGACCTATCAAACCATTGCCGATGGCTGGTTAATTGCAACGGACAACAAGTCCGTCCTGCGTGACATCTTGTTGCGGATCAAGAACGACAATAACGTCCAGGCGCTCCGTCGGTTGT
>JBEBGH010000104.1:0-15297 GCA_040081565.1 Pirellulaceae bacterium
CTTTATCTTCGATGATTGTCGCTCCGCCAATGACTTTGACTTTAGATGGCTCGACATTTTGAATCAAATCGGTGATTGATTTAGGTAGTTCTTCATTTTCCTCCAACTCCATCGAAACCCAACGCAATTCGATCGTGATTTTTGTTTTGTCTTGTGTTTCCGGCATGGGAACAAGTTGTTCTTGAGCAACGGAAGTCGCCGAAGCAAACAGGCAGGCAAACGCAACCAAAACAGCACAAGATTTCATTTTTCGTCTCCACGAAAGGCGACCGATGGCAAACCGCATATTCCTCGCGGTTTCTGTAGCAAAATAACGCGGTCGTCGCAATGGAATCCGCGTTGCTATCAAGCGCATGGTTCGAGTCTGACTGCAGTCATCGCCAACTCGTGATTTGACGCAGGTACCGTCAGGTCAGCGGCTTATGTCGGAGCTATTGTTTTGCGGGGTGGAGGGGGTGGTGTGATCTGGAATTGGCGATATTTCGGTGGAAGGCAGCGCGAGCAAACGCTTGGACTCTGTCAGAAGAAAGTCGATGTCCATGAACGGCTTGTAGCTGATGTCTTGCCAGCGGATGTCGCCGTTGGCGTCGATCAGGAACGTCGCGTGCAGCGGCTGTTTTTCAAAATCGTCGAAGGCTCGGTAGGCTTTGAAGACATCAAAACTTGGATCAGACAACAATTTGATCGCCGCGGCAGAAGCACTGTCGTTCTCCAGCGCCAATCGCAACTTGTCCGGGACGTCGGTGCTGATCGCGATCAAATCGATCCCTTGTTGCGAGAACGCATCTGCCTTGGGCACAAAGGCCTGGATCTGTTCCACGCAATGCAAACAACCGTGCCCCAGATAGAAGATCAAGATCATGGGCTTACCGAGCCGCTGTTTGAGCGACTCCGTTTCTGACGTTGCCGTCGTCAAAGTCCAGTCAGGTGCAGGAGACGGACTCCAGCATAACGGGCCCAAGGAATCTAAATTTGGTCGATCACCAATGTCCGTCGGCATCGTGCGTGGCAATCGCCAATCCGCAGGCCAACCGAATTCTGTGGCGATCGGCTGGAGCCGCGCAAACACGGGCGAATCCAAATCGATTGTGCTCGAAAGAATTCGGAGTTGCTCGAAAAAGGTCTTCGCTTCCTCTTTCTTTTCGGCCCGCCACAAAAGCGAAACGAGCAAGGCCAACGGTTGCGTTTCTTTTTCGTGCGCCGTGACGTGTTTCTTGGCTTCCTCGATTGCCAGATCGATCTTTCCTTGCAACCGCTGGACTTCGGCCATGTACATGGGATCTACTCCGCCTGCCTTTTGCAGAAGCGTGAATCCGTTTTCATAATCCCCTTTGGCCACTGCGGCAAATCCATTGAGTTCGCCAATCGCCTTCTCGGTTGATTCAATTCGCCCAAGGAGGACTTTGCCGGCTTCTTTTACTGCATCGTCAGTCCGTTTTCGATTCTCTTTTTTCAGCTGGCTGATCTGACGCTTGAGGTCGAACTCCCAGCGGTTCCAAATCGTGCTTTCACCGGTCAGTTGTCGAGTATGCCGACTCAACTGCATCGCAAGTTGAACTTGTTGGTCAAGGGTGGCATTGTCGCGTTGCATTTTTTCTGTTTCGGTCGTCTTGGCGGTCGCAACTGCCTGGTCATGTTCGGTCTGAAGCTTCGTTTTTGCTTCTTGAAGCTCGGTAATCAACCGATTACCGTTCTCAACATCGCCCGATCGAAAATACGCTTGTGCGAGATGTCGTCGCCACTTGAGCTGTTCATCAGGATTGTCGGTAAGCTCCAAATATGGCGAATGACACAGCGCGATCAACTCGTTCCACATTTCGAATTTATTTAGCGTCTCGAACAACCTGGTGCGGCCCATCGCCGCCGTTCCGCGTTTGTCGAACGAATTGTATTGCGGGTGTCGTGGCATCGAAATCAGGTTCTGGGCAATCGTCAGCGCATCACGGACCCTGCCAACGTGGGTCAAATTTCGGATCAGCCATTCATTGTTGTGCGCGAAATTGTGGATCTGGTCGGGCATGATGCGGTCACGCATCATTTGCGCGTGATCGACTCGTGCCGAAGCCTCCATTTGCCACGCCGCATCGTCATAGCGTTTCAGTTCGGAATAGGCGTGCCCAGGCATGTGCCACATGTGGGCGATGTCCGGCCTCGCAGGACCGCACATGGCAGCATAGTGAGTGGCCTTGATGGCCAAGTGATGATCCCACAAATGAATTCCGTAATGATGCGCAGGGTGCATCGGTTCGACACGAAAGATCTCCTCCAGCAACGCGTTCACCGCGAGATGACTGGAAATCGGGATTTCGGCAGACGTGTTTCGCCACAATTGAAAGATCAAGAAAGCTTTAGCTTCGATGTCTTCCGGATGCTCGTAGACGATTTTTTCCAAGGCCGAGGTCAAGGCTCGAGCGGGGACTTTCTTGTCACTGGAATCGGCTTTGTAGAAATCGTCGAGAGCGCGAATGTACATTTGCTCGCGAGGGCTGGTTTTGTCCAGGCGATCGACAGCTTTTCGATTCAACGACTTGGCACGCTCGGTGTTGTTGATGTTGGCCATGGCCATTCCCCAATACGCCATCGCACAATCTGGATCGAGCATCGCGACTTGTCGAAACGAACGCTCCGCTTCGAAGTACCAGAATCCATGAAGTTGATCGATTCCTTGATCAAAAAATTTTGCGGCTTGTTCGTCTTTGGTGGTGACTTTGAAATTGGCACGACGCGGACCGGGTAACAAGTAAGCCAACTGGCGGGGGCCTTCGTTAAACGCCTCGCCATGATACGAATGGCCGGCCGGCAATTCAGTTTTCGGCGCGGCAACCAACGGCGGATTCGGGATTGCCGCCGGTGTTTGTGCTTGCGCTGACTGGATTGGAAGGATCGTTTCCGATACCAATAAAAGGCTGAAGCCGATCATTTTCCAGACTCTCTTCATTGGGCAGCCTTTTCAATTGTCCTTCCAACCTATCCAAGCTCACAACGATTCATTCTACCAAGCCATTGGAGTTTTGCCTGCTAAAAACGTACGTAAAGTGCTTCTTAAGAAAATGCGGTCGATATCGTTGTGCAATGCGAAGCCATTCGCAACTCAATCGCATATTTCGCTTGATTAATTGGCAATACTTTTAGCTACGATGATGAACGATAACGGGGTAATAATCGGCAACGAGCGTTGTCTCTTCCGTCGTGTTAGAATCCAAGCGGAAAAGAAAGTCAAAGAGACCTGACCAGCCTCATCCCTTTGAACGATTTTAAGAATGATCGCAAAACAAAAAATTAAGTTGATTTCATTGCTCTGTGTCTGTGCCGTTTTCGTACCCGACTTCATTATGTTTTTTTGGCTTGAAGTGAAACCACCATTCATTTGGGGGTTGTTTAGGATGGTACTTCATTTTCCGCTGTTGATTCTTGAGGCAATGGGACCGACCGGGCCCGTAGGTACTGAATTTGGAATTTTAATCGCACCGGTAGTTTGGTTTGTGTTGATATACAATCTGCTTTGCTGGTGGAAACGTGACCCACGAGCCAATGATGACGCAAGAATTAAGTAACGGGAATGATCGTGCTCGCCGCGATAACTATCAATTTCTTCCTTTGCTTCTGAAACGCAGCTCGAACGGCGTGAGGTGACTATGTCTGGGACTTGGCCGCTGGTTATACTTGGAGTCATTGTTTGCGGACCATTCACCCTCGATTGCGATAACAAACACAGTTATGTGGTGTACGCGCCTTCATCTTCGAAGCGAGTCAAGCGCTGGATGCGCGCGTCAAAAGCTGATCGCTCATTGGGTGGTCGGGCTTTGCGTTTGTAGTGTTTCGGTTCTCCTGCCTGTCTCTGTCGAGGCTCAAACAAAACCTGAACAAGAGCAAGTCGGCACGGCGGCCGAAATTGAGTTCTTTGAAAAGCGAATCCGTCCTTTTCTGGCCCTCGAATGTTACGATTGCCATGGTGCAGAAAAAGCCGAAGGCAACCTGCGACTGGACTCTCGCGACGGAGTTCTGCGTGGAGGAGATTCCGGTCCGGCGATTGTGCCTGGCAAGGCCGACGACAGTCTGCTGATTCAGTCGATCAAGCATCAACACGAAGATTTTCAAATGCCGATGGACCGACCCAAACTGGCTGATTCAGTCATCGCCGATTTTGTTCAATGGGTCAATCTAGGGGCTTTTGATCCGCGCGACAAACCATCCGACGCTGAAAAATCGCCGGAGCGCGACTGGGAACCGGTCTTTGCGGAACGCAAGCGTTGGTGGAGTCTTCAGCCGGGGAAAAAACCGCAAATTCCCAAAATCCAACGCCAATCTTGGTCGGCGCATCCCGTCGATCAATTCATTCTCGCCACTTTGGAAGCCAACCAGATGGAACCGGCAGACCGCGCTACGCCGCAGGTCTGGTTGCGTCGTGTCCATTTGGCGATCACCGGGATTCCGCCGACGGTTGCAGAAAGCCGGGAGTTTCAGCTCGACTCTTCTCATGTCGCGCGCGAACAGGTCGTCGATCGTCTGTTGGCCTCAACCCATTTCGGAGAACGTTGGGGGCGGCACTGGATGGATCTGGTTCGATTCGCCGAAAGCTATGGGCATGAACAGGACTACGATATTCCATCTGCCTGGCAATATCGCGACTATCTGATTCGCGCGTTCAATGCAGACGTTCCCTACGATCAGTTCGCGAAGGAACATATTGCGGGTGACTTGCTGGACAAACCTCGTCGGCATCCGACTGCGGGTTTCAATGAATCGGTCATCGCCACCGGATTTTGGTATCTGCATCAAGCAACCCACGCTCCAGTCGATCCCCTCCAGGATGAAGCGGATCGTATCGACAATCAAATCGACGTTTTTTCCAAGACCTTCCTGGGATTAACCGTGGCGTGTGCTCGCTGTCACGATCACAAGTTCGATGCGATTTCGGCCCGAGACTATTACAGCCTGTCGGCGTTCCTCCGCAGTTCGCGTCAGGACATTGCGTATCTTGACCCCGATGGCTCGCTCGATCGCCAGGTGTCCGAATTGCGGACGACCCACGCTCAGGCCACATTTAAAATTCGCGACACGGTTCAACGCTCATTGAAAGAGGGTGCCCCTCGCATCGCCGACTACTTGATTGGGGCACAGGAAGTTTTGGACGGCCCGACCGCTGGTGAGAGTCCGGACCAGGACGGGTTGGCTTCCGGCATTGTGAACATCGCACGGCAACGAGACCTGAATGCCGATATCCTGCGGCGATGGGTCGATCAACTTCACAACGCCCCTGCCAACGCTCCGCAAGAACTTCCGCCTCCGTTGAATGTTTGGAAAAAGCTGGCGGCCTCAGACCAGGCAACACCCGTTACGACGCAAACGTCGCAAACAGCGGAAACACCCGACGCGCAAATCACACGGATCGACTTACAACAATGGATCATCAGTGGTCAGGCGTTTTTGCCGACTACGAGAAATACTTTGTTGTGGCGTGCATCCGGCTCCAACCTTGAAATTGTCCCGAACGGCATGTTGCACAGCGGTTGCGTGTCGGAAGCCATTCAAGGAGTCACACGGTCACCGAGTTTTACAATCGATCGAGATTACCTGCACCTGCACCTGGCGGGAAAGGGGCAAGTGCGATTGATAATTGCTCGCTATGGACTGCGCGAGTTCAATCCGCTCTTGTTTGAAGAAATGCAGTTGGATATCAACACCGACGGCAGGTTTGAATGGCGGACTTTGCATCGCGACCTGCTTCGCCAAAAAGGGAAGCTGGCCTATCTCGAGTTGATCGACAACGGACCGGGTTCAATCGCCCTGGACAGTGCGGTGTTTTCCGATTCAGCGCAGCCTCCCGCAAGTGTCGAGGCGACGTCCCACTCGCCGGCCTTGGGTCGCAAAGCGTGGGCGAAACAATTCGAGCATCGAGCGCATCAGGCATTGCAGCGGTGGCTGGAGGGAGAAACCGAAACCGATCACGAGTTTCCCTTGATTTTGTTGGCGCGAAAGGGGTTGTTGGATTGGGGCAGCGGGCACACAACCGCGTCGCAATTGGCGAACGAATGGTCGTTGGCTGCCGGACAGGCTTTTCCCGATCCGATGCGAGTCCTTGCAATCACAAATGGCACGATCGAGCCAACGCATGTTTTCATCCGCGGAATGCACCAGCAGCCCGGTGAGCTCGTCGACCGTCGTGGACTCGAAGCAATCTCCGGGGACAACCCGCTGGAAATTGCTCACGGGAGTGGTCGACTGGAACTGGCTGCCATGCTGACCGACCCAAATCATCCGCTGTTCGATCGCGTGTTTGTCAATCGTGTTTGGGCTCATCTCTTTGGCCGGGGACTGGTTCCGACGGTCGACAATTTTGGAGCCCTGGGACAACTGCCGTCGCACGCGGAGCTGTTGGACCATCTCGCGATCTGGTTTCGCGAAAACGGCCGATCGATGAAACAGCTCATTCGGCACCTTTGCCTGTCGGAGACCTTTGCGATGTCGAGTGAAATCGATCCGCATGCGGATGCAGATTCGGCAGAGAATCGCGATCCGGACAATCGATTGCTTCATCGGCGCAACGTTCAACGACTGGAAGCGGAAGCGATTCGAGATCAAATGCTGACGGTATCCGGCACTCTCAATACGCAGCAGTTTGGCCCCTCGGTGCGGACTCATCTCTCTCCGTTCATGGGCGATCCCTATTGGCTGACAACCCGTGGAATCAAGAGTGGTCCGGCTGACGGCGATCATCGACGATCGATCTATCTGGAGACCCGACGAAATTTTCTGTCTCCACTGTTGTTGACCTTTGACTTTGTGGCACCCGAAACAACGGTTGGACAACGCCACAGCTCGAACGTGCCCGCTCAAGCACTCACGCTGATGAACGATCCCTTGGTGCATCAGCTTGCCGCGGAATGGGCCCGGAATGAACTGGCCGAGGAATCGGATACGCAACCGCTTACACCTGAAGCCCGATTGGAGCGAATCTACTGGCGTGCATTGGCGCGGCCGCCGCGCGACGACGAAACGAAATCCATGATCGCCTTCCTGCGATCGCAAGCGGAACAGCAAGGCCAGTCATTTGAAGCAGCAAGTCGTGACCCGCAGATTTGGACCGATATTTGCCATGTGATGTTCATGCTCAAGGAGTTCATTTATGTTCGGTAACGGAGTGTTTTCACGCCGGCAAATGCTGAAACGGGCATCGATGGGCTTTGGCGGAATGGCCCTCGCGTCTCTTTTGGCGGATTCGTCGCGAGGTTCCCGCGAACATCACCCGGCGCGAGCCAAACATGTGATCTTTCTGTATATGGATGGCGGCGTTTCGCATGTCGATACGTTTGACCCCAAACCGCGCTTAAGCCAAGACAACGGTAAACCGTTTGGGATGAAGGCGGAACCAACGCAGTTCGAACAGAATGGCAATGTACTGGGAAGCCTTTGGGAATTTCGACCCTACGGCGAGAGTGGGCTGTTGGTGAGCGACCTATTTCCGCATGTGGGCAGTTGTGCGGATGATCTCTGCGTGATTCGCTCGATGCACTCGAAATTTTCCGAACATAAAGCGGCCAACTATTTTTTGCATAGCGGGTTTGGCTTGGCCGGACGTCCCAGTATCGGTGCTTGGGGGACATATGGACTTGGTTCAGAGAATGCCGATCTGCCGGGGTATGTTGTGCTTGATGGTGGACTGATCCCGTCGGGTGGCGTCGATTGTTTTGGAGCAGGCTTTTTGCCGGCGACGTATCAGGCGTCCATGTTGCAGAACCAACTACCGGCCCTGGCGAACATTCAACCTACGGAAGCCCTTGCCCAATCGCAGCAACGCAAACTCGACACGTTGCGCCGCCTTGATTCGGCGACACTGGCCGAATGGGGCCCGCATGACCCTGTGGAAGCCGCTATCGCCAACTTTGAATTGGCCTATCGAATGCAATTGTCGGTTCCTTCCGTGACCGACATTTCCGGAGAGACGGCCGAAACGAAACGCCAATATGGCCTGGAGTCCGAATTCGAACATACCCGGTCGTACGGGCGGCAATGTCTGGTCGCGCGGCGGTTGGTCGAGCAAGGGGTTCGGTTCGTCGAGCTGACTTGCCCTCGGGCCGATGGTGCAACTCGCTGGGATGCCCATGGCAATCTCAAAAACAATCACACGCAGAATTCGCGTGCCATCGATCAACCCATTGCAGCGCTGATCAAGGATCTCAAACAACGCGGGCTGCTTGATGAAACGCTGATTTGGTGGTCTGCCGAATTCGGCCGGACTCCGTTTGCCCAGGGAACTGATGGCCGGGATCACAATCCATTTGGCTTCACCAGCTGGTTAGCCGGAGGAGGTATTCGTGGCGGCATGACTTGGGGCGCCACCGACGAATTTGGGTACAAGGCCGTCGAGAATCGTGTCGAGATTCATGATCTGCATGCCACGATTCTGCATCTGCTGGGTCTCGATCACGAAAAACTGACCTACCGTTTCGGCGGCCGCGATTACAGGCTGACCGATGTACACGGCAAAGTGTTGCACGAGTTAATTGGGTGACGTTGCCGCGTTCTGGCGAAGCCTACTTAAGAAAAGGGAAAGAAGATGGTTAGGACTTTTTCGATGTTGGTCGTCTTGGTGTCGGCGACCGTCGCATGCGGCCAAGAGAGTCTAAGAGTGGCGCCACCGAGTGTGTGCGGAATCCTAAGCATCGAGGAACCGAAACTAGTTGCAAATGCAGTACGCGAATGGTTGACTAACCTTGCAGAATACGATGACTTGATCAACTTGATTGTGCCGTCAATCGTCGAGTCAAAGTCAGATTTCAAAGCACTTGCATCGTTTGCAATCGATGGGGTTCAATTATTTGGCGACACTCAATACTTGGCTTTTTACGTCAATGACGACGATTCTATTGGACTTGTCGCACGCCTTGGAAGTCGGCAGAAGGACGCGTTCGAAGAGTGGCGAAGTCGTAGTCTGCCTCACATCGAGCTTCAGGATTTGAAGGCGGAAGACAATCTCTTTGAGCAATTGTTGGGAGTAATTGCACCGAAAGATCTTGACGTTAGCAAGTATTCGATTCGCGGTCTCGACAATCACATCATTTTTGCGACTAACAGCAATTTTGCCGATGCACTGCAGAATCGAGTAGAGAAGTTGGGGACAGAACAAGGCCCTTTTATTACCGAGAACCGGAGATTTGCCAGGTCATTCGGTCAGATCAAAAAGACGAAGGATAGTATTGGGTTTGCGTACTTTGTACCGTCAAAATTTGCGCCGCTTGTGAGCGAGGTTTTCTTGGAAAAGAAAACCCTGGCAGCTTACGGCATTGATGAACTAGTTTCATGTTCAATCGACCTTCGTTTCGAAAGAATTGGTGAACAAAAGTTGTTTTCGGCCAGTTGTTTCATGCCTACCACAATGCCGAGAGTGGGATTGGCTGCTCTCTGGGAAACATATCAGCCAATAGCGTTGTTGCCGCCTCTCGCAGATTTTATTGCAAATAAGGAACCCATCAGGCTACGTATTGAGAATAAGAGCAAGTTTGATTTTTGGGAAAAGCAAAAGGCGATTCATGAATCAGATCATGGAGCAGGTACGTTCATTAAGGACATGGACCAACAGTTTGCGTTCCTAGGCGGATTTCAGACAATTTTCAATTCCAACAATGGCCAGACCGCAGTGTTTTGGTTTTCCGAGGGCAAAACAAATGGGATGGTGAAAATGAACGGTATCGATAGCAGGAGTGGGGCTGTCGAATATCAGCGGCAACTAGCGGACTTTCACCTTCAAGACGACGGAAAGTTTCCGTTTGAAGAAGTTGAATTGGGTCACAGCCTCATAAGCTGGTTCAGGTCGGATAATGTCGCAAGGGCAAAGTTTGTTTCAGACTACGAACGAAATCCGCAGGCAGGCGAATCTCTTCAGAATCACGGTGCAATTGTCGGAGAAAATTGGACGATTTCTGGCGAAAAACAGGCCTTGCTTTCCCCAAGTTTTAAGAGCTTCGACTCTGAAATCGAGTTTGCCAACGAAATCAAGTCGTGTTTTCCGACAATTGGGCACGCAGTATTTAATGATGGCTTTGAGCCCAGTTGGCTTGAAGTGAATTGGACGAACGGAAGAAGAAGTTTGGTTAGCAATTTCAGCTACGAGTATCTGAAGAAAAAGTACAAAAATAAAGCACTTGAGAAGTTTAGGAATTCGCAGGTGAAAAAGTACCCGCATATTGACCCGGAAGATTACCAAGACCGACTATTTGCCCTAAGCGAGATCGTCTTGAATAGCTTGGTTGTGAGCATGGAAGCTGACGTGACGGAATTTCGATGTAGCGGTTCGAACAACGAGTGGCGGTACATCATTGTTCCCAAAGAAGTTCGAACATCGAACAGAACACCGTAACCGAAACACAAGTGCACGGCAAAGTGTTGCACGAGCTAATTGTTTGACGCCGCGTACCTGGCGGTAGGCGTCGGGGTGATCAGGTTGCCAATTTATTTTCTAGATTTTGAAGCGAGGGCAGTGTGCAGCCTCGTCAATGAGTGCGTAAAAGGAAAGTTAGACCTTATGGCGAGTGGCGGTGGTTAGTAGCCTGTTTTACTTGCTGGGGTGGTTTTTTCTCCTTCGCCGAAATAACCGAGATGTTTTGAACCACAACACAAATCCGGACAAGATTGTAACCAGTCCGAAGATGGAAACGGTCTTGAGGATCCATTGATTGAAATTGTCTCGGCCCTGATAGTCCATCGTGTGAAGCATCCAGAAGAAATCAAACCATCGCCATTGATTGTTGCGTCGAGTCGTTACTACTCCGCGATCGCCTGAAACATAAATTGCAGTGTCGGTTGGGTGGTCCATCACGATTCGGTAGGCTGGCAACTCCTTGCCACGGTATTCAGAATGTGGCCCAGCCGATTCGACAAGTTCCACTGACCGCACATCAACCGCGACCGCAAAGTCGTTTTGCGCAATTTGCTTTGCAAGTTCTTCGTCGATGGGCGAAATCACTTGGCCAGCTTCCGCGTCAACTAACACGTAGCTTTGCACACCGTCCTTTTGCAGTGTTAGTTCATAAACAGGACGATCAAGCATCGTTGTTAAAGTCCCTGAAACAACTGTGTGGCCTGCATTTGTTCGAGATTCGGCGGCCGTCAGTATTTCTCCAAAGCTTTTAATCTCGAACTTTGTGAGGTCATGTGGTTCTTGCGATCGAACCAAGTCATCTCCTCTAACTGACTTGATTGAATTCCAGCTAAATATCAATCCGCTCAGTGTCCAAAGAAGCAACTGCAACCCGATCACGAGTCCTAGGTATCGGTGGATTCTTCGCCATCGGCGTGCACTCATGACTATTCCTGTTTGAGGAAGAAAGTGAGGAGGAAATTGGACATTTTACTCTTGTTGTTCTTCCGGGTATTCCAGGGCACAACCGCCAAGTCACATCCGCCATAAGCGCTGACGGAAAACCGATCAACATCAGCAGAACCGAAGCAGCACGAGAGCATTTCACTTATTCCTGAATATCGATGGCCCACGGGAAATGAACTCGCCGACTGCATTACACCTCGTCCGGAATTCTGTAGTTATCCCGATAGGCGGGCTTGAGCAGCGCATTGGCCGAGTCGCAGTTGGTGAATCGTTCGGTTGTTCCGTCGAACATTAGTTGTTGTTTGCCGACGCGATACGACGTGTTGGCGAGGTGGACAAGGCAGGCGCTGTGATGAGCCTGTTCAATATCGGCATTGGGTTGCTGGCGAGTGCGGAGGGACTCGATGAAGTTCGGTTGATGCCATTTGTCAGGAAAATACCCCTTATCCTGATCGATGACTTTGCCTCCTTCGACGACTACCTGCCACCCGCAACCGTGTCGGCCCAGATACATGACGGACTTGGTGCCATAGATCTCAACCCGCGTCGCCGAGGTTGGCCAATGCGGCCACTTGTCACCATAGCGAACTTCGCCCGGGAATTTTTGCATGTAGTTCGTGGCATTCCCGTTCTCGCACGTCATGGCAAAGTCACCATTGTCGTAGGTGATGCATTGAAACTCAGGGACTTCGCGTTGCGATTGGTACGCATAGTTGCCTCCAATGCACAGCACTGACTTGGGATGCGGCGGATCACCCAACACCATTCGTGTCAGATCGAGTTGATGGCTGGCGTCATCCGCTAACGTGCCGCCCTTGTAGTCCCACCAAGGATGCCAATCGAGATGACGGCCAGCGTTGTAAGGCACCGCCGGAGCTGGGCCAAGCCAGGCGTCCCACTCAATGCCAGCGGGCGGATCACTATCAGGTCGCGGCTCCCACTTCGAGCCGGACAGCATGTTGAAGACCTTCACGTGGACGATGCGTCCCAGCTTCCCGCTGGCGATGTAGTCCCGTGCCGATGCCGCATACGGACCACTGCGATTCTGAAAGCCGACCTGCACAATGCGCTTGTATTTCCGTGCCGCTTCGATCATCTTGCGGCCTTCCCAGACGCTCATCGACGGATTCTTCTCGACGTAAACGTCTTTCCCTGCCTGACAAGCTCGCACGGTGGCGAGCGCATGCCAGTGTTCCGGAGTTGCAATCACTACTGCGTTGACTTCTTTGTCATCAAACGCCTGGCGCATGTCCTTAATCCGCTCCGGGGCGCGTTTTTGCGTTCGCGTCAAATCCGACATGATGCCCGCGCCACGGTCGTCCCAGATATCACAGACATACTTGAACTCGACGCCTTCAAGTTGCGACATACCGGTGGCATGCGCAGCGCCACGTCCTCCCGCACCAATCAGCGCCAGAACAATCTTTTCTTTACCGTCACTTACGCTGGCTGTTGCGGCTTGTGTGGAGGTAAAAAAGCCGACCCCTGCGGCGAGCCCCACCGAAGTCTGGCCGGTTGAAGCGAGGAACCGACGGCGAGTAACACCATCGCGCAACTTTTTTGTCATGATTCTCTCCGGGGTCTAACAAGTTTGGAAAAAGTCAAAGGAATGTGTGCAATTAGTGCTTGGGGCCATGACGGGAGCATGTCCTCCGTCCATTTCGAAGCAAACCGTCAACTGATTATAGAATCGCATGAATCGGTGTACCGTGGTCAATTTCGAGTCGCTTTCTTCCAGGTATTTCCAAGCGTCGCGAGTCAAGTCCTAGCTGATGCAACACGGTTGCGTGCAAATCAGACACGTAGTGTCGGTCTTCGACGGCATGAAAGCCGATCTCGTCGGTCGCCCCGTGAGCGATTCCGCCTTTCACTCCGCCTCCAGCCAAAGCCACAGAGAATCCGTAGGGATGATGATCACGACCATCTGAATTCTGAAAGCCCGGCGTGCGTCCGAACTCTGTGCCAATCACAACCAGCGTCTCGTCCAGAAGCCCACGCTGTTTCAAGTCCTTAAGCAGCGCGGCAATCGGCTGATCAACCTGACCACACAAGGTAGAATGGCCATCCTTTAACCCAGAGTGAGCATCCCAAGCTCCAGCGCCCCCGTTACTGCCGTGGAACAACTGCACAAATCGAACGCCCGATTCCACCAGCCGGCGAGCGGCCAGGCACTGCTGGCCAAATGTTCGGGTTTGGTCCTTAGACAGGCCATACATCTCCTGAATTTCCGCCGTCTCGTCCGCGAAACTGATGACATGGGGCAGCGCGGACTGCATGCGAAACGCGAGCTCATAGGATTTAATGCGGGCCTTGAGCGCGGCGTCATCGGGGTATTCGATGGCCGACAACTGGTTCAACCGTTTTAACAACTGAAATTCACTCTGTTGTTCTTCTCGATAAACGTCTGAACCCGGGGTCGCGAAGGGCAAAGGATTCTTCGGATCCACGTTGAGCTGAATTCCGTCGTGTTCCGGGCCAAGATAGTTGGCACCATGTGCTCCGAGGCCACCGCAGCAATCGGCAATCGGCGTTCCGAGTACACAAAAGCTCGGCAAATCATCGTTCAGCGAGCCGAGTCCATAGTGGACCCAGGACCCAATCGTCGGAAACTGGCCCTCAAGTGCGTGGCGACCCGTGTGAAACTGCAATTGAGCACCATGATTATTGTCTGTCGTCCACATCGAACGGACGATCGCCACATCGTCGATGACACCACCCAAGTGAGGCCACCAATCACTGATGTCGAGTCCGCTGACGCCGCGTTTCTGATGACCGATTTGCATCGGGAACAGTTTCGGCTGTGGACGATGCAGCCCCGGAATAACCTCCCGAAGGTTTTTCTTCACGTACGGTAAATCGAGGGTGTTCTTGAAGGGTGTTTCTTCGATCGACATCCCAGCGTATTTGTTGAGTGCTGGTTTGGGATCAAACGATTCCATCTGCGACATGCCGCCAACCAGAAATATCCAGATGACGCTTTTCGCTTTGGGCCGCAGTGGTGCTTCCCCAACCGTTAGCCCTGCCCGTGTCAGTTCGTCAGCGCGAACGATACCGTCGCGATGCAACATGGCTCCCAGTGCCAAGCCGGTAAATCCCATACCGACATCGGACAGAAAACGGCGCCGGGAAGCTGTCGCCGCAGGCTGCATTTGCATATCGAAGTGCTTTTTATGAGTGTTCATGCTGGCCCCAGTCGACTCGAAATGATTGGGTTGTGGCGTTCCAAATGGTGTTTATCGAACCGTGACAAAATCACTGTGATTAAACAGGACGTGAATCAGATTCTCGCGAGCCCGTTGAACGGGATCGGCAGATGGTTTTCCAGGATTGTCGTTGCCTTGCGGAAACGCCGTCAACGTTGCCGCGTCAGCAAATCGATCGGACTGTTGTTGCAGGAAAGCGAGGCATTCCGTCACTTCCTCCCCATTGGGCTCCCGATTGAGAACTTGCTCGAATGCAAGTGTAACGAATTTTCGCGATGCATCTTCTTTGGACTCCGTCGTCAGTTGTTCACTGATTTTTGCGGCGACGTTGCGGCTTTGTGCCCGCGTCAGCGAACTATTGCTCATTGCGAGCGATTGCAGGGGCGAAATGCTCTCCGGCCGCTGATAACATTCGACCGGGTTGGGGCTGTCAAACGCTGCCAGGAACGTCATCTTCTTTTCTTTGGAGTTCCGAAAATAGATGCTGCGACGGCCGAGGGTCAGCCCCGTGTTCGGATCCAGATCCGGACCAAACATCGATGTGTCCAGTTTGCCAGCCACATGCAGTGTGGCATCGCGAACGACCTCTGCCTCCATCCGGTAACTGTTCTGTCGCCAGAGTTGATGATTTTCCGGATCCCTTGAAGAGTTCTTGGACACAAGCTTTCGCTGGTCTGCCGATGGCAATGATGCTCGTCGATACGCGTCGCTGGTCAAGATCAGTCGATGCAGCGGTTTCATCTGCCAACCATGGTCCATCAGTTCGCACGC
>JBEBGH010000105.1:0-15283 GCA_040081565.1 Pirellulaceae bacterium
CCCAACAAGTCCCTATTCGTTACGCCCAGTGTCGTCTAACACCCAATCGAAAATTGATTTCCCACAAGCCCCGGCACGGAACTGGGTGGATTCTCCCTTTGGACAATCGGGGACGCCAACAAATCGACCGGTAGAAACGAGACCATTGAGTGGCGCTGTTTCGAATACTGGACACCCCGAAGTGACGTCTACGGTTGATACGAATTCCGGGTCGTTGCCTACCGTCGGAACGGCCTTCCATTCTGCGCATGCCCAGCCGCCGCCACCGAATAGAACTATTGCCCTGCAGGTTCACGACACCTATTTGATCACGGAGACCGACGAAGGGTTAGTGATCATCGACCAACACGCCTTGCACGAACGAGTGCTGTACGAGCAGCTGCGAGAAAAGATCTTCAACGGCCGGATGGAAGCCCAACGATTGCTCGTGCCTGAGCCGGTAAATCTGCGTCCGGCCGAAGTATCGGCAGTTCTTGAGAAGGCCGCAACGTTGGCGCGAATCGGCATCGAAGTCGAACCGTTTGGCGGCGACACGGTATTGGTTGTGACCTATCCGGCAATGCTGGCCAACCATAATCCTGCAGAAGTCTTGCGCAGCATTGTCGACAAGCTGATGACGGACGGTTCGACTTTGGGACCGGAAGACCTACTCGATGAGTTGCTGCATATGTTTGCCTGTAAAGCGGCGATTAAGGCGGGTGATCGATTGTCGCGCGAAGAAATTCAGGATCTCATCGCCTTTCGAGATCTTTGTCGCGACGCCCATCACTGCCCGCATGGTCGCCCGACGGCTTTGGTTTTTTCGCGTGAGGATTTGGATAAGAAATTCAAACGGATTTAGAGCCTTATTAGAACCCCTCATCCCCAGCCCTTCTCCCTCAAGGGGAGAAGGGAGCAAGAAAGGGGGATAGGCTGTTAATCTTGTTGTTCAGGCATCGATCAACAATTCTGAACTGGCTTAACGAAATGGCGGAACAGCAATGACCATTCAGGTGGGCGATCCGGCAGTCGATTTTGAATTGCATGATTCGGCGGGTAAGGCCCATCGGCTCGTGGATTATCGAGAGCATTGGGTTTTGTTGGTGTTTCACCGGCATCTCGGCTGACCCCCGTGCCGCGAGCATGTGTCGCAGTTGCGACTCCGAGAGTCTGAGTTGAAACAACTTGATATCCAGGTGATTGTCATTACGTTTGACGTCGACTTCCTGGCGCGGGCTTATGTTCGCGAAACCGGTTTGGAATGGCCGTTGTTGGCGGACCCGCAGCGTACGCTTTATTCCGGCTATGGTTTTCTTCGCGGCAGTCTGTGGGATCTCTACAATCCGGTCTCGATTGCCAAATACATTGGCGTGATCTTGAGGGGACAACGACCGGGGCGCCCAGGCGCGGACTGGCATCAACTGGGTGGGGATGTTTTGATTGACCCAAACGGCGTCGTTCGTTTACTGCACAAAAGTTTGAGTCCCCACGATCGCCCTTCGATTGAGAGCATTTTGGAGACCGCACGCAGTTGATCTTAAAAACGTGACATCTCATATGGTCGCGAATCCAGTCGATTTGGGTTGAAAGGCTTACCCGTCTCGCTTTCTCCTCTTTGTGGAACGATGTCAGGCGGGTAAAATTTTGGCCGATGCTCTGTCCGGAGGACGAGAGCCTTATTGCCAAAACCTGTTGAAGTACGTCGGCCGACCCTGCCGACCGTCATGAATTCACTAAACGATTTCGAAATCCTGCCGCAACCCGACGAAACGACCTGTGGGCCGACTTGCCTGCAAGCCGTTTATCGCTATTTCGGGGATGAACGCTCTTTAAACGAGGTGATTGCCGAGACGCCACAGCTCGACGATGGAGGGACCTTGGCTGTATTGCTCGGTTGCCAAGCGTTGCAGCGCGGTTATCGCGTCAAGATTTTCACGTACAACTTGAGGATCTTCGATCCATCCTGGTTTTCGCCGCCCGATCCTGACGCGCCGCCGTCAACGAAGCCCAATGACGTGCCCCAGGAAAAGGTCCCGAATGTAGATTTGGTGTCCAAGCTGGAGGAGCAACGTCAGGTCAAGGACGGAGTCAAGATCCAAGTTGCCTGCCGAGCTTATGCCCGTTTCATCAAGTTGGGCGGCCAAATTCGGATGCACGATTTGAACAAGCCGTTGATCCGTTACTACCTCAATCAATCGATTCCAATCCTAACCGGACTCAGTTCGACGTACTTGTACCAAAGTCCTCGTGAGCGTCAGCGCGACATGCGACACGATGATGTGCGCGGGACTCCCACGGGGCATTTTGTCGTGCTCTGCGGCGAGAACCGCCAATTGAAACAGGCGCGCGTTGCCGATCCGTTTGTTCCCAATCCCTTTACGACTCATCATTACTACGATGTAAACTTTGACCGACTTATCTGCGCTATTCTGCTTGGCGTCTTGACGTACGACGCCAACCTCTTGATCATCCAGCCTCCGTTAAAAAACTGATATGTCCATTTTGATCGTGACCGACAACGCCAAGGACTGGCCGGCCAAAGTCCCTGGCGTGGAAGTCGTCCAAGCCGAAGCCTATTTGACCGACGCGAGCTACAACGACCGCCGCGGGGCGAAAGTATTCAACCTCTGCCGTTCCTATCGGTACCAGACTGCAGGGTACTATGTCTCGCTGCTGGCCGAGGCGCGCGGCCACAAACCGCTCCCCAGCGTCGCCACCGTCCGTGACTTCAAGACGCAATCGGTTGTCCGCATGGTTTCTGACGAAATCGATGAGTTGATTCAGAAGAGCTTGTCGACCATCAAGACAAATCACTTCGACCTGAGCATCTACTTCGGGCAAAACATGGCTGCCCGCTATCAGCGACTGGCGCTCAATCTGTTCAATCAGTTTCAAAGCCCTTTGTTGCGAGCTGAATTCAACCGGGACACAAAAGGTCGCTGGCAGTTGCGCAAAGTTGACCCGATCTCGGGCAATGATGTCCCGAAAACTCACTGGCCGTTTGTCGTGAAGTCTGCGACCGAGCACTTTGCGGGACGACGCACGAGCACCACGAAAAAATTCCAAGCCCGTTTCGATATCGCAATCCTTTACCGCCCCGACGACTTGAACCCGCCATCCAATGAAAAGGCGATCAAGAAGTTCATTAAAGCCGCCGAGTCGCTGGACATGTCGGCAGAATTAATCACCAAAGACGACTATGGCCGGATCGCTGAATTTGACGGCTTGTTCATTCGCGAAACAACGTTCCTCACCAACCACACCTATCGATTTGCCCGCAAGGCAGAGGGTGAAGGTCTGGTGGTGATGGATGATCCGCAATCGATCTTACGTTGTACCAACAAGGTTTATCTGGCGGAACTGTTAACTCGGCACAAAGTCCCGATTCCCCGAACCATTGTGGCTCACCAAAAAAACGCAACGGAAATCGGCGAAACATTGGGCTTTCCCGTCGTTCTCAAAAAACCCGACAGTGCCTTTTCGCAAGGTGTCGTGAAGGCCGCTGACCAAACCGAACTTGACGCCAAGTTGGCTGGTTTTTTCGAAGAGTCCGATCTGGTGGTCGCTCAGGAATTCCTGCCCACGACGTTTGATTGGCGAATCGGAATTCTGGATCAGCAACCGTTTTATGCCTGCAAATATTTCATGGCGTCCGGGCATTGGCAAATCATCAACCACAACAATCCGGGCGATGATCAATACGGACGGTTTGAAACCATGCCCGTCGATTGGGCTCCGCGAAAAGCCGTGCAAACAGCGCTCAAGGCCGCGAATTTGATCGGCAACGGATTGTACGGAGTCGATGTGAAAGAATCCAACGGGAAGTTTTATGTGATCGAAGTCAACGATAACCCCAATATCGACGCGGGGGTCGAAGATCAGATTTTGAAAGATGAATTGTATTTGCGAATCATGAGCGTTTTTCTCCGCCGAATCGAACAACGAAAGTCACGTTACTCTTAATATTCATGACAACCACCAATAAACGTCTGCACTTGTTCGAGGGTTTTGGCATCGAGCTGGAATACATGATTGTCGACGCCGTTTCTCTCGACGTCCGCCCCATTGCCGACAAGATCTTGCAGGCCGCGGCCGGGGAAATTGTTTCCGATTTCGAGGATGGTCCCATTGCCTGGTCGAATGAACTGGCCCTGCATGTGATCGAGGTCAAAACGAATGGCCCGACGAAAAGCCTGGCGCAAGTCACCGGTGATTTCCAAAAAAATGTCACCCACATCAATCGATTGGCAAGCGAATTTGGCGCCAAATTAATGCCAACGGCGATGCACCCGTGGATGGACCCTCACCGCGAATTGCAGTTGTGGCCGCACGAGCACAACCCGGTGTATGAAGCCTACAACAGGATCTTCGACTGCCGCGGACATGGTTGGGCCAATTTGCAAAGCACGCACTTAAACTTGCCCTTTGGCAATGACGACGAGTTCGGGCGGTTGCATGCCGCGATCCGGATCTTGTTGCCGCTCCTACCGGCCTTGGCGGCTAGTTCGCCGGTCGCCGATGGTCACTTGGCGGGACAACTGGACTATCGCCTGGAGGTGTACCGCAACAACTCTCGCAAAATTCCTTCGATTACCGGTCGCGTCATTCCCGAACCGATCTTCACGGAGGCGGACTACGACCGAGAGATTTTTCAACGTAACTACCGGGACATTGCCCCGTTCGATCCGGAGGGCATTTTGCAACAACCGTTTCTCAATTCACGCGGAGCGATCGCCCGGTTTGAGCGCGGCGCGATTGAGATTCGCGTGCTCGATATACAAGAGTGCGTGACGGCTGACGTCGCGATTTGCGAGTTCATTGGCCGCGCGTTGGAACTGTTCGTTCGCGAAACGAGTGTCAGTTATCAGAGTCAACAAGCCGTCGCCGTTGATCCGCTGGCTGACCTGTTCCTGGAAGTGATTCGCAAGGGAGAGCGGGCTGTTGTCGAGGCTCCCGAGCTATTCGAAATCTACGGAATCAAACACCCCACATCCGTGGCTGAAATCTGGCATTCGCTCCTAGAACGAGTGGAAAAAAGCTTTGGCCCAATGTCGATGTCCACGGCGACTCGGCAAACGATCCGGGCGATCCTGGAGCACGGTCCATTGGCCCGCCGGATTGTCCAGCAGTTAGGAGGCGACTCGGGGATGCTTCCGGATATTTACCTGGAGTTGTGTGAGTGTCTAGAACGCAATCAAATGTTTTCCATCTAGCCGAGTGGACAACATGCCATCCGAACGAAACTTTTCGGTAGTCCTCAGTTGCGAACATGCAACCAATTTTGTGCCAGCGGCCTACCGCCATTTGTTTGCCGGGAGGGAAGCAGTGTTGAGTTCGCATCGCGGATGGGACCCAGGCACGTTGGAACTTGGTCGGGCGTTCACATGCAAACTGCAGGCACCTTTGTTTGTCGCCCCAGTATCACGGTTGCTGGTCGAAGTAAACCGCTCGGTTGGCCATCGACGCCTGTTTTCAGAGTTCTCCAGCGGCCTAGCACCGGCAGAACAAAAGCGGTTACTTTCGCAATATTATTTTCCCCATCGCAATGCAGTCGAAGCCGCGATCCGGGCCGAAGTTGCAAAAAAAAAACAGGTTTTGCATCTTTCTTTGCACAGTTTCACACCGGTACTCGGTGAAGATCACCGTCGCGCTGATGTCGGTCTGCTGTATGATCCAAAACGAATTGGCGAACGGGAGTTCAGTAGCCGCTGGATTTCAGCTCTTCGGGATTTGCGCAGCGAACTGATAATTCGTCGAAACTATCCCTACTTGGGGACGGCCGATGGATTTACAACCTATCTTCGGCGACATTTTCCTCAACAGTTCTATTGGGGAATTGAGCTCGAGTTGAACCAGCGCTTTTGGCTCAACCATCGGTCCCAATACAAATCACTAGTGCAGGCCCTGACGAACTCACTGGCCAACTGTATTTGGAATCGCATTTGATCCGGGATGCGATTCAATTGGTCCGGTTGTACGATCGTTCCAAGCCGATTGATTGAGCCAACGCCCGATTTCTCCACAATTCTGGTCGATGTTGCCCGTGGGGACGTTCCTGATATTCAACGCGACAATTATGATTGTACTGGTTTGCCCGTTGTACCCTGCAAACCAGCCAGCTCCCCTTTCCAAACTTAACGCACTCGACAGGTCAACCTTTCAGAATGATTTGTGTAAGCATAGGACGTGGCCGACATCGAATGATGTTGGGTGAATATGAGTACCTTGTGGAACAAGGAATTCAGATTGTCGAGTTACGTCTCGATTACATTCGCCGTCCAGTCGACATGACCCGCTTGCTGGGGAATCGGAAGGCCGCGGTAATTACGACCTGCCGACGTCCTCAGGAGGGTGGCCGGTGGATGCGTAGCGAGGAAGACCGCTTGGTTTTACTCCGCACGGCGATTGCCAATGGTGTCGACTATGTCGATTTGGAACACGACATCGCGCGAAAAATTCCGCGTTACGGGAAGACCAAACGGATTATCAGCTACCATAATTTCAACGAGACGCCGGAGGATCTGGAATCGATTCAGCGAAAGCTGGCGAAGCTCGATGCTGACGTGGTCAAGATCGCGACGTTGGCCAACAACCCTGCCGATAATTTGCGGGCCTTGAGGATCTGTCGCAATTCAACGATTCCTACCATTGCGTTCTGCATGGGCGAAATGGGTTTGATTTCCCGCGTTCTCTGCGGAAAGTTCGGTGCGCCTTGGACCTATGCTTCGTTTCAGGATGATCGACAGGTGGCACCCGGCCAAATCAGCTTCACGCAACTGCGCGAGGATTACAATTACGAAGCGATCAACAGAGCGACGGGCGTACTCGGGGTGATTGCAGACCCAGTCGCGCACAGTTTCAGCCCGAAAGTCCACAATGTCCTCCTTCGCAAAGACAAGCTCGATTTGATTTACTTGCCGTTTCGCGTGCCATCCGAGCACCTGGAAGAATTCATGCGGCATTGCCCCGAGATGGATATTCGCGGCTTGAGTGTGACCTTGCCACACAAAGAGAAAATTCTCAAACATCTCAACGTGCTCGACGATATTTCGGCGAGTTTAAGGTCGGTAAACACTGTGGTCTTTCGCGGTGAAAACGCTTTTGGCTACAACACCGATATTGAAGCGGCCTTGAGTGTGTTGGGTGAATTGTACGAAGTCGACTGGCGCGCCCCAGAAGCATTTTCGAGTGCCAGAGCCTTAATACTCGGTGCGGGCGGAGTGGCGCGGACTATTGCACACGGTTTAATGCAACGTGGTGCGAATGTTACCCTCACCACCCGTGAGTTTTCGAAGGCAGAATCGCTTTCGCAGGAACTGAAATGTAAAGCGATTGATTGGGTCGCTCGCCAGAACTTCGATTGCAATCTGTTGGTCAATTGCACGCCAGTGGGCATGTATCCGGAAATGGACGAGACTCCTTTCCAGGAATCCTGGTTCGATTCGCGAATGGTCGTGTTCGATACAATCTACAATCCCGAACAAACGCTAATGATCAAGGCAGCGCGGCGCGCGGGTTGCCGTACGGTCACAGGGGTTGATATGTTCATTCGTCAGGCCGCGAAACAGTACGAGTTGTTTACCGGCCTAAAGGCTGACGCGGACTTGATGCGGACCGAATTGAAACGCGCGACAAGTGCCGCGCGGTATTAAAGCCTGACGAATTTTCCGCAGTTGCCACTCTTTTGTCGACAAAGACAATTCATGACGACAAATCAAGCGACAAATTTGTTTTTGATCGGCTTTCGCGGTTCCGGAAAAACCACCATTGGCCCGGCAGTGGCCAACCTTTTGCAGACGGAGTTCATCGATCTCGACGATTTGATCCAGGCAAAAGAAAATAACACGAGTGCCCAGATTTTTTCGGAGTTTGGCGAGAATCATTTTCGCCAGCTGGAACGGAAATATCTGGTTCAGGTCGCCCAATTCCAAAACACGGTTATCTCATGCGGTGGCGGGGTTGTCCTTAATTCTGAAAACCGTGAGTGCCTGAAGAACTCGGGCAAGTGCGTGTGGCTAAAGGCCTCGGCTCCCTTTCTGTTGCAGCGAATCGAGGGCGATCCCGCGACCGCGCGCACCCGCCCCAAACTGACTCAGTTCGGCGGCTTCCCAGAAATCGAACAGTTGCTGGCTGAACGGGAGCCACTTTATGCGGCCTGTGCCGATTACACCATCTGGGTTGAAAATCGAACCGTCGATGAACTGGCCTCCGAGATCGCAAACTGGTGGCGAAAGGACGATAAGTAAGGCGTACGATCTATCGGTTCCGTCCGAGTGGTCCGATTGAGTTACTTCGATTACTGAAGAAGGCCCGTTGGTGAAAATCGCACTCCTATTTTTGTTTGGCGCGATCCTGGGAACGGTCGTCAATTGGGCCATTTATCAATTGTGCTATTTTGGAACGCGACGAATAAGTCCCTTTGGGCCGCGAGATCCGAAGGCAAAACCTCGCCAGTTGGTCGACTATGTGCCCATTCTTGGTTGGCTTTTTATTCGCCGCGACGAAGGCATTCATGGCAGGTTGTTTTGGGTTCGCCCGATGCTGATCGAGCTGGGACTCGCCGTGTTCACCGTTTGGTTTTACTATTGGCAACTCGATGGTGGACTGATTGCAGGTCGATTGCCGCCGCGCGGGGGCGACGCCGAATTATGGTTCGCAAGTCACTTGCTGTTGATTGTGTTGTTGACTGCCGCCACGTTTATTGACTTTGACGAGCAGACGATCCCAGATGCGATTACGATTCCGGGGACACTCGCGGGATTGGGGCTTGCCGCTTTTTTTCCTGCGTTTCGTTTGCCGGAGGTTGTTATTGGTCCGAACTACGAGTCGATTCATTTTCATTCGCCCGAATCGCTGGCAGAGATGACTTGGATTCACGACTGGGGAGGATTGGCTGTCGGTCTGTTTATCATTTTTGGTTGGGCAATTGCATTGATGCCCAAGATTTGCACGCTGCGCTATGGTCTGTTTCAAGGTGCCCGCATCATGTGGGCCAGCATGATTCGACCGGCCCGAAAAACGGTCTGCAAGATTCGTACGCAGAATCGCGGCCCGTCTGCACTGATGTATGGTTTTGTGGTTCTAGGAATCAGCGTGTCCGCGTTTTATGCCTGGTTTTGGTCCGTGCAAGGGCCCGGGTTCGAAAGTTTATTAGGTTCCGTCTTGGGGATGGCGTTTGCAGGTGGTCTGATTTGGGGTGTCCGGTTGCTTGCGGGATTGGCGATGGGACAAGAGGCCATGGGGTTTGGCGATGTCACACTGATGGTGATGGTGGGAGCGTTCTTGGGTTGGCAGGCTACGTTGCCAATCTTTTTTTATGCTCCGTTTGCGGGCGTCGCTGTTGGCGCATTTCAGTTTTTGTTTACGAAGAATCGGGCATTTCCATTTGGTCCCTATTTAGCCGTCGCGACTGTTTATGTTGTGTTGAGATGGCCTGCGGTTTGGGAATACATGTTGCCGTACTATGCAGCCTCGATGCGATACGTTTTGTTCAGCGTGATCATTGGCTCGCTTGTCTTGTTGCCAGTCTTGATGTTGGGCATGCGTGCTTTGCGCGGGCCTGATCCAGACGAGGATACGTGAAATGCTGAATTTGTTTCCCGCAATCAAACTCGTTAACGATTTAACTCCCGCGAATGTGCGGCAGCGTTACGGACTGATCGAAACCGCGAGGGATCAGTTGGTTAAAGTTCAGTTTCGTCCATGGCCCAAATTGATTTCTGCCGCGGAAGTCGCTTGGATCGGGGGTTGGAAACACGAACGAGCCATGAACAAACGCTGTCGACTCTACTTCAACCAACCGCTGGGTCACAGCAATTATCTGACGATTCCTTACATTGAATCGACGTTTGGATCGAGCTTCAGAAACCTGCATTTGGCGATGAAGGTTTTGGATCTGGTGGCGATGCAAAAGCGCTGCGATGCGATCTTGTGTGAACTGAGCAACGAGCGAATTTCAGATCGCCTGATGGTTCGGTGGGGTTGGGAGCGGCATTTGCTCGAGTCACCGAAACGGCATTGGATCAAGCGGTTTTACGGCGACTACTCGAGCGTGGTGCTGGCAAAAGTCCAGCGATAACACCGAAAATCAATACGGCGACTGGCCAATTTGCTGGCATTCGATCCGGCATGGCACGCTGTCACAAATGATCTTTACCCCACTCGCTGGCATCGCTACGATTCCGACGATTTTAGTTAAAGAATTTCGCCTTCCACCGAGCAGTTGTGAAAGCCATGCGAATTTGGTTGATTCTATTAGTCCTTTTTCCAGCCGGCCTCGCGGGCTGCCGTCAGCCAATGCCTTGGCAAGGCGGTGGACTTGCGGCGAATGGAACTGGCCCGAGTTGGTTCAACTTTAATCCCTTGGCTCGAAACAACAGCGGCATCGGAGGCAATAGCCCATGGTCCTTCGGAAATCGCACCGCAGACAGTAATGGCGGCATTGGCAGTTGGTCGGGTTCTCTGTTTCGGCGCAATAATCAAATGGCCGGGAACGATCCGCAGCAAAACCAGATGTTTCAAGGTTTGAGCGAACAAGTCCAAAACCTGAGCCAACGCCTCGGCCATTTCGACAATGACAATCAGCAACTCCTGACTGATTTGGCGTCGACAAAACAGAAGTTGCAAGCCTCCAACGACTACAATTATCAACTCAAGCAACAACTCACCGATTCCGTTGCCCAACTGCAACAATTGCAAAACTCCAAATCCAGCCTGGAACAGCAGTTGGCCGCCGCCCAATTTCGGACAGGAAATGGCGGAATGTTACCGGCCAGTACCAACGGGGGCGTTCCCTCCCAACTTGCCGGTACAGCAACATTACGGGCCAACAACAGCTTGATGCAAAAAATTACGTTGTTGCAACTGCCGGGCGTAACGACGCGAATGGATGGCGACGTGATTCGGGTCGAACTTCCAAGCGACCAATTGTTTGAACCGAATTCCTATCGGATCAACGCAAACTATGGCCAGGTCCTGCAGCAACTAGCCGCCTCGATTACCCGAAATTTCCCGGAGCAGGTCGTAGGTGTCGAAGCCCATTGGGATAACACTCCCTTACAAAATGCCACGGCCCATCAATTCACTGCCCTGCAGTCTTTGGCCGTTTTCGATTACTTGCAAAAGTTGGGATTGCCCGGCTCGCAACTCTTTACCATGGCCGTCGGCAGCAATCGCCCACGCTACCCGACCTCAGCGTCTGCGGGCGCCAATTCCAATCGACGCGTCGAAGTCGTGATCTACCCGGAAACGTACACCGGTCGGTAAACGCGTTCATGTGCGAGCCTGCTAGGGACTCCAACGAACGCGACCAGAAGAGAGTTTTTTCTTGTCGGCATCGAGCAAGTCGCAAGCCACTTCATGGCCGACCTGATAGAAACTCAAAAATCGGAAAGGTACGTCTGGCGAACTCGGGAACGTCACCACCGCGACGTTGTTCTCCACTCTTAATGGTGCGTTGAGTTCACTACCCCGCCGCAGTTTACCTCTGAACAGTGCGCGATTCTGGATTTTCGCTCCTTCAATCACCCAATCATTCCCGACAAAAACATGAAATGTCCGGCCGGTTTGGATTTCTGGAAGGAGCACAATCGGATCGACCAAGTATGCTCGTCGAATTTCCAACTCCGCCAGCCGCTGTTTCGCAAATTGATCGTCACGGCTTAACTTTTTAACAATCAGCTCATCCCAGAAGCCTGCCAGTTCGCTCAGGGCCAATGCATGCCAAACGTTTTTTTCTTTTTTGGCAACATCGTGCCAAAGATGACTTATGGTTTGAGCTTCGCTGAGCGAGTGGGATTCTAATCCTTGTAAGTCAATTTCCATTTTCGCTGCCGCCGCCAACGATTTGTCATTACATTCGCTGAAAGCCTCCAATGCATCATCCCAAAGATTGAAAACCAGGCCTTGGTAAAATCCCCAACTGCGCAGTTCGGCGGCAGTAGGAGTCTTGCCGCCGTCGAGTTCCTTTTCGAGGGCCCTGCCCTTAGTGATTTCGTCAGCGTATCGGTCACAATCCTTGATGGCCTGAGTCAAAAAACTGGAATAGATTTCATCTTCTTTGGCCAACTTTTTGGCGGCACGCAACAACTCGGCCGCCAATTCAACTCGATTATCAAAGATTTCCCGGAACGCACGACGAGCCATTTCAACAGACAAGGCCAATGGCGGAGTATTCCCATCGCGGACTTGGCAAATTCCTGCAATTGCTTTTTCTTGGAGCTTAATCGCATCGGCCTCAAAGGCTTGCGTGAATTCGTCGATGATCTTGAGGTTCAATTCGAGAACCTGTGTTGTGGCCGCCAACTCGGCCGCTCTCGCGAACAGGTAGTACGTCCGTGCAGGATCTGTTTCCCCTGGTTGAAGGGCCTGAGCCAAGACGCTCTGCGCGGCCTCGACTCGCTCACCATGTGACTGTCGTCGTTCGAGATCTTTTTCCAAGGTTGCACGGAAGTAATCCTTCGCCGACTTTAGGTCTACCTCAGAGGGAATTTTTTGGGGAGGTTGACGAGGCTTCTTTTCTGGGAGACTTTTAGTTTTATTCTCATTGGATTTGGGCGACGAAGCATTCGGTTGTTCAACCGGTGGATCGAACGACAAAGGGCGTTTGTTCTTGACCGTGTCTTTAACGCGATTCGCTTTTTCTGCGGGCAATTCCGCAGGCTCGTTGTTCGCCGTCGACGAAGGCGTTTTCTCTAGTCGCCGGTCCTCTGAGGTCTGCTTGGGATTGTTTTGTTTCGCCTTTTCGCCGCCAGTAGTTCTTTTGGCTTCAGTCGGGTTGTTGCCGCGTACGGTATCGGGATCAGACGAACTTAAGTCCGCATGTTTCGCTATCTTTGTTGACTCGGGGAAAAAAGTATTTCGCCAATATCCCGGCCGCAAAGATTCGACAATGAAATAGGAAGCCACAATGGCACAGATGCCTCCCAACACTGCTCCCGCTAACGGAACCCCAAGGCCTTTGCCACGCTTGGGTCGATTAGTCGAACTCCTAACGATTGGTGTCGCACTCGACGACGAAGAATTTGCTCCACCCGTATCAATCTCTATCGAAACCGGGGCCGGTTTAGTTGATGGGGATGGATTGGCGCGGTTACGAATGACGGGCGTAGGGACGACTGGTTTGGGAGGCGTCGGTGGCTTAGTTTCTCCACCGCCATGCTTTTGCAAGAGATCAGCATAGGCTTCAGTGACTTGTTGATAGACCCAAGCGTCGCCACCTTGGTCGGGGTGATACTTCGCGGCCTTGAGGCGATAGGCCTCGCGAATGTCGTCAAGAGTTGCCGTTTGCTCCAAACCGAGAATTTTGTAAGGATCGGGCATTGGTCAATGGAAGTTGAATAAGGGTGTTCCCCCAATATATTTTTGCCCACGTCGAATCGCAAGTTACCAGGTGAACAATACTCTTCTACAGGGCCAGTATTGACAATTTTTCCCTACAAAAAGCGAAGACTTTAAAAAAATTTCTTGACATTGCCAAATAATGCGTTTCAAATTTTGACAGTGGAATGCGGCTTTGGGTGAAAGTCATCTCCAAATCCTTCTGCCGATTGATAACTCTCCAAAATCGCCAGCATCGATATAGAGGGCGTAATGGGCAAGCGTCGAAGCGAACGGGAACGTCGGTTGACAGCGTGGAAGCTGAACCGGAAGTTGACGCGAGCTGATACGAAATCGTCTGGCCGCGGCAAGCGTCGCAACTCGCACAACTTCGGCTTAATCGATTACCAACTGCTGGAACCGCGACAGGTTCTCACTGGCTCAGTCAGCGCTGACGGGCTTCCTCCGACAATGTTCGGCTTGCCGCCCGAAGTCGGCGCACCACTCGTCAAGGCCCTCGCGAATTCGCAATCCGTTACGAATGGAGCTTGGCGACCAGATACGGACAACACCTTCAATACGGTCGAAGCCTGGAATACCTCCGCCGATCTCAATCCTGCAACGCCATGGCACAGCTATGTTGTGCCAACGAATCAACCGACTGGGACGACGACCGTATCGACACTAAAAACTGCGCCGCTTACTGGAGGAGGAAACGCGATCTTCTATCGTGTGCAAACCTCGAACCGTTCCGTTTCGACTCACTATGGAAGCGGTTCATCGGCGATGGGCCTCGAAGGCGGTCCAACATGGTCTGGCAAAAGCGAAAACGTCACGACCAATATTTCGACTTACATTGTGCACGTCAACGATTTGGCACAAGCCGAAGCCATCGTGGCCAACGGCTCCTTCAACCCATCGAGCTTCCCCAGCTTTTTCCATGTCAGCGTGACCAGCAATTTTGAGTTCAAGGAACTTGAACCGAGCAGCGGGCAATTGCGCGGCTACAGAGTGACTTCTTCGTATATTTACGACACCGCCATGATTTGGGGAGCCACCAGCGTTATACCCGACGGCAACACGACGACAACCTACAATCATGACATCGTGCTGATGAGCCACTCTGAAGGTTCTCATCTCTATCAGGCTTTCTTGTCCACCATGCCGAACGGTAATGTCGTCGAGACGTTTACTTCGCATGGATCGGGTCTCGCGACCGATCTGGAATTCATGGGTTCCATGATCATCGCGAACACGGTTGAGGGCGATTTAACAGGAACAGGTTTCGGCACGAATTCCAATGGTGTATTGACTAACGATTCGTTGATCAATCGTTCCAGCATTTTCAATTACGATCGCAATGGCAGTACGCTCACCGCAAACGGCAACTCAGCCAGCAGCACGTCGCGTCTGGACAGTTCCAATTACACGGCGCAAATTTCACGAGATCTCGACGTAACGTACACCACTCGCAAGGACCTGTCTTCAAACCTCACCAGCGATCCAAACAGTACGGCCGCCGGTGCGATTTATTCTGGAGCCGGAGAAGGCGCTCCGATCGAAAGCCTGATTTCCTCCGGTGCTGGAGCCATTTCCTCCGACAGTCGCGTCAACGCTAACGGATTCTTGAATACGCTTTTGACGAAGAATTCGTTCTACGCCGGGAACACCGTGGAGACCTTGGGCGGAGCGGGAACGGACTTTGCCGACACCACCGGCAGTTCAACGTCTGGAGCAGGCAACTACCTGATCGTAGGCAGTGCGCCGAGCCGAAAAATGATGCGCTCAGGCAACTTCAGTAGCTCGATCGGGACCGACTCTGTCTCGACCGTAAATACGGTAATTGGCTTGCAGCTTAACAAACTTAATGCGAACGATACCGAAGGCGAATTAGGTGGCTCGCTGGTCGTCCAAGGCGTTACACCTCTTCTCAAAATCACCACGCTGTTCTCATCGACTTACGATGACCGGGACCTGTGGGGTATCG
>JBEBGH010000106.1:0-15229 GCA_040081565.1 Pirellulaceae bacterium
GTCGCGGCCGTCACTTCCTTGATCCGGTGATCGCTGATCGCCACGCGATAAACATAAGGAGCCAAGTAGGCCACCACGCTGCGACCGTCCTCGACCGGCTCGATGTCCACCACGAAGTCCTTCGTCCAAGCTTCTTTCGGAACCAAGTCGTACAGACCTCGCTCGCGAAGTTCCGCATCAACCGAGTTCGAGTTTTGTCCGAAGCACCAGGAAGCGAGGCGAAGATCGCGTAGTCGGCCTGCGACTGCACGAGACGTTTGATCTCGACGTCGTAGTCTTTGATCGCGGCGTTGAGAGCCTCGAGCTGAGCGGCGAGTTTGGTGCAGCGGAATATTGGTCGACGGTTGCCGAGTTAAGGCAAAACGATTTGCTGTGACCAGGGGCGGTTGTCGAGGTACCACTTCACGCAGGCCTCTAACCCAGCGTCGAGCGAAACTTGGGGTCGCCATTGGAAGAGTCGGTCCGCCTTGCTGATATCGGCCCAAGTCGATTTGATGTCGGCCTTGTGGAACTCGCGGTACTCGATTCGAGCTTTTTTGCCCAGCAGCTTTTCCAGCTTTTCGATAATCAAATTGAGCGTCACCGGTTGCTTGCCACCGCCTAAGTTCACGACTTCGTATCCAATCGGCTTTAGCGATGCAATCGTGCCGCGTGCAATGTCGTCCACGTAGGTAAAGTCGCGAGACTGTTCGCCGTCGCCGAACATTTCAATGGGTTCGCCGGAATCGATCCAACGGATAAAGCGAAAGATACACATGTCCGGTCGCCCGGCAGGACCGTAGACCGTGAAATAACGAACGACCGAGACGTCAACGCCATACAGAAAGTGATAGGCGTAGGCCATCACCTCGGCCGATTTTTTTGAAGCGGCATAAGGTGAAATCGGCGTGTTTACCGGCAAGGTTTCGACGAAGGGCATTTCCTGACCGGCGTACAAGGACGACGTCGACGCGAGCACGTATTTCTTGATCTTGCGTTCGCGCATTTCCTCGAGCAAGTTCAGGCTGCCCATGGCGTTGGTTGTCATGTAAACATGCGGATCGATCATGCTGTAGCGCACGCCAGCCCGCGCGGCAAGGTTAATGACCGCATCAAAACGATGCTTGTCAAACAGCTTCTTGACGCCGTCGCGATCTTCCAGATCGAGTTTGTGGAACGCGAAAGCTCCGCCGGCCTTGTGCAGGCTTTCGAGCCGGTGATTTTTCAACGATACGTCGTAGTAATCATTCAGGTTGTCGATACCGATGACCTGGTGCCCTTGTTCCATCAGGATCGCCGCGACTCGCGACGCAATAAAGCCAGCACATCCGGTAACGAGGTATTCTTTCGATTCGACGTTCATTGCAAAAAGGTTCCTGACTAAGCTCTAAAACCGATTGATTTTAGGCTTCAACTCAAATTTCCGCGAGCGGGTTCTTCGTGATCGTCTCTTGGGGTTCAGGTCTTTTCATGCTCTTATGGCGATTAGCTCACGCGAAGTGCAAATCTGGAATTGCCGACGTTCGAAGAATTGCAGTTTACAAATCGGCTCAGCAAATTTTCGAAGAAAACTAACGTCGTTTGACGGAGCGACGTGATGCGCATAGATTTTGTGAGCATAATTGGGATTGAGATGTCTCCAGGAGAGGTTTGTCATGCAACTGAAACAGAATTGTGGCAATTTTTGTCAAACTGGAATATTGTCATTGAAAGGTGCGGTAATACTTGCCACTTTGCTGATTTGCGGAATCGTATGCGGAGAAGAGCCCACCACCTTTTTTGTGGTGCGGCATGCCGACCGGGTTGAAAACCAAGATGATTTGACCGAGGCGGGTGTCGCTCGTGCCCAGCAGCTGAAATCAATTTTGGTTCCATTGCGAATCAAGGCCATTTATTCCACCGATTTCGTCCGGACCAAGTCGACTGCTCGGCCTCTGGCTGAGACGTTGTCGCTTTCGCCTGTTCTGTATGACAAAGTTTCCGATGATTTTTTAGCCCAGCTGAAAGCGGCACATCCAGGACAGGCCGTGTTGATCATTGGTCACTCGAATACAGTCGGAAAAATTGTGAAAGGACTTGGGGCCGAACTGGAGCCGACCATTGGTGAACGTGAATTTGATCGACTTTTTGTGGTATCGATTCAAGACGGCAAGGCATCGGTGATCGCCCTGCGATTCGGAGAATAGCACGATTGGCAATTCTTGATTCTTCGGCTCGAAGGCTGGCTGGAAGTATGATTTGGAATTCCGGTTAAGCTGCAGCTTCTGCTGCGGTACAAACGTGGCAAGTCGGCAAATTGGATAAGCCGTTTCAGTTCCCAGCCGCAATCGCGGCCGTCATTAATAGCAAAAACATGGCTCGAATTTTTTTATCGATCATTGGGGTGCTTTATATCGCATTGTCGTTATGGTGCGCTGCGCTACCTGAAAAAACTTCCAATTCGGTTGGATTTGAATTGCGCCCCGGCTCGGGGCAGTCAGAGTTTTTGACCGTTTACGGCGGTTTGCAATTTGCTTTAGGAATTTTGTTTCTGTGGCCAATGTTTCGACCGACCGAGAGCTGGTTTCCTTTGGTTACCTGTTGTGTTGTTCACGGCGGGTTGGTGCTGTTTCGAACGATTAGCTTTTTGCTTTATTCTGGAATCAGTACGACGACGATGATTTTCGCTGGGATCGAATGGGGAGTGTTTATTTTGTCAGCCATTCTGTTGGCCAAACATTCTTAAATTAGAGCAGCCTGCCGACCCCGGAGCGGTGGGGCTTTTTCAAGGGGTTTCTCGCTGATTTAGCGACAATACCACGCCTGTGCTCCTATTTTTCTTGGCCAGCCTGGACTACCGCCGAGGGCCGGATTGTTGTTGAGGCGCTCTAGCCCAAAGACTATACTAAAGGCTACCTCCCATTCTATCTATCCGTAATGTCGTTTGATTTGGAGACATGGTTATGCGTAATCGTTCCCGAAAAATGTCGCGCCACAGTGCGAAGCGAACCAATAAGAATCGCAAAAATTCCGTCCGTGTAGACTACCAACAATTGGAAACACGACGTGTTCTGGCCGCGGCACCCTTTTATCCCAACGAGTTGTTGGTTCAGTACTTTCCTCAGGACGCAAGTGCTCGCGCCACCATTCGACAAAATGTTGCCGGCGAAGTTCTCGAGACGGTTCACACCAATCCGATGATTCAAAAAGGCATGGGGGCGCTGGAGCGAATTCAAATCGGCAATGGGATGACGGTGGAACAAGCGGTTGCGCAATTGAAGGCGTTGCCTGGGGTGATGTACGCCGAACCGAATTACGTCTACGAAATTCTCAACGTCAGCAATGACACGCATTACACCAACGGCAATATGTGGAATCTGTTTAGCGATGATTTGCCGACGCCAATCGGACCGACGGGGACTACGAATGCGTTTGGCTCACAGGCTGAAAAGGTTTGGGATGGCGGCACAATCGGCTCGAAAGACGTCTATGTCGCCGTCTTGGATACGGGAGCCGATGTGAATCATGTGGACTTGGCCGACAACATATTCAAGAATCCCTTTGATCCTGTCGACGGAATTGACAACGACGGCAATGGAAGAGTCGACGACGTCAACGGTTGGGATTTTGTGGATGACGATAACAACCCAAACGACAATAATGGCCACGGGAGTCACGTCTCAGGAACGATAGGCGCCAAAGGTGGTAATGGAATAGGTGTTGCCGGAGTCAATTGGGATGTCAATATTATTCCGTTCAAGCTCGGAGATGGAGGTATATCCCTAACGGCTGCCATTAATTCGATGGACTATTTGGTCGACCTCAAACAGCGCCATGGATTGAATATTGTCGCCCAAAACAATTCATGGGGCGGCGGAGGATTTTCCCAAGCTCTGTTGGACGCGATAGTGCGTTCGGCTGAGGCCGATATTTTGGTGATATGTGCAGCGGGCAACTCGAATTCCGATCTCGATTCAACACCTTTCTATCCAGCCAGTTACAATACAACAGCCGATGCTGGTTACGACGCTGTGATCTCCGTGGCTTCTATCGAGGCCTCTGGGAATAAGTCGGGTTTTTCCAGCTACGGATTGACTCACGTCGACCTCGGAGCACCAGGTTCCGATATCTGGTCGACGACACCAGGCGATAATTACGAATCGTACGACGGGACTTCCATGGCCTCGCCGATGGTGGCCGGAGCCATTGCTCTTTTCGCTTCAGTCAATCCCGATGCAACCGCTTTGGAAATGCGTACTGCACTACTCGATGCCACCACCGCGACTCCGGATTTGGACGGTAGAGTTGTAACCGGTGGCCGGCTGGATCTGTCTAAGCTGGTTATTAGCATAGGCCCGGAAGCGTCAATCAACGATGTGTCAATTCTGGAGGGCAATTCTGGAACGAAATCCCTCGTATTCACCGTGACATTGGCAGAAATTTGGCCCGAACAAGTTTCGATCGACTATTTCACCTCAAGCGGTACTGCGATCTCGGGTCTCGATTTCCAAGCCAAGACGGGAACCATTACTTTCGAGTTTGGCGAGTTGAGCAAGACGATTTCGATCAACATCATTGGCGACCAGGGATATGAGCCAGACGAAACCTTTAATGTCAATTTAACAAGAGCAATCAACGCCAAACTTTTGGATAAGGTGGGCGTTGGCACGATTGATAACGATGATCCGCATGTTGTCGGTGAAACCGGCGTGCTGGTGAATCTTAATAGCACCTGGCGAACGTTCACGTTCAAGCGTCCATACACTGATCCCGTGGTGATCATGGGAACGCCATCGACACTCCGCGGTGATTCGGTCACCATTCGAGTGAAAAATGTCCGGTCCTCAGCCGGTGCCTTCAACGGCAGTTTTGAAGCTCGTATCGAAGAATGGGATTATCTGGATGGAATCCATGGAACGGAAACCGTCAGCTACATGGTCTTTGAGCGCGGCAAACATACGCTCAAGAATGGTGCAGTAATCGTTGCCGGCACCGGCAATTCCAATCATCGATTTGCAGATTATTCGTTTGGCGGCTCGGCCAACTTCACAACCACTCCGGTTGTGTTGACACAGGTCATGACGTCCCGCGACCCAGCGGCAGTAACTCCGCGACTCAAGGATGTTTCTCGAACCGGATTCACAATGCGTCTGCAGGAAGAAGAGGGGAGCGACCGAATCCACCTCACCGAATCCTTCGGATGGGTTGCGATTGTCCCGGGCCGGGAAACCGGAAATGGATACGACTCCGAAGTCGGCCTGACACCAACCGAAGTTACCGATCAGAATTACCGTATCAATTTCAGTCCAGAGTTTACGCGCCGGCCAGCGTTTTTTGCCCAGATGCAAACCTACAATGGTGGCGACCCGGCGGTGGTTCGCTACCGCCAACTGAGCTATCGTTCGGCGTCGATTTACCTCGAAGAGGAACGTTCGTCCGATCAGGAAATGCAACACAAGGCTGAAAGTGTTGGCTACTTCGCCCTTCAAGTCGGCTTGATTGTCGATGACCCAACCGGAGGCCAAATGCCGCCATCGTTTATGACGGCTGGGGGCAATGGCAACGAACTCGACTTCGTGCTGTCACCGGATGGCATGGCGCCCCCACCGACGTTTTCGCAACTGAGTGCCGCGGCGTTTGCCGTGGCCCCAACCGTGGTTGGAATTCAGCGTGACGAATCGTCGTTAAATTCAAAACGAATTTCGAACGCGACGACCAATTTTGTTTCGCTAAACTCGCAATCGCAGAGTTCGGTTTTCACTCAAGCCAAAACGTTGAATTCCTGGAAACAAGTGGAAGTTGCGAAGAAATCGCAATCCGCGATTGAGTCGATCGATCAATGTTTTCAAGAATTCGATGAACTTGGGTAGTCCAAAACTTGCAGGATGTTGAATTCGACCGCCTAACGGCAACGATAAACGTTCTCTTTCAAATCCGCGGGGCTTCGCCGCTCCGGCTCGCGTTTTGGTTAGTCACGCCCGTTCTCCAACTCACGACCGACCGTGAGGAGACGCATATTGATTTGACCATGAAGGACACGAAGAGCACGAAGGAATCAGAGAACGAAACGCCAGCTCCCTTCGTTCAGGTTTACCAAGTTGAAGTTCATCAGTGTTCCGGTCAACATTTGGGCTTTCATAAGCTTTCATAGGACAGGCATTGTTCGTATGCCGATTCGAGCAGTAACGTTCCAGGGTGTCGGTGCACTCTGATCGCACAGTCGGTCACGCTATATAAAAGCCTTTCGAATTCCATCTTCGTGCTCTTCGTGTCCTTCGTGGTGGTGCCTTTCCATCGACCCGTCCTCAACGCCCCGTGTGGCGAACAAACAATGCGCCAATAACAAGCTGAACTCCAATCGGCGGAATGAATACGTCCTGCCAATTCGCTGGAGGCATGTTCGTTTGATTGAACAACAAACCGAATTTGCCGTAGAATATTTTTATGGCCGATCGCCCTAATCAATTCTCAATCGAACATTTGCTGCAGATTGCTGCGGTGACTGCAATTCTCATGTCGTTACATACGGTAGTCGGCCCAATTTCAGCGGGGTTACTTAGTTTTTACTTTGGTTTGCTGAGACTGGGGCGGGTGTTAGTTGCTCTTTTTTTTCTTTGGATGGCATTGGGGCTGGCGATAGACAATACTGGCTGGCTTGTCTGCGGCCTCGCCTTAGTTGTTTCCGCGTTGGCGATCGGACTTTCGCGGATCGATTCATGGTCTGCAATGCAAGAAAGTGCAAAAGGGCAGATCTGATGAACGATTGGTCCCATTTTTTGGTGGACGAAACCTCTGGTTGCCGCCGTTGTCTTTTTTTCGAAGCTCAATTTGTGTGTCCAAGAAAATGCTGAAATTACCAATGACTGAATTGCGATTAGTTGGCATGGTTTTCTTGTTATTTTCGTTTGGTTTGGTTTCACGAACGGATGCACAGACGAAGCCCAATATCGTAATCATCATGGCTGACGATCTGGGCTACGGCGATGTTTCGTGTTATGGCGCGAAATCGGTAGCCTCGCCAAATATCGATCGCTTGGCGACCGCCGGTGTCCGATTTACCAGCGGGTACACATCTGGGTCAACGTGCACGCCGACTCGGTATTCGTTCATGACGGGCGTTTATGCCTTTCGCACGGCCAATACAGGAATTGCTCCGCCGAACGCACCGGCGATCATCGCACCAGGGACGCCGACCATCGCATCGCTCTTGAAATCGGTCGGGTATCGTACTGCAGTCGTCGGCAAATGGCACTTGGGCCTCGGAATGGAACGTCCGGATTGGAATGGAGAATTGAAACCGGGTCCGCTTGAAATTGGATTTGATCAATGCCTGGTCTTGCCCACCACCAACGATCGCGTGCCGCAAGTCCTGGTAGAGGGTCATCACGTGCGAAATCTTGATCCCAACGATCCGCTGACGGTTTCGGACAAAAAGTTTTCTGAGGATCATCCCACAGGGCTCAGCCACCGCGACACGCTTAAACTGAATTGGTCGCACGGACATAACGCGACGATTCATAATGGCATCAGCCGAATTGGCTTTTATACCGGGGGAGAGAAGGCTCGTTTTCGTGATGAAGACCTGGCTGATACTTGGGTCCAGGAATCCGTCGCTTGGATCGAAGCGAACAAGACTCAACCCTTTTTTTTGTTTTTGGCTTCACACGACTTACACGTTCCTCGCACGCCTCACGAACGTTTTCAGGGAGCAACGAAAATGGGCTCTCGCGGCGACGCAATCGTAGAATTCGATTGGTGCGTTGGTGAGATTACGAATACCATCGAGCGGCTTGGTCTGGCAGAAAACACGCTCATCATCGTTTGTTCCGATAACGGCCCGGTGTTAGACGATGGATATCAAGATTCGGCGGTTGAGTTGGTTGGAGATCACAAGCCTGCGGGACCGTGGCGCGGAGGCAAAGGGAGCGTATTCGAGGGCGGAACTCGCACGCCCTTCATCGCGAGTTGGAAGGGGCGGATTGCACCAGCGGCCGTTTCCGAGCGGCCGATTACTACATTGGATCTGGGCGCGTCGTTGGCGTCGCTCGTCGGAGCGAAGTTGCCTTCCGGAGCCTGTCGCGATGCAATTGATCTTTCGGGCACATTGCTGAACACTTCCGCAGCGGAGGGGCGGCCGTTCGTCGTCCAGCAAGACAACGGGGCTCGAAATATTGGTTTGCGAATGGGCGATTGGAAATTGATTCGCAATCGAGGTTCTGACGGAAAAAAGGACGCCAAGCCCCAGCGGGATCAATTGTTCAATCTCGCTTCCGATCCGGGCGAGACGCAGGACTTGAGCGAATCGCGTGCGGATGAGCTGCAGCGACTACAAACGAAACTCGGTGAAGTGTTGGCCGCCGGCGAAGCTCGCTAACAATTCCTGCGAGCCGAAATGCTTTACTTACCCGATTGATGCTCCGCACTTTCGACCCGTTCGAATTCGACGAAGTAGTTTTCCTTGAGAACATCTTTCAGCTCACCGACTCGTTTGAAGCCCGCCCCGTTGATTTCCTTTTCCACTACTTCCAAGCCTGCTCGGACATGTCCCATGACCCACTCGGTGCTTTGCCCTTCAATGCGTTGATAGTCCACGATTATCAATCGCCCTCTAGGCTTCAGTGCCCGGTGGATTGAGGCCAATGTCTTGGCGGGATACTCAAAATGATGGTAAGTGTCGCAGGCAAATACGAGATCGACCGACGAGTCCGGCAGTTCCACCGAATCCTGTTTGCAAAGGACGGTCCGAATATTCTTAAGACCTTCCTCAAGTGCGGCATCGTGAATATGTCGGAGAAAGTCCTCTGAAATATCGACGGCCAGAACGGTTCCCTTGGAGCCTACGAGGGGCGAAAACAAACGGCTGAACAGCCCAGTACCCGCGCCGACATCGGCAACCGTCATCCCTTCTGAGATTCGGCAGGCCTTGACGATCTCGTCGCGATGCTCAAAAGCTTCCCGACCCTCGACTTCAAATTTTCCTTGGAATTCAGCGATATTCGGTTTGACGAACGCCTTGTTAATATCCGGCGCGACGCTCTTGTCCTGACCAAGCAACTCGGCGGTCCAGAGCAGTGAAAAAGCAATCGTCATGCACAGTACTGGCCTGAACAAGTAATCAGCCATTGATACCTCCATCAAAACGAAATCAAACTTGGTCAACACAGACTTTATATCGAAAAAATTGTCCATGCGGTAACACCCGTGCCAGACGTCGCCGTTTTGTAGGAAATTACAGGTGCACTTCTCCGATCTTTCAGATTTGCCCCGCATTTTGATTTCGAAATAGCAGTGCACGGTATTGAACTAGCCGAAATCCGAGCCGAGAATCTGCAACGTACGTTGATCTTGTTTTTTCTCAAGGAATTACTTGGGTTCTTTTGCAAAGGAGACAATATGAATCTGTCAGAAAATCCCTACGCCTCACCCTCGGCTCCGCAGCATTCGCCTAGCCAACTTGGCGATGGACAGCCAGTTACACCGGCAGGCCAAGGCGCGAGACTTGCAAATTTTATCATCGACTATTTCGCTCAATTTGCCCTGGGCTTTGTATTCGGCATGGCCCTGGGGATCGTTGGCGGAGAAGAAGGGGCGGCATTCCTCGAAACAACGCCCGGGTTCTTGTTGGGAATCCCGATTCTTTTGGTTTATTATTTCGTTTTTGAAATAACGACGTCGAGAACCTTGGGGAAGCTGATTACTGGAACCAAGGTCGTCAATGAAAATGGTGGAACTCCGACACTTGGGCAGATCTTGGGCAGAACTTTTTGTAGGCTTATTCCGTTCGAGGCGTTTTCTTTCTTTGGAACTCCACCGCGAGGCTGGCACGATAGTCTCTCCAAGACATATGTTGTCAAATCGCGGTAGCCTCGATCAAAACAAGTGGTGATATTGACCGCTATGATGATGAAAGCAAACCTTGTGGGGCAGGGCTAAAGCCTGCCATTATCAATGTCAATTCCCGATGATTGTAGAAACGCGAAGCAAGTTTCCTTCGGAGAAATCCGGCGTGCAATGGAGGTAGCCAGTCTTCGTGAAAGAAACGAGGTCCTCGCCTTTATCCGCGAGCACGGAGATCGAATTCGTCCACGCATTGATGACGCTTGGTTGTACGGCGCAATTTCTTCCTATTTCCTGGAATGCATGGTACTTCCGTCGGCCTCAGATACCACAGCGATTCACTCCCCTTGTGAGGCGGCGAGTGAATTAGTCCGTTGGTTCGAGTGGTATGTGAGCCGAGTTGACATTCCTTCAGAGATTAAACGGATCGTTGAGCAAATCGCTATCGTTTTCAAAAGTGGCAATCAATTCGTGCGGAATTGTATTGAAACAGGATTCCTTGAGCACGTACTTGAAGTCCCCGAGTATCGCCAGTATTTTTCCCATTGGGCGCATGACGCGATTCTGAGCGAAAGTTATGCTGGAGCTCTTCGATGGGGCGTGGCACACACACGAAGTAATGCCCGGTAAAATGCTGTTTCGCCACCCTTACGTCAATGTTGCCTCCGGAGTTACCGGCTCACATGCATTGATAGAATGTTGTCGGATGACGCGAAACATACTCAAACAAAAAACTGTGAGGACTGCGCTGTGACTGAAAACCTTTTCCAATCACAAGTCGATGCTGAAAACGCCACCCAGGACAAGACGAAATCTTTGGAGCCAGCTCACGCCGTTTATAACGTCGTCACCGACACCGTAAGTGGCGTGAACGTACGATGGAGCGACAATAAATTTCAGGCAATATTCGTACTCATTTCGATGGTCGTATCATCGTTGTTAGGGGCACTCCTTGCTGTGCTGAACTCTCAATGGGATCTGCCTTGGTATGGTGGTGCTTTGGTTGGATCGTTTGCAGGTTTAGTCATCGGTATCTTTGCAAGCGGAATATTCTTGATGTTCTATCGCGCGGCCCGGCACATCAAAGGAAAGCACGATTAAAAGCGGAGTTTAGGATGTCGGCAACATTGGAAATTTTTTTCATGCTTTGGACCGGGGTCGATAGAGCGTTGTGAGCCTTTGGGGGAAGTCTCGTTGAATTAAGAGCCAGTTGCCCGGCTGGGTGCGAGTTCGGTATTATTGAGACATGCCAAAACGTATCCGGAATAACGCAGCATGAACCCGAAAAACCCATTGCGATATTGGCTGGCAGGTGTGTTGGCCAGCGCGATTTTGGGAATCGTGCAATTCATCATCGTCGCCATCGTGTGTGTGGTGAAATTGCCACGAAAGCACATTCCCGAGGACGGCTATTTTCTAAGCGACCTGGGGCGCAGCGTCTTGCCGCTTTCAGGATTGTTCAATGGCTCACTGATTACGTTGGGAATCCTGTTGATTCCCATGTTCATCATGTTGGTGCGGGTTGACTCGCGACAATCGTTTTCGCTACGAGTTGCGACTCTGTTCGGAATCGTTTCCTCAATTGGCTTGGTATTCCTGGGTTGCTCGCCCGTGGACAAGGCCTATGTTTCGCATCTTCTGGCCACAGCAATGTGGGTCTTTCCGATGCTCTACATGGTGATCGCCTTTTATGCCTCGGCCACGCGCAGCCATTACGTCAATGCAAAGTTCATTGGGGCAAGCCTGATCATGGCGGTGGTGATGCTCATCGTGTTCTTCTCCGCACAAGCCACCGACCTGAAGTTGATTCAGCGCATGCTCGTGGTTTGCGGATCAATCTGGTTGGGGTTTATCATCTGGTTTCTGGCGTTAGAAGGCTACGGCGTGATTGCCGAGTGGGAACCTACCGCCATTGAAAAGGTCGATCACGATTCGCAGCTTTACTATCAAACGCTGGCGGTCAAAAAATCGAGCCATGACAAATAGGCTTTTGCCAGCCGCCGGCTCGCAGCCTATTCTGCCGGATCAGGATTGCGGATGCAGATCACCGCAGACTTCGTGCGAATGATGAGATCGTGATCGATGGCGGCAGGTGTGGCCATAATCTGATCCTCGATTTCATTCGTTGCCACGATGTTCAAGGAGCGGCTGGGTTCGATCACAAAGACCTTGCCGTCGTCATTGCAGAACCACAAATGCCCTTCGACGAGGATGGGTGACGCGGCGAACGCTCCCTTCAGCCGTTCCGACCAAACTTGTTCGCCGTTCTCGGCGTCAACACAGGTCGCAATCCCGTCATCGCTGACCATGAACAACAGGTCGCCGACGAGAATCGGAGATGGGATCGTCGGCCCGCCTCTTTCGACTGCCCACAACAATTTCGGCTGCGGGTTTTCGGCATCTGGCAACGCAAACGCCTGGACGGTGGAACGCATGTACCCTGTGCAAACAATCAGTTTATTTTGGTGTAGCAACGGTCGAGGCACATTCGAAAAACCTAATTTGCCGTAATCGACTTTCCAAAGTTCCTGTCCGTCTGTGGGCGAATAGCCATAGACCCAGTTGGCACCCGCGCTGATCAATTGGGGTCCCTGTGGAGAATCCCAGATAACCGGCGTGCTGAAGGCCTTCTGATACATGCCGGTCTCATGCAATTTTCCAGAACGCTTGGTTTGCCATGCGAGTTTTCCAGTTGCCGCGTCAAACGCCGCCACCAGTTGCCGATCAATCCCGTCGTAATTCAAGAAAACCAAATTGTTCCAAACGATCGGCGACGAACCTGCTCCCGTTTCGTGATCGATCTTCAGCTCTTCATTCTTCCAAAGCACTTTTCCTAGCTTGCGGTCAATTGCGGCCAAGCCCATGGTGCCAAAACTACAAAAAACTCGATCGCCAGCGATGACGGGTGTCGGTGATGCGTAGCTGTTTCGCAAATGCAGCGTGGGAGGATTGTTGACATCGAACAAGGGAACTTGATGGATCAAATGACCGTCGTTGCGATCGACGGCAACCGCCTGCAGTTCAATTCGAGTAACTTTCTCCGAACCTTCCGCCTTGTGTTCGATCGCAGTCGTCATCCAAATCTGGTTCTCGGCGATTACCGGTGAGGACCAACCGCGACCGGGGACTGGAGTTTTCCATGCGAAGTGGCGATTTGCCAAAGTCTTGGGAATGTTCGAGGCAACCGATTGGCCGCGCCCGCCAGCACCTCGAAACTCGGTCCACGCACCATCGGCGACCGGGGCTTGAGCCCAACCGCTGAGCGGCGAGAAAACAACCGCCAAAACCAGACAACATGTCGCAAAGATTCGTCGCATTAAATTACTTTCTCAATTTTTAAACGGCTCGAATGACCATCGCCACTGCGTTACCGCCGCCGAGGCAAAGGCTGGCGACTCCGACGGATTTGTTGTTGCGTTTCAAAGCGTGCATCAACGAGACCAGCACGCGAGCACCGCTGGCACCGATAGGATGTCCCAGCGAAACTCCGCCACCGTAGATGTTCGTCTTGTCTTCGGAGATTTTCAATTCTCGAATGCAAGCGACCATTTGGCTGGCGAAGGCTTCATTGATTTCAAACAGATCAACGTCGCTCGTCGACAAGCCGGCCTTTTTCAACGCACCTTGAACGGCGAACACAGGGGCAATGAACAAGTCCTTAGGAGCGGTGCCGGAAGTATGGCTGGCGAGGATCTCAAATTTCCAGTTAGCCGACTTCGCCAGCGATTCGTTCACAACGGCCACCGCGGCTGCGCCATCGCTCAGCGTCGACGCGTTACCGGCAGTCACCGTGCCGCTCTTGTCGAAGACGGGTCGCAATGCGCTGAGGCCTTCGGCGGTTGTGTCGCCGCGAATACCTTCGTCGACTGTCACTTGGCGAGTTCCCTTGCGTTCTTTGACTTCGACGGGAACGATTTCGTCGCTGTACATACCATCCTGCGTTGCCTTGGCCGCACGCTGCTGGCTTTGTGCGGAAAAGCGATCCTGGTCGGCGCGGGTTACACCATAAGTCTTAGCAACATGTTCGGCATGCATCCCCATGTGGCAATTTTCGAAAGCACACGTCAGCCCATCAAAAACCATCGCGTCGACCAATTTTCCATCGCCCAACTTAAGTCCTCCGCGAATGCCCGAAAGGAGATGGGGTGCCGCCGACATGTTTTCCATGCCACCCGCCAAGATCGCCGAAGCATCACCGCATCGGATTGCTTGGGAAGCGATCATAACGGCCTTCAAGCCTGAGCCGCAAACCTTGTTGATCGTCACGCAAGGAACTGTGTTGGGGAGTCCGGCCTTGAGTGCGGCTTGCCGGGCGGGAGCTTGACCGACGCCCGCCGTAATGACATTACCCATGATGACTTCGTCAATCGCGCTGGCCTCCAGTTTGGACCGTTCCAAAGCGGCCTTGACCGCAATCGCTCCAAGATCGGTGGAGGTCATTCCCGCATAGCTGCCCAAAAAAGACCCGACGGGGGTGCGAGCGCCGGCAATCAAAAAAGCCTTGGTCATTTCATTTCCATTCGTCAAAAGTTTAACAAACAACTAGTTCAGGCGACTGCATTTCGGTCGCTGCATATCATCGCGATGGGCTTACCTTTTCTGCCGCCAACGCCAGGCAGCTTATTCTACTCGGGGATGATGCCTTAGTTAAAGGCAGTGACATTTTCGCCGGAGATTTGTGGCCGTCGCAGCGTTACATGACATCATCAGGTTATGCTTTTGCTTGTTGGGCGCGTTTTCGTCGGCACGTTTAAGCGAGTTTGTTCAGGCGGCGGATTGTCCATTGACTGGCGAGAATGAAGGTTAAAAAAATCATCAGCCAGGTCATCAGCTTGCGGCGGAAATTTTTGTCGGTAGCACCGGGTAGAATCGACTCCTGATCTTGTGGCACGATGAGACGAGACAACGAATCCGGGGCGTCATTTACCAATACCGATATTTCGCTTCCGATAAAGTAGCGACCGCGGGATTTTTCTGCGAGTTCGGCCAGGCCAGCGTCGTTTCGCTCAGGGCGTTGTTTTTCCAAGTCCGGCATACGCACGTTCACTTGATGAGTGAGCGTTTCGCCGGCCCGATTCGGCACGGTCAGCCGCAATCGATAGTCACCTTCGCGGCTGGCAGGCACTGCACCCGAGTACGTTCCCGGACGTGGCGCGTTGGAATCGTTTTGTAGTTCAATCGACAAGAGCTCTCCATTGGGTAGCACTACATCCAGCGGAATAACGGGGGGCACCACAGCGTTGGAGTCTGGAACTTGCAAAATCGCTTGGACAGAGATTTGATCTCCAACCCAATAGCTTTGTTTGTCGGTTAGCAGTGAACCGTTTTTCGAATTACGATTAAGGCGACCTTGCGCAGCCCAACGAATCAGTTTGTCATAATACGATTGAAAATAGTCAACGTTCTTGCGGCGCATCCGCCAGGCTTCATTGCT
>JBEBGH010000414.1:0-4202 GCA_040081565.1 Pirellulaceae bacterium
GCAAGCGGGGATGGCCAGCGCGTCAACGTGATGCACAAACTGATTGCGACACCGATTTCGAACGGTACTTTTAACTTTGAAATTCAAAACAACACTTTAACGGTGAGCAACATCCGGGCGCGACTCGGGGGAGGCGATTGTCGCGCGACGTATTCGCTGCAGGGCCTGCTGGAGCGCGGAGACTTTGACTTTCATGGCCAAATCGATAACCTCAATGTCTCGCCTCAATTGGGTGAAGTTCTCAACGAACAAGGTCGAAAATTCTTTGCTGATTTTTTGCCTACGGGGCTGGTAAGCGTCCAATTTCATGTCGGCGAAAAAGCCAACCAACCATTTCGCTCCGTCCGTGCGAATGTGCATGACCTCGCCGTGACGTACGTGAAATTCCCTTACCAGCTGGAGCACTTCGTCGGCAACTTCAGTTTTATCAACAATCGTTGTGAACTTGATGTCCAATCGCTGATGGGGGCCGAAATTCTGACGCTCAAAGGCTATGTGCAAAATCCCGGCCCGTCGGCTGTCATGGACATCCAGTTTGAATGCCCCGGCAGTTTGCCGATCGATGACAAGTTATTCCGCGCCATCAAAGCCTACCCGAACATTCACAAACAAGTGTTGGCGCTAAAGCCACGCGGCCAGTTCTCCGTCGCGGGTCGCTTCCAGAAAACTGATCCGCAATTGCCAGTAAACTTGAATTACACAATCGCTTTGGATCAATGCCAGGTGAGGCATGACTCGTTTGATTACCCATTTAAAAATGTGTCAGGCAAAGTTGTCGTTGAGGGACAACAAGTCGGTTTTCAGGATATTCTTGGCGAAAATCTTAGTTCAAAAGTATCCTGCAATGGAAACTGGGATCCGCAAGATGGTTTGAAGCTGCGATTTTGGTGCCAAAACGTGTCGTTGGACGAACAACTCCGAATTGCGGTCCCGGAATTGGTGAAACGGGTGTGGAGTGAAATTCGTCCGGCCGGCAAGATCCCGCTGGTCAGAGTAGATCTAGCCCATCCGCGGAATGCGGCGAATCCGCAAGTCGACTTGCAGATTGACTCACGTTCCGATCAACAGTCGGACGAAAGTTCACTGTCGATCAAGCCAGTCTCATTTCCCTATGAAATTGGAAACATTGAGGCCTTGATCACATTCGAAAACAACAAGATCAAGATTGCCGACTTGCATGGCGCTCATGGACGCACTTGGGTCACATGTCGAGGCACTGGGGAGTACTCTTCCACAAGTTGGACACTTCAGCTCGCGGACTTACTCACTGGAGCGATTCCGGTAAACCAGGACTTTCTGTCGGCGCTCCCGGTTGGCCTTCAGTGCCCGCTCGAAAATCTAAATTTCCAAGGCAGCTTTAATTTGTCCGGTTCGATGACGTTGAGCGGTGGGCAGGTGACGCCCAACGATCTGGCCAACGAACCCGAAACTGCGGGCGACATTGCCAAGGTTGCGTTTGTTGCACCCGCCGAAGGTAGCCAAAACGCGACGTCGATCAGTTGGGATTTTCGACTGGATGTTGATCGCGGGGAAATGAACGTCGGCTTGGACGTTTCCGAACTGCATGGACAGATGCGACTGGTCGGTGCGTATGATGGAACTCGAGCCTATTCCGAAGGCGAAATCGCCTTGGAGTCAATGACCGTGCTGAACACTCAGGTAACGAACGTGAAAGGCCCGATTTGGATCGACCAAGATCATGTGGGGGTTGGCTTCTTTGCAACGCCGCTCGGTTCGAAGCCGAATCCCTTATCGTTATCCGGGGACGTTCTAGGTGGACAAATCGAATTCGACGGCCACACCTGGTATGAAGGTCGTCAGAAATTCTATTTGCAAACGACAGTATCCAACGTCAGCCTGCGAGCTGCAGCTACAAACTTCTCCCCAACATTGGAGTCGATTGACGGACGCAGCCAGTTGGCTTTGCGTCTCTCCGGCGACTCATCGGCGACGGATTCCCTGCAGGGAGAGGGCTTGATCAAGATGTACAATGCCCGCATTTACGAATTGCCGGTGCTGTTAGCTGCGCTCAAACAATTACGAAATTTTAACGAAGACAAATCGGCATTTGATTCGGGACATATCGACTTTGGAGTCAAAGGCAAAGTCATTTCGATTAGTCGCATGGAATTAAATGGCGAACCCATCAGTCTGATTGGAAACGGACAAATCGACTTGGATCAAAACGTTGACTTGAATTTCTACTCGATCGCTGGAAGAAATCGGTTTGAAATCCCGCTGATCAGTGATTTGTATAAAGCCAGCAGCCAGCAAATCATGTGGATCAATGTTGGCGGCACGTTAAAGGCTCCTCGGACGTCGCAGGAGATTCTCCCCGGAGTGAACGAAGGCCTGAAAGAACTGTTCAATCCCCGGTCACTATCAAACCAGGACTGATTTTTTTTCGGCATTGAAGTACCTGCCACCAAAGGCTCCCCCCAAAGGCCCGTTCACCAGTGTAAACTTGTTTCAGTGGTTACGGCTGGCAAGTTTGAGGTGCAAGGTGCGAATGCGAAATATCTTCTGGTTCCTATTGTTGTTATTACCGAGCGCTGCATCTTTCGCGCAATCGCAGCGGTTATCGGACTCGTTATCTCGAGAAAACGTCGATTCTCTGGCGGACTCTGTTTCGCGATTTGGTGACCCCGTGCGGGGCGCCATTTCGTTCTTTCGCCCAGAAATCAACTGTGCCAAATGCCACGAACCAAACGCAAACGGGAGGAGACTGGGGCCCGACCTTTCCGAGCGACGTGAGATTTCGATTCCGCAACTGATCGCGGCCGTTCTTCACCCGTCCACCGAAATTCGGAAGGGTTTTGAGACCACACAACTGCTTTTGTCGGATGGGCGGCAACTATTCGGAATTGTCGTTGGTGAAGACGAGAAACAACTGCGACTAGATCGAATTGAAGAGCCCGACCAGCCGCTGGTCGTGGAAAAATCCGAGATTGAGGAGAGAAAAGTCGCTTCGTTATCGACGATGCCCGAAAGTCTCGCGAATCAACTGGGAGATCGAACGGAATTTTTGGATTTGATCAATTACCTTCATGAACTGGCTAAAGGAGGTCCGCCGCGCGCCGCTCAACTGCGGCCGACGACTTCGATGGCGGTTCTCGCTCCGTTGCCGGACTATGAAGCGAAAATCGATCACCCCGGAATGATTGCCTCGATCGACCGTTCTTCGTTAGCCCAAGGCGCTGAGATTTTTCGTTTGCGTTGTGCCAGTTGTCATGGCGATGCAACTTCGGAAGGCACCATGCCAACATCGCTGCGTTTTGTCAGCGGAAAATTCAAACGCGGTAGCGATCCGTATTCTCTTTATCAAACGTTGACCCATGGCTACGGCATGATGAATGCACAGCGTTGGATGGTGCCCGAACAGAAATACGCCGTGATCCACTACATTCGCGAGACGTTTTTGAGGGAGGCGAATCCCAGTCAATATTTTCCGCTCGACGACAAGTACTTGGCTGGATTACCCGCAGGCGACACGCGTGGTCCGAAACCCGTCGACACGCAGCCGTGGACTTTGATGGACTATGGTCCGAGTCTAATGAACACAATCGAAGTATCGACTGACGGCTCAAACATTGCTCAAAAAGGGATTGCGATTCGGCTGAACGATGGACCCGGTGGCGTTGAGTCGGGCTCGCATTGGTTACTCTACGACCATGACACCTTGCGCGTGGCCGGGGCTTGGAGCGGCAAGTTCATCGACTACAACGGAATTCATTTTAACGGAGTGCACGGACAACACCCGAGAGTCGCCGGTACGGTCCACCTGCAGAATCCAACCGGACCCGGCTGGGGACGTCCATCCGATGGTTCATTTGTCGACGAACGAGTCACTGGACGAAACCAGAAACAATACGGCCCGCTAGACCCGACATGGGCTCGTTTTCGCGGCCTTTATCGTTACGGACGTCAAACAATCTTGAAGTACATCGTCGGAAACGCGGAAGTTCTCGAAACACCGGCCTTGGGCTATACCGACCGGCAACCAACCTTCATTCGCACTTTGAATATCGGCCCCCGCGATGTGCCCTTGATTTTGCAGATCGCACGCGAGACGAGTCCGTTTGTACAACGGGGACAAGCCATGGTCTCCATCGAGACTAATTCAAACTTGACTTGCACGTTTGATGGCGCAACGAGTTTTCAATTTTCCAACGCCGAAGAATACAACACCTTCGATAACGACT
>JBEBGH010000415.1:0-4175 GCA_040081565.1 Pirellulaceae bacterium
GCGGCGGAACAGAAATTGGAGGCGGCTATATTTCGGCAACGGTCGTGCAGCCGAATTATGCCGGAATGTTTACCACGTCAACTGTCGGGCTGGATTTTGTAATCCTGGATGAGGAGGCCAAACCAGCCAACGTCGGCGAGTTGTTCATTGTTCCTCCATCGATTGGTCTGTCGACACGGTTGCTCAATCGGGATCATCACGAAACCTATTATGCCGACGTGCCAAAGTCACTCGAAGCGCCACTGTTGCGCAGACATGGTGATCATTTCCGCCGACTTCCGGGAAATTTGTATGTTGCTGGTGGCCGCGTCGATGACACGATGAACCTTGGCGGAATCAAGGTCAGTTCAGCGGAACTGGAACGAGTTATGAATGAGGTCGGCGGTGTGCGGGAGACGGCCGCCATAGCCCTTGCCAGTCAAGGAGGGCCAGAAGAACTATTCGTTTTTGCCGTTTGCTCCAGTCCGCAAAATCCAGAAGCCCTCTTGAAGGAACTTAATCATCGATTGCGAACTGAATTGAATCCTTTATTCAAGGTCAAAGAGGTTCGTATCGTTGACTCATTGCCGCGAACGGCGAGTAACAAAGTCATGCGCCGGAAGTTGCGCGACCAATTAGTTGGCAATAACTAAAACGACTTGTACTGCTCATTCAGTCCGGTCATTTGCGGCGAGATACCGAAAACGAATATTGATCGAGCACGGGATCATCTGAATCAACACCTTGTTGGTCCATGAACTCTTGGACCGAAGTTGTTGAGACCAAGTCGAGATTGCAACTTTCTAACACCGCCTCAGGATGATTTGTACCAAAGATAAACGACTCGCCCATTTCGTCCATGCGCTCAAAGAAAGCTTGAACTTCCGGAATCACAGTTTCACCATTGATCACAGATTCCGAAACGAAATCGACCCAAAGACGGCTATCAGGATTGTCCATCATTTCTGCAAAAGACTTCAGCAAGCGACAGTTGACCGCGGAGTCAAAATACATTGAACAGCCCTCGAAAATAATGGCCGTTGGCAGACTGGGAACGAATCCATTTCCGAGCAACTTGTCATTGAAATTGCCTTCCAGAAAATCCGCTGCGATCATCACGCGACTTTGCGAATCGTGATCCGGAAGCATTTTTGCAATCCTGGTTCGCTCCGCGATCATCTCTGGCAAGTCAACTTCATAAAAAACAACGTCTGGAAATTCGTGTTGCATCTGAAAGGGTCGCATGTCCAGGCCCGCACCGGCCAGTACCACTTGCTTCAGCCCACGCACGGAACGTAACATCTGATCGCCGTGCTGGGTTCGCGCTTCAACCATTTGAACCAGTTGAGGCAACGCACGATTCAGTTTCTCGGCCAACATTTCGCCTTGTGGTCCGGCTGCCAATTGAGCATGACTGGGGTCAACCCGATAAGTACGGCCGTTGGACGAAAAGCTGGCCCGGGCTCGCACGCCTGCAATCATGCGGGCCGAGGCTTTGATTTTTTGGTTGAATAGTGTCGACGATTTTTTTCCCGGCTCCAACAGTTGTTTGGCCGGCTGGGCAAAGTAGGTGAGTTCGGCCTCCGCAACGATCTGGCCGTTGGATTCAAATTCCATCGGCAAGGTCACCAATACACGATTGCCTTGGTTATACCGGGACACGATCAAATCTCGTTCTCGTTCGGGAATTCGGCATCGGCCAATCAAATGCCCAGTACTGGGTGCTTTGTAGCGCACGTTCATCGACACCAGCCACAAAGAAGCCGCATCTTCGGTCGAACATTTGTGGATACCCGCGAGAGGAACGCCGCGCAGCAGGGACGTGACTGCCATGCCACCGGTGTAATCGGCGGAAAGGGAAATCAAAGCGGCCTGGTGAGTTCCGTGTTGGTTAGTAGTCGCTTGATTCAGAGGCAGGATGGTTTCGGCGTATCCACTTTCGACAACTGTAATTTGCCAGCCCGAGGCTTTCAGGGCTGGCACGCATTGGTGCATCAGACGGGTCATTAATTCGGGATTGATTCGCTCTCGAAAATCTTCTTCCCAAGAGATGTCCTTAAAGAAACTTGCTGCTGGATCGGCACTATTGATCGCTGACTTGAATCGCGACATGGAGTAGCCCTTAAATCTAAAGAAGAGAAAAGTTAAACCTTCGCCAGGTCTTTGTTGAAAGCGACTTTCAATTCAGGACCAAAGCGAAAAATCATCAGCAGGTTCTGGAATGGGCCGTTCCAAGCGGGCGAGATCTTAAACAAATCCGGTTGAGAATTCAACAATTTTTTCGCACCAAATATTCTTTTCTTTGGACTGTTCCACTCAGTTGATCCGGTTATTCCGATTATGCGGATCGTAAGGTTTCGAAAGCGTTTTTTTGTCGCTCGTTCGCTTCCCCGCTTTGAAATTGCCAACACTTGTGACCTAGTTTTCTTAGTTGCATGCCTCTGGCACAAGGCCATGCCGCAATTCGACATAGATCGAACATTTCAAAATAAAAACATGCTGCGATACCAAAAACCAAACGAATACCTGAAAGATCTGATCGGGGTCGATCCGACCGAGCTTGCTGCGGGCAGAATGCCTGACGGAACAGTCGTTGAAGGCAAAGAATTTCGTTTTGATTGCACGCAAAAGTCGACTGACTTGGCAATTACAGTCCGCTGTATGCCCAAGTCAGAATTTCGCGATGTCAGTATTGAACGCCTGCTGGGAGACTGCGCCCGTCTGGCGACTGTCAATTGCGAGACCTTTTTGAAACCGGTTGACTGGGGCGTGACCAAGGACATGGTGTATGTCGCCCATCCGCGGTCATCTGGCTGGCCGCTCAACGACATTTTGCGTCTGGGCCAATCCCCGAGTTCGCGAGTCAAACGAGCGTTATCAATCACACGCGGCGCGCTCACAGCGATCCAGAAAATACATGAGTCAAATTGCGTTGCTCGCAACATTTGCCTATCAAGTCTGTTCATGGGTCACGACCGAGTATGTCTGGTTTGCCCAGGCCCCGAAAACTTTCGCGACTTTGGCATCGCCAGCGAAAAGAAAGCTCTGGACTACGCGAATTTCGCTTCGCCAGAACTAGCGGGTTCAATTCAGTATGAGATTGGACCCGCATCCGATTTGTATTCGATCGGCGTGCTGCTGTTTACGCTGGTAACAGGCCGAGAACCCTTTCAAGGCGACTCGGTCGGTACGATTCTCTACCAACACATTACCGTCGACCCGCAAGTCTTGTTATCCGATTACGAAGTTCCGCGGCCATTAGTTGAGGTCATTGGTCGCCTGCTCAAAAAAGACCCACGCGGTCGATATCAGTCGGCGCATGCCGTAATCAACGACCTGCAACAAATACAAATGCTCGTCAACGATGGTCATTCGATTGATGGCTTTGTGATTGGTCGAGAAGATACCCGCAATTCAATCGTTGAACCGTCCTTTGTTGGACGAAAATCGGAACTCGCGATTATCGAAGAACAGATCAATGCGACTGCCAATGGTGCAGGTCAATCACTCGCCGTTATCGGCCTGTCCGGAATGGGAAAATCCCGGTTGATCAGCGAGGCGACCCACTCCGCCGTTCGTCGACGTTTTTCCATTTACCGCAGCATTGCCTCGAATCACGCGCGGGAAATACCCACAACTCCGTTATTGCGAATTGTCGAGCAGTTGAAGGAGCAAGTTCGCACCTACAACTCCGTTAAAAATCGCTTGAGGACGGAACTACTCGGGGCGCGGCAGGAAATTGCCCTGGTCTTTCCAGAACTTGCTGAGTCCCTGGGCTGGCCGAGCGTGACGCGAATGACCCGCGAAGACCTGACTCGTGCGCAGGTCGAAAACGCCTTCGTCAAGGTCCTCTCTTCGTTGGGTGATCATGAATCGCCGGCATTGGTCTGGATTGATGACTGCCATTACCTGGACCCACAGTCTCGGTCAATCATCGCAACCTTACTGCAACAATCGCTCAAACACTGCTTGTTCATTTTCTCATTGCGAAATGACGACGGTATCAATCACAATTTCAATTCGCGAGTCAGAACCACACAACAGATATTGTTGAGTGAGCTGGGACGAGATGAAATGTTGTCGATGCTGGAGTCGATGGCCGGTCACCTGCCTGCTTTGGCAGCCGAAACCGTCATCAAACTTGCCGCTGGCAGCCCGTTCATGGCCGCGGCGATTCTGCACGGGTTGATTGAAAA
>JBEBGH010000416.1:0-4173 GCA_040081565.1 Pirellulaceae bacterium
ATTCTGGTTTTGCCAACGACCCGAGCATGCCGACGGATTAACGAGCTTTGCGGCGAAGTGGCGAGCGCGGCCGGATTGAGTTCGCTGAGATTTGATTCGATCACCGTGGGCGACTTGCCGGAGCGGATGTATGAGCAGGAGAAGGCGACCGCGTCTCCGTTGCTGCGCAATCTGGCTTGGATCGAGGCGTTGCGATTGTTGCCGGAAGAAAAGCTGAACGCGGTTTTCCCGGGATTGCAACGGAACGAAGTCGCGCGGTTGTCTTCGGTAGCAGCGAGGCTGCAGGCCCTTCACGAACGGTTGGGGGCGGACATCTGGAGTTTCAAGAGCGTCGCCCGGGAGATTGCGCTCCAGCCCGAGTTCCCGCAGAACGATCGCTGGCAGGCTTTGGCCGAACTTCAAGATCTGTATTACAAATACCTGAGTTCGGAAGATTTGTGGGACCCGCAGGCCGCTCGAAACGTTGCGATCCGCCGGGAATTATGTCGGACCAATCGAGAGATTGTCTTGATCGGATTAGCCGACCTCAATCGCGGTCCGCGAGAAATGTTGATGCAGTGTGCATCACAGGTGACCAGTCTGGTTTTTTGTGATCCGAACGACCGCGTGGGCTTTGATGACATCGGGTGCCTCGTAACGGACTTCTGGACAAGCCGTCGGGTTCGGGTGTCGGATCGGCGGATTCGCATGGTGGATCGTCCCGCCGATCAAGCGCGATTGGTGGGCGAGTTCCTGGAGTCGTGTCGCTCGCAGTTTTCGAATAGGCAAATGGTAATTGGACTGCCGGACGAAACGGTTTGGCCGCAAGTGGAACGGGTGACGTCGCGAATGGGGTTGCCGACCTATCATGCGCGGGGGATGTTGCTGCGCGAGGGTGCGGTGATTCGTTTGCTGCAGAAGATCGCCGAGTACGTCGATGAGTCGTCGTTCACGACTTTTGCGGAAGTCATCCGCCATCCCGATATCTATCAGTGGATCAGCAGCCGTCTTGGTCGCAACAACTGGTTGAGTGAAGTTGATGCGTTTCAAAACGAAGTCTTGCCGGCGGCGATCGATTTGCGGAAGCCCCGGCAGTTCGTCGGAATGGGACTGGACAAGTACCCGGTCGTGCCCATTGTTGAGGCGTTGCGGGAGTTGCTGGAAAAAGTGTTGCCGGAATCACGCCCGCTGAATGCTTGGGCGGAGGGTTGGATTTCGCTTCTGTTCGCAGTGTACGGGGCCGAGCCGGAGTTGTCGGCAGAAGTGGTCTACGATCGCATGGCGGCGATGGGAGTTCAGCAAGTCACGAGGCTGTTGACCGAGATCAGCGAAAGCTCAAAGGCTTCGTTGGCCGTCGATTCGGCAACGGATTCACTGGAAGTTTGCTTACGATTTTTCGACGAACAGTATTTGGACGAGCGAGAGGCGGATAACGCCGTTTCGGTGCTAGGCTGGCTGGATTTGGCGCTCGAGGACGCGCCGGCGATGATCGTGACGGGGATGAACAATCACGTGGTGCCGACCAATGAAAGCGGTCACGCGTTCTTGCCGAATTCCTTGTGTCTCCGATTTGGACTGGTCGACAATCAACGGCGGATGGCCCGCGATGTTTATGCGGTCAGCTTGATGGATGCCTGCCGCGCGAACCTGTTGTTTGTGGTGGGGCGTCGTAACTCCCGCAAGGAGCCGATGCAGATCAGCCGTCTGTTGTTGCATTGCGACGACGACGCTTTGGTTCGGCGATCGCAGGCGTTCTTTTCCTTCGACGATTACAACCAGCGTACTGATCGGGGCGAATCGAAGATGGCCCAACGACCTGCGCTGCAGCAATTGATCGTGCCGCGGCCCAACAATGTTGTGGTGCCAAGTCAACTGAGTGTGACGCGATTCCGTGAATACATGAAGTGTCCCTATCGTTTTTACTTGACGACGATTCTGAAGCTCGAGGAAGTTGACGATGCGTTGCGGGAGCTAGATGGCGGGATGTTTGGCGACCTGGCGCACCGGGTCTTCGAGGATTTCGGTCGCAGCGAGGTACGCAAAAGTGGCGACGCGAAAGAGATTCGGGATTTCCTGCGCGATCGATTGGCGGAGCGATCGAAGGTGTGGAAGTCTCGTTCGCAGTTGCCGTCGCTGACATTGCAAATTGAGAACCTGGAGTATCGATTGGAGCGTTTCGCGGAATTGCAAGCGGAACATCGCCGAGCGGGTTGGACAATCGTCGAGGTGGAGCAAAAGGTTACTTTTCCTTTTGTCGTCGATGGCCAGCCGTTTCCGGTGACCGGGATTATCGATCGAATTGACCAGCACGAGGATGGTCGCCTGGCGGTTTGGGACTACAAAACGAGCGACAGTGGAAAAACGGCGATGGCCGCGCACATGGACTCGCAAGGCAATTGGTTAGATCTGCAGTTGCCGCTGTATCGGCATTTGATCACGAGCGTGCGGACTGTTCCTGAACCGGATCAAGTCGGGTTGGGTTACATCTTGCTGCCGAATAACACTTCCAATGTGAAGTTTGATCCGGCGAGTTGGACTCCGGAGCAACTGCGGATGGCGGATGAGCAAGCTTGGACGGTGATGCGCTCGATTCGGGCCGAAATATTTTGGCCACCGGCAGTTGACGCACCTCAATTTTCCGATGCGACCAGTTCGATTTGTCAGGACAATGTGTTTGAGCGGTGGGCGGAGGCGGCCACGTGAGGCTCGAGGGTTTCTAGTTTTTAATCGTTGAATTTTGACTTTAAGAAAAATGGCCACGACGGTTTCCACAATGCGATTTCCGAACACGATCGTGCAAGCTTCGGCGGGCAGCGGCAAGACGTATGCGCTCACGAATCGATACCTTCAGTTGATTGCTTCCGGAGTGCCTTGTGACACCATTTTGGCGACGACATTTACGCGCAAGGCCGCCGGAGAAATTCTCGACCGCATCATGCAGCGGTTAACGGCGGCTGCGGCGGACCCGCTCAAGTGTGCCGAGTTGGCGGAGGTCATCGATTTTCCGTTGCAGCCCCAAAAGGCGAAGGACTTGTTGCGTCAGATGGCCGAAAATTTGCATCGACTGCAGGTTTCGACGCTGGATAGTTTTTTCTTCCAGATCGCTCGAGCGTTTAATTTCGAGATGGGCTTGCCTGTCGATTGGAAGATTGCGGAGACCGGCCAGATTGGTGCTTTGGCCGAAATCGCGGTGCGGAAACTTTTGCACGATCGCAACACGCGGGAGTTTTTGCATTTAATCACGAAGAATGATGCAGAACGCAAGATTGCCGACATCATGATTCGCGAGGTCGAGAAGTACAACGAAGTCTATCGCGATTCGACGCGCGAGGCGTGGAATCACTCATCTCCAGGTGCAAGAAATTTTCGGGAGCTAGTCGGTCCATTGGTAGAGCGGTTCGAGCAACGACCGCTCGTCAACAAACGGATGACGAAGCCGCTGGAAGCCGATCTTGCCGCCGTTGCCAGAGGTGATTGGGAGGCGTTAGTCAAATCGAACGCGGTTGGTCGCGTTATCGACGGGAACTTCACCTATTACAATTCGCCGGTCGATGGCCATGTCATTGCCTTTTATCAGTCCGTGATTGAGGCACTGCGTGCGTTTGTGACCACGGTGTATGCCGACCGCACGGCTTCGGCCTACCGGTTGATTGACAGCTTTTCCAATGAACTTTGGCCGATGCAGATGGAGGCGGCTGAGCTGAAGTTTTCCGACGTGACGCACGTGTTGCAGAAGTTGATGCGAAAGAAAGGACTTGATCTTGAGTTTCGCCTGGATATGGAGGTCCGGCATCTGTTGCTCGATGAGTTCCAAGACACCTCCCCTGCCCAATGGCAGATCTTGCAACCGTTTGTGCATCGATTGTTTTCGACTGAACGCCGAGGATCTTTCTTTTGCGTGGGCGATCGGAAGCAGGCAATTTATGCTTGGCGCGGCGGGGTTTCCGAGATCTTCGATGTCGTACAGGATCAATTGGCTGACCGACTCGAGCCGACGCCGCCGCTGTCGACCAGTTACCGATCAAGTCCCGTCGTGATCGAAGCGGTCAATCAAGTTTTTCAAAATTTGACCAATACCGGTATCGACCGTGAGCCAGATCGAGAAGTGCTGGAGCGTTGGCAAGAGGCTTTCCCACGCCACACGACGGCCCGCGACAAGTTGCCGGGATATGTTCGAGTCGAGATTGCCGACAA
>JBEBGH010000417.1:0-4163 GCA_040081565.1 Pirellulaceae bacterium
GTTGTGGAGAAGTCGAACGTGACGCCGCGGCAAATCGCACACTTCATGGTAGGCCGCGAACTAAATTGGGAGTCACCACCGCAGAAGGCCGATGCGAGTTCAGTTCCGCCAGTACTTACCGTCAAGAATCTCTACCGCCGTTGGCCCAATCATCCGCGGCAATGGAAACTTCGCGACGTATCCTTCGAAGCTCGGCCGGGCGAGATCGTTGGATTTGCCGGGCTGATGGGTGCCGGCCGGACCGAGCTGTTCGAATGCCTGTTCGGTCAATCAGAAGATGATTTTCATGGTGACGTTCGGGTTAATGGACGAGCTGTGCGGTTTCATCATCCGGCAGAAGCGATCGAGGCGGGCGTCGCGATGGTGACGGAAGATCGCAAACGGTTGGGATTGTTTTCGAACCTCTGTGTGGCCGCAAACATCTCGCTCAATTCGTTATCGCGTGATAGTCGTGTCTCCGGATTGATTTCGGGAACGAGTGAACGGCAACGTTGCCAATCGATCGTCGACCAGTTGCGGGTTAAGACCGATGGTTTGACGGCGGCGATCGGCAGCTTGAGCGGTGGCAATCAGCAAAAATGTGTCATTGGTCGCTCGTTATTGACTGAGCCGCGTGTGCTGTTGCTCGACGATCCAACACGCGGAGTCGATGTGGGCGCGAAGTCCGAAATCTACCGCCTCATTCGAGACCTTGCCAACAAAGGCTTGGCGGTACTGATGGCCAGCAGTGAGTTGCCCGAACTGTTGCATCTCTGCGACCGGATCATTGTCCTGAGCGAAGGGGTCATGACCGCCGAGTTTTCAGCCCGCGACGCCACCGAACAAAACATCATGGAAGCCGCCACGCTGAATCAGAAATTCGCGAGTGTCTAAACGCAACATCGGTTATGCCAAACCGGACGTATTGCCCGGCCAATCCTGAGCTAATTCTGAGCTTTGATTTTTTCCAGCAAGTCGTTGCGGAGCTGTTCCGAGGGGAGGTCGTAATAGGTTTTGAGTTTGTCGAGGCGTTGGCTGAGGGTGAGGGCTTCGCCCGTGATCCGTTTAGGGGGCTCGGCCAGTTTTTGGGTTTTCGACATGTTGCGGCCCAGTTGCCGGTCGAGTTCGTTGAGTTCGGCTTGTAAGCGGCCAACTTGACTGTTGTGTTGGGCGGTAACCTGTTGCGCCTGGCGGTTAAGGGAACCAAGCTGCGAATCGATCGAACGCAGTTGACCCTGGACACCCAGGATTTGCGATTCAACATTACGACAGAACAGCTGAAACTGATTCATTTGATTGATGATCCAAAATCGATCGTTGGGATCGCGCGTCCGATTGAGCAGTCCTTGGTAGTAAGCAACTTGGGCGTAATGTTGCTGCAATTCGATTTGCAAGTTGCCGTGTTGAGCCTGTAGCGCGCCGATTTGCGACTGCAAGGGTTGGGCTTGAGCCCGCAACGACGATAACTGTGAGTTGAAGTCATCGGTCAGCTTGGAAATTTGACCAGGGATACTCTCCCGTCGCTTCGTGATTAATTCGCTTTGGCCCTCGAGGACTTTGGTTTCCGCTTCGGCTTTGGCTTTGGCGTCAGCCAGGAAATCGGTTTTCGCCACCTCTCGTTTTCCGCCCAACTTTACGAATTCATCCAGCACTGCTTGGCGGGCATCAGTAAACGCCTTCGATTCTTCGGGCGTCAGTTTTTCTTCAATCAGGGCAATCGTGTTCGTCAAGATTTCCTGATTCACTCCACCGCCGGCAGGACCCTCAAGGAATCCGATCAAACGTCCCATGTGCCGAATGTAGAAACCGCGTTTAGCGCTGCCTGCTTCGAGGATCTGAATGCTGGCTTTCAACTTTTGTAGCGCCAACATGCCTTCGTTGTTGTTTTGCAGGAGGATTTCCAACCAGCTCAAGGTTGCCCAGACATCGAAGTCCTCGGGAGATTTTTCGGCAGCCTCGCGAGCAACGGTGAGTCCATCGCGATAACGATAATGGTTGATTCGATTGAGTGCGTACGCGAATAATGAGGTACCGTCGCGGACGGCAGTCGCCTCGAAAGACTTTTGAGCCACTTCCAGATTGTTTCCGTCTCTGCTCCACAGGTCCTTCAGCAACTGGACGCTGATGGATGGAGTCTGGCCATTCAGGAAGTGCGGAAAACAAAAAAGCAGAACGGCAGTTAGAACAAGGATCCGCGGATTCATTACAGAAAGGCTCCCCGAAATAAAGAAAGGCCCCTAGATATTGTCGCTTGCGACCGCCGAAAAAGAAGGAGTCGCGCCCAGCTAGCTTGTTGGCATCATATTGATTTACTGGTGGAAAAACAAGGATTCCCGCGTTTTTCGGCCGTTGTGATTGCCAGACATCGGTGTCGCCGAATCTTCAGATCGAAAGTACCACTTGTGCACGTGCGGCTTAATCAGCATTGACCGTTTTTCGCAAAAGCGGCACATTGATTTCACGCTTGGAAGCGTTTTAGACACCGAAATGGAGCATTGCCAGATCCCGTTGGGAATGAAGTTTTGCGCTAAGGTCGGTTGCAGTCTTGAGTTGGATTGGCAAGGAGGTCAGCCATGGCACGGAAGTTTTCGCAAGTCGTCGCAGTATTGTGTGCGGCAATTCTCGGGGCCGAATTCGTCGCTGCCCAAGAGTTCAAGCAATTTGACACTAGCCGAATTCCAAAATTTCCGGCCGCACAGGACTCCGCCAACCAGCCGCCCCCGCAGCATTCGATCAAGATCAATGATTTGCGAAGTGAAATTGGGCCACGGGATATCCCGAGCGAGCAATCCGAATTCAGATCCCCAGCAATTGGCGGAAAGCAAACAGAACAAGACAGCCAGTCGGACAGCCTGCCAATCGTTCGGGGGCAGTTTTCGTCCTCGCCGGCGAGCAACAACAATTATTACTCTCCCGGAACTGGTTCGCAGTTACCAATCGGTAAAGCAAATCAAGATCAACCATTCCGCAACAGTTTCAACGACCTGCGGGGTCAGCGGGAACTGGAAGCCGCTCGCGCCGATTCGCCGTCGATCTTGAAGGCGAATGACCAACAGGAATTGCCGCAACAATTGATGCCCGCCGATTCTAGACTTGCACCGCAGAATACGTTTCGCGATGAGTCCGTTCGTCCGATTTCTTTCGACGACAACTCTTCTGTCACGGATGCCCCGGCGCTTTTAGTTGCTGGAATGTTGGAGCGATATCGCCTGTCAAGTTACAGCGAACCGCTTCCTGGAGTTCCTTTGTCGGTAGAAGAAGCCCTTAATCAAACGCCATTCCAAAACCGACCCTCGATGATGAACCAGTATTGGGAGACTTATGGAGCATGGTGTCGTTTGCAATTGGCTCGCGAACGCGTTACCAGTTTGTCCCAATTGAACCGCGGTGGAGGAAGTGACGGTTTGCTCGTCGATGGCGCCCGTGCCTTGGCCGAAAACGATGTGAGTCGAGCCGAGATCGCCTTGCAGCGAGCTCAACAGGACCTGCAACGATATTTGCTCAATCCGTTGGCCGAATCTTTACTCGCGCTTCCCTCCGACATGCCTCTGACCGAGGCCTACGAAACGCAACACGCCGTGTTTGCGGCCCGCAATCGATTGCCGTTTGAGCATCGTGCGATTCACCTTACGCTTCCGAAGATCAAGGCCTTGCTCGACAGCAGCGGCAAGGCCTGTCGGGTCAACGATGATGCCTTGCGGCAATTGACCCAAGGCGGAAATCTGCCGGCTATCCTGCAAGGCTCAGCCCAAGCCCATGAAGCACGACGGCAGCTCATCGACACGGTGGTGAAATACAACCAAACGATTGGCGACTACTCGCTCAAAGTCGCGCCGATAGAAGTCCCTGCCGACCGACTGGCCGGTATGCTTTTGCCATCGAATAGCAATGGCACGAAAATGGGAGAGCCCTCCGGATCTCGCCAAGCTCAATTGCCGCAAAACCCCAATCGGCCGACGGGAGCACGCGGCCAAGGTTTCAATCCCGCATTTGCTCAACCGGCCTCGCCCCAAAATCCGATCGGTGAAAATCCGGCAAAGAATAGTGGAGCGGCAATCCGTCAAACAGGAACTGGTAACTCCATCAACGATCGTTCGATCCTCAACAACAATTCAATTTTGAACAAACAAGATGATCCATCCGGCCGAAATCCCAATCAGTCTCAAACTCCTAACCAAAATGAC
>JBEBGH010000418.1:0-4157 GCA_040081565.1 Pirellulaceae bacterium
AATGGTGGCTTGGACGGCCTCGGTCTCCTGCGTGGCATCGACCACTTCGACCCCGACGGGAAAACGTTTGGACTCCGTCAAAAAACCCTCGCGGACTTTTTCGAAAAAGGCCGTGCCGCGAGATTCCATCCGATCAAGCCCGCTACCGAGCCGCGAGAAGGCAACATCGGCCGGCAGATCAAACAGCAGCATCAGGTCGGCTTGCAACCCTCCCGTCGCGATTTGATTGGCTTGCCAAATCTTCTCGATCGGTAAACCGCCCGCGTAACCTTGGTAAACGACGGTCGAGAACGTGTAACGATCGCATAATACGATTTTTCCAGCCGCTAGTGCCGGCCTAACTTTTTCCGCCACCAACTGCGCACGCGCGGCAATGAACATCAACATCTCTGTGGTAACATCGATGGGGTATTCGTGCTCACCCAGCAAAAGCTGACGCAGACTTTTCCCTAACTCGGTACTCCCAGGGTCATACAAAGTTTCAACACTTTGACCACGCCCCTCCAGCCATTGTTTGGTGAGGTTGATCTGGGTCGATTTGCCAGCACCATCGATGCCGTCGAAGACGATAAACATTTGAGTCCTAAATACCTGATGCAGTGCAACCGCAATACTTTACCAAAGCCAGCGATAGTAGAGAAAGTCCTCGCACGCGATGCGAGTCAAAGAAGTAGGAGGCTTTCGCAACCCAAACAAGTTGTACTCGTGTAACTTACGTCTTTTCCACCAACTTCGGCGGGTTCTTGGTTCGCAGGAGAATCGTCAATGCAACAACAGCGATCACGGCGGATGCAATCGTCCAAGAAATCGGAATCGTTTCAGCATCCTTGGGAAATCCGGGAATGGCATTTAGTTGCGGCAAGTAATAGGCGATGAAGGCAATTGTGGCATTGTGGACCGAATGCATTAAAATTCCGGGAACGATGGAGTTGGCTTTATAAGCCAATAAACCCAACAGCAGCCCCATCAACGCGGTTGGCAACAAACGATCGAATGAAACGACGCTGCCTGAAAGGGTGTGAAATACGCCGAAGGCCAATGCTGAGATGGCGATGGCCTTCCACGGTTTCATCGAGGTCAGCAGACTGCGCTGTAACATTCCACGAAAGAACCATTCTTCGCACAAGGCCGGAATGATAGCCATCGCGAAGGCAATGACACCGGGACTGGTTTCTCGGAATTTTGCCGCCTGGGCCTCGCTGAACTGAGTCAAACGCGAATGCCATTCGGAGGCCGCATCCGAGGAATAAAGCAGACTGATCAATTCATACCAACCGTTGATCAAGGCCATCACGAGCGGCCACATGCTCAAGCCCATCACGATGCCCAAAAAAATCAAATGCGGCCGAGCAGGTAAAAACCCAAACCCGGTCGACAATGTTATTCGACGCTGGAGGGCAATGAGGGTTGGGAAAGCCCAAAAGGCAAGGAACGTAAAAAAGCTCATTAACATCAACTGGTAGGTAACGGAGATACCACCGACTTCGGGAGATGCCAGCCTGCCCATAAATGCGATTGCCACAAAATTAATCGGCAACAAAACCATCAAGCAGACCATTGCCACATTCAACGGTGCAACGGCTGAGGTTCGGACTGGTTGAGCAAACAACTCCTTCCAGCTACTTTGGCTGCCGTACAAAATCGAGTCAGCACCAAAAATTGAGGCTGCAGCGGCCAGAGCCAAAGCACCGTAAACACAGGTCGAGAAAATTGCAACCGCTGCCGGAATCACTTGCACGTTATTTTCCAGAACGTCTCGCGACAGCAATAACAAATTGACCATCGGGCAAACCGCCAACGGTCCGTCCAGTTTCAGACCCGGAGTCATGGCCAGCAACCCAGGAGCCATCGACATCAAGATGATTGGAATCAGGTAGGCTTGAGCTTCTTTGAAACTCCGCGCGAAGCTGGTTACGACCAAAAGTAACGCCGCGAAAAAAGTGGCAAAAAGTGCGAGCAGCATCAGTACCTTGGCAGCCATCACGATCGTCAGGCCGTCTTCGCCGAGGATCACTGTTTCCAATTGGAAGGCCCATAAGGTAACGACCATCCCCAGCACGTTCAGTGACGCGGTCAAAACAGCGACGGTGATCACCGCGATCATCTTCGCCACAAGGACACGAATTCTTGGGACTGGCGCGGCAATCAATGTTTCCAAAGTGCCTCGTTCACGTTCACCAGCGGTCAAGTCAATTGCCGGGTAAACGGCGCCCGTGATCGTCATGAGCACCAGAATCAAAGGAATCATGGCCGTGAATTGATTGCCGGATTCCTCTAATTCGACCTTTTTATCGACTGGTTCCAAGAACAAACGCGGATCAATTTTCGCGGTAACCAGCCTTCGTTGAAGCACGAACGTGTTGAAGTTAGCCAGACGTTCCTTGAAAAATCTCGTTGCGGCAATGCTGGGCGCGTCTTGGTCGCTGGAATAAACATTCGCCACATACTTGCGGTTCTTGCCGTCTTCGAGCACGACAATCTCAACAATCGCGTCGTGCAGTTTTTCCTTGAACAATTCATCGGCATTCAGGGAGCCCAATGGCGCAAACTCCCAGTAGTGATCAATGAACTTGGCGACTCGGGGGCCACCCGATTTCTTTTTTTCTTCCGACGGGGGTCTGTCTTGTGCGGACTCGGACTCGGGAGTTGGATTGTCTGATCCTTTGGGCGCGTTCGCTTGGCCGACCTTGCGAAGTTCCCACTTATCATTGATTTCCGCCAGAACGCCATTCAAAGCATCTTGTGACGTGTCCGGACGATTCAAATCAGCCAGGATCAAAAACCGATATTTGATTTCGTTATCTCCAGCCGTCAGACCCAGGTTGGACAGCAAAAAGGTCTTGAAGATCAGGCTTAAAATCGGGTAGACGATTAACGGCATGGCGATCAAGGTGATGATCGTACGCCGGTCACGCAGGGTTTCTCGAAGCTCCTTTTGAGTAAGACGAAAGAGTCGTCCTCCTTTGGGTCGGCCATTCGTGTTCTGGGAAGAATCCGACACCGGTACTCCGTTCTTAGGCTGCCGTCGTGACAGTGGTTTTGATAAGACTGATAAAAAGGTCGACGAGATTCGTGCACCCCGAACCAGAAAGTAACTCCGTCAACGTTCCTTCACGCACCATACGACTTTTGAACAGCAAACCGAACCGATTGCAGATTCGCTCGGCCTGATCGAGTTGATGTGTACAGAGAATGATTGATTTTTTCTCCTGCTGCAGCAACTGGATGTAATCGAAAATAACTTGGGTGCCAACGATATCGAGGCCGAGCGTGGGCTCGTCCATAATCATGATCGGTGGATCGTGGATTAGCGCTCGTGCAAGATTGACTCGTTGTTTTTGCCCAGTGCTTAACGTGGCACAACGACGATCTAGAAACGGCTCGATGTCCAGCAGCGCAGCAAGAGTTGCAATTCGTTCATTGGTCTTGTCCGGGGTTAACCCATAGATGTCGGCAAAAAAGCTCAGCATCTCGCGACCCGTAAGCCATTGATAGATTCCGGAGGATGCGGAAATAAATCCGACGCGACGTTTCACCTCATCCGGTGCCAGATCCGATCGGAAGCCACCGACCTCGGCATATCCACTGTCGGGACGCAGCAGGCCGAGAATCATCCGCATGGTCGTCGTTTTGCCGGCACCATTTGGACCCAACAGCCCGTAGACTTCGCCCTTCGCGACCTCGAAAGAAACGCGATCGACCGCCAACACCGGTCCCTCTGCGGTGGGGAATTCTTTCGAAAGTTCTCGGATGGAAATCATAATGCCACAGTACGGTCGGGGACCAAAACCATCGCCGCTTGAAACAACATGAACCGCAACGCTGGCAGTTCTTAACTTACGCACCCAGATAATTTCTGGTTTGCCAGCCGCAATGCAAAGTTCATACTCGCCCGACCGGCATCGAGCTCAGCCAACAACTGTCTTCGACACCGGCTTTCGCAGTATTGAAATCTCTAGCGGTTTGGCTATTCGATGGCCTGCCGAGCCATTCCGTGACTATTTCTTGGACTTGCCAGATTTTGTTTTAGCAGTTTTCTTCGCTTTTTTACCTTTTCCGCCGACCGAACTGGCTTCCGAGGATTTTTTCTCCCCGAAGGCTTTGGCCCAGTTTTGTGAATATTGGTTGGTAGCGCCAGAACGCAAAATAGTCATTGT
>JBEBGH010000107.1:0-15059 GCA_040081565.1 Pirellulaceae bacterium
CCTCGGAGATGCGTGCGACGAAATCCTAGTCACTCAGCCACGCATACAAGGCTTTTAGATATGTCATCTCCGGCATCCCCGGATGCATCGGATGATCGGCAGACTGGGCGCCTATTTCGGTAATCCGAATATTTTTTTTGGCCGCCGTTGCCGCATGTTGCACAACCTCCCAGAGGTTTTCTTCCGGCAGATGATGGGAGCAGGAACAAGAAACCAGCAGCCCCGAGGAACTCAACAGTTGGGCGGCAAGTCGATTGAGCTGGAAATAGGCTTGCAGTCCAGCTTCAAAATCTTTTTTTCGTTTGATCAGGGCAGGGGGATCCACCACGACGATATCAAATCGTTTCCCCGCGTCCACCAATTTCCTCAACTCGGCGAAAGCCTCTCCACAGATGGTCGTGACTGTTACTCCGTTGCGAATTGCGTTGTTCGTTGCGGCGGTCAATGCCGGTTCCGACCGATCCAAACAAGTCGCCGAAGTAGCGCCCGCCTTCAACGCGTGTACCGCCCAACCCCCGGCGTAAGAAAAAACATCGAGCACACGCTTTCCACGAGCGTATTTGTGTAGGCGCAACCTGTTATCCCGCTGGTCGTAGTACCAACCGGTTTTTTGTCCCTCGCTAAGGTTCGTCGAAAACGTAAGTTCGCCCTCGCGCACTTCGACTTCGGCTGGGACACTTCCAGTAATCAATGGCGCGCAAGTCTCCAACCCTTCGAGTTCGCGAAAGTGATCGTCAGCCCGCCAAACAATTCCTTTCGGGCGCAGCACGTCATCTAAAGCAGCCGCCAAATTCTCGCGGACCAGTTCCATACCAGCGGTGGTTACTTGAACGACCAGGTAGTCGCCGAAACGATCAATCACGAGTCCGGGAAGTCCATCAGATTCGCCATAAACCAGACGATAAAATGGCGATGTAAAAATCACGTCCCGCAGCGCCATCGCATCTTCAATTCGATTGCGAAACCAGTCCACACTCAACGCCGCCAGCGGTTTTCGGCTGACGATTCGCGCGGCGATCAAAGTCTTCGGATTGAATGTGGCCGTCGCCAGGTATTTGCCTTGGTGATTTTGCAGATGAACCAGGGCTCCCCCATGGTTCTTCGCCGAGTGCGGGATCTCGATGAGTTCGTTGCTGAAAACCCAATCATGCCCCCGAATAATGCGGCGATCGGCACCTTTCTTGATCCGCAGCGTCAAGGTATCGCGATGGCCCAGTTCGAAATTGGAATTCACTTTAGAATGGCTCACGACTTAAACCGAAACATCTAGAACAGCGAAAAACCTCGATAAAACTGGCGTTTTCATTGGTTGGCGTTGCCTTCAACGTGGTTTTTGCTATATTGTGCGGCTCGTTAAAGATTCAAATATCAGGTTCGTCCAGACCCTGAATTGTTAACTGAAATTAGGGACCGATACAATGGCTCGCATGTGTGAAGTTTGCGGAAAAGGCGTTCAAAAAGGTAACCAGATCCAAACGCGCGGCAAGGCCAAGTATCTCGGTGGTGTGGGTACAAAGATTACCGGCAAGACTCGACGGGACTTCCGGCCTAATCTGCAAACCGTAAAAGTTACCAATGCCAAGGGCGGAAATACGCATCAGCGTGTATGTACCCGCTGTTTGCGAAGCGGAGCCGTGACGAAAGCCGTGAAGCAAAAACCTTTCCAATTGCCGACAAAAACTTGATTTTCCCAACCAATTTGGTGAATTGTCGAACCGGGCAGTTGATGTCCGGTTTTTTTTGCGCGTTTGCTTATTCTTTAGCTTTACCATGGCGATGAATATTATTAGACACGCTGCTCCCGTGATACCATATCGCAATCATTTGGTAGACAATAAAGTTGGTCATTGACCGACAATTTGGCCGGAAGTTCCTTTGGCGACTAAGATGAAGGACCATGAAAAAATTATCCTGCCCAAAGTGTTCGTTTGAGCTGCCGGAAACTTCCATTGGAGCGACCTTTACGGCAACTTGTCCTCGTTGCCAGACAACCATTGCCGAAGACACCCGCGCGGAATACGAATCTCTTTCCGCGCAATTAGAGACAATCACCTCCCCCGCTTCGCCTGCGGACGTTTCGCAAATGAAAGGCAAGCTCGGGCGGTTCGACATTTTAGGTTTGGTTGGCCAAGGCGGTTTCGGTTATGTTCTCCGCGGGTTCGACCCGTTGCTCCAGCGCGAGGTTGCGATCAAGCTACCTAAAACCGAATCGCTTTCCAACGAACGAATGGAGAGCCTGATCAACGAAGCTCGGTCGTCGGCCAAATTGAGACACCCCAACATCGTGGTGGTTCATGAGGTTTGCAACGACGATAATCTTGTATACATCGTTACTGATTACATCCCCGGACTGACTCTGGGCAAGAAAATCAAGACGGAGCGGCCCACGATTGATCAGGCCGTAAAATGGTGTGCAACGTTAGGCAGAGCCCTGCATCACGCCCACAAGACAGGGATCGTACACCGCGACTTCAAACCGGGAAACGTGATCTTTGACGAAAACGATCAACCTCTGATCGCCGACTTTGGTTTGGCTTTAAAGACTTCGGAGAACAAATCACTCAGCGATCCAGCAGGCGACGCGGACAGCTCGCTTGGAGGCATTGTTGGGACACCGGCGTACATGTCACCCGAGCAAGCAGCCGGAATGGGTGATGCAGCCAATGCACAGAGCGACATTTACTCGCTGGGCGTCGTGCTATTTGAACTGTTAACTGGCAGTCGTCCCTTTAAGGGCGCTCTCCGCGAGTTAATTCATCATGCCATCTTTGACGAACCCGCTTCGATTCGTTCGTTGAAACCCGAGATTCCTCCGGCCTTGGCCGCGATCTGTCATCGGGCCTTGCAAAAACGTCCAGAGCAGCGATTTGCATCGGCCTTGGAAATGGCAGAAGACCTCGAAAGGTTCGCCGCGGGCGAGCCCACCAAAACCTTGCCTCCCTCGCGTTTAACGCAGGTTGGCTCAAGAATCAATAAACAAAAATGGCCGATGGCAATTGGCATCGCCATCACGTTTGCGGCAATCATCGGTTTTTCAATATTTTCGCAAGTCAATGATTGGTGGACCAGACGCTGTCGGGTTCTGCTCGATATTCAACCAGTTGGATCACAAATTGCTCTGGTTCCAATCAATGGCGAGACGGGGCAACTGGAATTGAATCGCATCATTCGCCCGCCCAAGGCCGATCGTTATTTCTTGACTTTGGAACCAGGATGGTACTTGGTCGAAGCCTATCATCCGGGAGGAGGAGGGGGCGTTCAAGAAGTCTTTCGTTATGTTTCCAGAGATATATCCGACTACGACGGGATTCTCGACAAGGCCCTGCCGGGACATGTTATGAATCGTGCTCGCTGTGTTCAGCGGTTCGAATCGGATGGGCGTGTTGTTTGGCCTAGCATTGAAATTGTTCCGACTCAAGACCTTCAAAAACGTCGAGGCATGGTCTCAGTTCCGGGAGGCGAGTTTCTGACTGGAAGCGATATCTTCAACATCATGTTTCCGATGAAGGCGATCACCGTGGCTCCTTACGCCATGGACGTAGCGGAAGTTACCGTAAAGGAATTTCAGGAGACCATGAATCGCCTGCCCCATGGCTTGACAAAAAATGGCATGCCCAAGCCGGTTCCGGACAACCCCGTCAATTTCGTCGAATATCCAGATGCGCTGGAATTTGCCGAACGGTTAGGCTTACGATTGCCTACCTTAGATGAATATCTATTTGCAGCGACCAATGGCGGCAACACCAAATTTCCTTGGGGCGACGAAGTCGATGTCATGAAGGGATGGGATTTGTTTGTGCGACCTGCGTATGATGCAACCAAAACTCAACCTCCGATCGTAGGCCTTTATTCTGGACTTACGGAATGGACCGTAACCGTTCCAGTTCCCGCGATGAAATTGGGCGCCATCCCTGCTCGTTTGCGAGAAACCACTGGAATGGGCGACTGGTTTAATACCCGTTTTCTGGTTGGAGGTGGACCATCGATTCGCAGCGGAAATCCGAATCCAATCGAATTCTCGTTTGGCCCTCGTGGTTTCAACCAAGCGTGGATTTTGGAGGAAGGGCACCCCGGCGTTGGCCTTCGCTGTGTAATTAGCCTTCAACCACGATTTGTTATCCCAGAAAAATAAAATTACGGTGAACTGCTTTTGAGCAGGTCGACAAAAAAACGCCGAACTTTTCAGTCGGCGTTTTCTTCCCGTAAGCATTCAAGGGTAGATTGCAGCTCCCACTTTGGGCATCGCACCTCGGAATAGCACTTAGTCTCAATTGCCAGCAGGTTGTTGTTCATCGGTAGCATAGAACGCCTCGAAGAACACCGCATTGTTATTTTCTGTGATACTCAATTTAGCCCGTTTTCCAATAATCTCGACTGCCGTTGCATTGACTGACTGCGTATTCGCCGGAATACCAGTAACTTCATGTCCAATGCGGACCTCTCGCCGAACTCCGGCAGGATCTTGATAAGACAGATAATAGATTTTGAAAACGCGATCGACGTTGTTAATCTTCCCTGTCACAAATTTTGGATAACCTCCCACAACGCCGACAATGTTCTGGCCGAATGGAGTCATGATGGTTGAGTCCGGGGGCAGCTTCTTGATCACTTGGGCGACTTGTCCAGGCGGATCACCGACCACTTGTGGTTGGAAAACCAAACTAAACGGCGCCTCATTGGTATTACACGCACCACCCGCAGCACAGCCTGTTGCAACTGGAGCTCGATAACAGGCGACCTCATTAACAATCTGTTGCGTCGTACAGTTCTTCAAATTGTAGTAATACAATTCGCCAAAGCTAAACAAAAGCTGATGCGGGCAATTTTGGGCCATGGAAACGGCACTCATTACAGTTGTCAACACAAAAATCAGACAGAATTTCATTGAACAAAACCAAGTCTTACGAATCATTAACATTCTCCCAAATAGTTCGACGTCCAAATCGCAGAAAAAAAACTCTCTAGGGCAATGATAACAGAAGCCTGTTATTGAATGTCGAATAAGCGAAAAAGTCGTTGACCATTGCCTACGCTTTATCTATTAGGCGCCGAAAACTCTTGCGAGACTGGATTGAGAACTTGGTGTTATTGGATTTGAGAACGAACCAGAAGGAAGAAGATGATTCCAACCAGATTCAATTGATTGGCCATTGTGAACGACGGAATTCAAGCAACGTAAGAGCTATTGCGCCGACGTTCTGAATCCGTTGGGCCCACCAGAAATTGGCGAATTCGACTCCAACGGCCAACCCGCAATTTGAAATCCCTGCTCTCGCAACCACGTTTTCAATTGAAGAAACTCCTCGAAGCTTTCCGGATAAACCCAAATGGAAATCGTCGTCTTGCCGGGAGTCATGCGACGAAGTCGGGCTCGGAAATTAGAATCGGGAGCCAATGCTTCATCGAGTGTTTCGCCCGCCAATCCCGGTTGTGGCTGAAGCGAAAATCCCAAGAATCGCACTTGCACACCTCGCTCTTCGCCTCGTTGAATCTTCTCGCCGGCCAAGCGGTACTCCATTTGGAATCCATCTTCAGGACCGACAACACCAGAAACCTCGGTCGCCTGATACAACTCTTCGACCTTCGTTTCCGCTTGAGATTTCATTTTTTGCAGAAGACTATCGATCGGAACAAAGTTGATTTTTCCGTCCAACAAGCGAAAGTGAATTTCATCGGCAAACACGGTTTTGGCGATGGGGGTTGGATAATGCTCGATTTCTTTGCGCTCGATTGCTCGCGGTGCTGCCGTCGCAGAGACCTGAGCACGCAGTTTTTGCACGGTCACTAATAGATTTTGGTGTTGGACAACTTGATCCATGCGGTTTTTTTCTTCGTCACTGAGTTCACTCTTGCGTCGCTCGATTTCCTTTTCGACGACGGCGTTTTGCACAAGCAATTCGTGTCGAATTTGTTCGAGGGTCAGAATCGTATGCTGACGTGCATGAATCGTCCGATCCAGCTCTTGAGAGTCCTGGCGAATCGCATTTGCGGCAAGTTCCTCACGATGCAACGCGGCTTCGACTTCCTCTAACTCTTTTTCACGAGAATCCGCAGCCACAGATTGTTGGCCGAGATCTCCGGCTTGCAAACTGACGACGGCGACCAAGATGATCAGGACACCAACAAGGTTTGCTACGACATCGAGAAACGAGTCTTCGCCGACGAGCTGGTTCTGAGAAGTTCGCTTGCTCATTATTTTTGCGCCTTCAGTTCCAGACCGCTATCTTTGAGCAAAACGGCAAGGTCTTGGAATCTTTGCTCGCCACCGGGAATGACCCGCAGTTCCAACTGTGGTCGCCAATAGCCGGACTGGACTGCCGGACCCCACGATTCAATCTTCTTCTGAATTTCGGAAACCAAGGCCGGCACGCTGTCGAGCGTTGGTGCCGATCCAAGCTCGATTGTGACGCGTTCGTCGTTGGTTCCAACGTCAGGAATCAAGACCAATTGCCGATCCGAACAAAAGACACGTACCGAACGAACGAGTGCCACAGTGCGTCCAGGAGTATCTGGCAACGCCCAGTTCTTACCTCGTTGATCCGCAAGACAAGTTGCATCCGGAGAACCGCCGCCTTCCGATGCGTTACCGCCTGAGCCGGATTCGGACTGGCTGTTGGCTCCTTGTGACGCGGCGTCAGCTGTTTTATCTGCTTCTCGTTTCTGTCGATTGGCATTTGGATCAAATGAGTTGTCGCGGGCATCGTCCGCCTTCGGCTTCGTCGTGACGGATTGAGGATTGCCGGACGCTGGTGATTGCTTGACGTATTGCCCACCGGCAGTGCCGCCGTTTTTTCTTTTGAAGCCGCCATTAACAGTGTCGACCTCCAACTCACCGCTGCCCCCGCCTGTAACTCCATTCTTCGCAAGTGTGCTACGTTCGCCCAAGACAGCCCGTTCTGCTTGCTTGAATTTCAGGTTGCGGCTGACCGATTCCAATTTCGCTTGGCGAACTGCCGCCTCGACTTTTTCGTTCATCACAGAATCAGTCGAGCCGAAGTCCAAAGTTAACGGCGCGTCAATCAGTTCATAACCAAACTCGTCAACCCAATTCACCATGGCTCGTCGCGCCAAGGCATAGGCTCTGCCTCCGCTTGGGCGGACTACGAGCAAGGGGTAAGGGGATTCCTCGGCACCAGTCACATTCGTTTCGGTCCAATGTTGCCGAATGGTCGATAGAGCGGACTCAAGTGGATTGCCATTTCGCAAATCGAAAGGAAAATCTCCCTCGGACAATTCAATTCCCGATGGCTGCAGGATTAACTTATCGTTGACGCATTCGATGTAGATGGGGCGCCGCGTGGTTGAGTTCGGACCAAAATAAGGAACGATTGAATACATCGTGGCCGCCGGTTGTTGGCTGGCCATTTGTTGCTTTTCATTGAGTTCGCTCGTGAGTCCGGCAATCTGGGCGTTTAGTTGCTTGATTTCTTCGGACAACTGTGGTTCGGAGTTGGCAGGATCGGGTTCGAGCGCAGCAAACTGTGCTCCCAGTTCCTGTTGTCGCTGCTGCAACTGTTTGATCTCGCCTTCAAGATATTCGACGGCTTCACGGCTGCGAGAATTCGCGCCCACCAACTCATCACGTTTGGCTTGCCAGCCCTCGAATTGAACCTGATGAAGTTCCCGTCGCTCTGTGGTCTCAACGAGCAATTGCTCCAATTCAGCACCGCGTTTCTCTGCCAACTTTTGGGCGTCTTGATTGGCGGCCCTGACGGCCATGACCAACATGACAATGAGTGCGCCCATTGTGCAGATTAAGACAGTGAGGAAGGGAAACAAAGAGACGGAATATCCCCCTTTGTCTGTTTTTCGTTTCATGCTGCCTTGCGCGTATGATCCGCGATTTGGAGGCGGAAGATTTGTTCTTTTTGATGATTCCGATCTTGATGCAATTGCACCAATTCGTCCTTCATCAATTGCATCAAGCTGACAATTTCGATCAAGCCTTCCTTGAATTTTTTGCTTTCGTTGGTGTGTTTGGCATCTATGGATTCATGAGCCAGGTCCAAACGCTTGGTCATTTCCTGGAAGAGTTTCATTTCCTGTTGGAAACGGTGATGTTGAATCTCTTGTAGTTTGCCTTGTTCCGCCAACATTTCATCCCAGCGTTTTTGCGCTGCGGCATCGGAATCGCGATTGACTTGAACATGTTCCATTGCAGTTTGATGGAGGCTCTCTCGGGATTCGAACTCGCGTTCAAAGGCCGTTCGCGTCGCCGAAAGTTCCTGAAGGATTTCGCCTAAGACCGCGCATTGGGACTGATTTAAATGCTGTTGGCTTTGGATGGCACGACTCGTGTCGCTTAACAACGTTTGCCATTGGCCGACGCGAGTTGCGATGCTTTCTTCGGAATTTCTCGAGACAACCTGTAATTGGTTGGCAAAGTCAGTGAACGCGGATTTCAAGGCCTCAGTCACTTCCTGTTGTGTCTTGGCGGAAACTTGTGTTTGCGTCGTCACCCAGGCCTGCTCGGCCGACTCAATCGTTTTCTTCCAGATTCGTGTGTGCTCGCCCACAGCCGCACGCGTCGAGGCCAACATTTTGCGACCAAGTCGTTCGACATGTTCATCCACAGCCGTTTTTTGCTGGCCGTTAAATTCGAATACGCGGGCCAGCTGTGCGAGAGCGCCTTGTTCGACCCGGTGCAAATGCCCCAGCTCCAATCGCTCCACAAAAAACATTGCAAACATCAAGAACATCGAGAGCAACAATGCTTGTGCGGTCGTATCGAAGGCCACATACAGGCTGCTCTGCAGATTGGCCATCATCGATTGCAGATTGTTGTCGGGGCCCACGTTGAGTTGGCCCAGTGCTTGGGAAATCCCGATCACGGTACCCAAGAACCCCAACATCGGCGTGGCCCAGATCAATATTTTTACAAAGCTAAGTCTTTGCTGCTGTTCTTCGAGCGCCATCTCTGATTCGTACTTCAGCTCAGACTCAATGTTGGCTGTGGAGCCATTCCGTTGGATATATTGAAAAACCTTGTGAAGCCGTTGCCAAATTCCATGCTCGTGGAATTTTGGAGGCATCGATTCGAGTTGGTTTTGAAGCTCTAAGGCCATGTCGCGGTCATTTTCCTCTCGGCTGGGTGATGTCAGTGCTTCTGGCTGCACAACGATCGAGTCGAGGGTCCGCGACTGCCGCAAAACATTCCACCAAATACCAATCAACGACATCAAACCAATACAGAACAAGAAAGTCGTTGTGCGCGAAATGGGGTGTCCGACGAGGTACCGTACGGCAATTTCGCTCTCGATGATATGACCATCCAACAAAGCGGCAATGATCAGGTAGAGAGCTCCGCCCAAAGCCGTTGGGATGATTAACGACGAAATCGAAAGCGAACGTAGGGAGGCTGTCTTCACGTTAGTCTTCTTGTGCTTAAAAACGATAGTCCATGCGCGATGCAGATTTTCCGCTGTCTCTTATTTCGTCCCGGAAGAATAAGGCGGTTTAGTTTATGCAGACGAAAAAGTCTATTTTTTGGGAATATTTTGCTTCTTCTACGGAATCGGAAAAGTCACCATATTTTCAAAAAGCTGCGGTCGCCTTTTGTCCGATAGAGGCTGTATCCAAAATTGATTGAGAATTGTCGGGACTTCGACATGCCCGGGGGGGTAGACCCGCATTGGCAGCAGCCTTTGTGGGTCTTTTTTTTTGCACTGACACGAGCGATGCCTGCAGTCGCTGCTGTCAACCGCTTTGCCAGCATTGCGACCCGAATCATAATGCGAGTCGGCGTGTTTTGTCTTTTCGTATCGAGAGCGACTTCCTGAATTGAACATCACATTTCAAACGAAGCTGGGAAGTTGGCTGCAACTCGTTCGGATCGCGAATTGGCCATCGGCATTGAGTAATGTTCTGGCCGCGTTTTTACTCGCCAACGGAGCTTGGGCCGTTGGCGAAGGTGCCACTTCCTTACTGCCTCTCGTTAGTCTTAGCGCGATTTCTCTTGCCCTGTTCGCCGCTGGAATGATCCTGAATGATTGGCACGATTACCCGCGCGATCAACGGGAGCGACCGGAACGCCCCTTGGCCCGTGGAGTTATTGATCGTCGCCACGCGCTGGGGGTGGTGATCACCTTGTTCGTGGCTGCCTTCGCAGGAGGGGCCGTTCTTTCGTGGTCCGTCGGCAACTGGCGAACAGTTGCGGTAGCGCTGGGGATTATCGCTTCCATCTTGGCCTACGACGTATGGTTCAAGGAAACGGCGCATGCGGCACTGTGGATGGGCCTGTGTCGCGGCGGCAATGTTTTATTGGGCGCATCGACGGCATCCATTGGTACTGCATCTGGCAACATTTTCTTTAGTCCCGAGGTTTGGGCTTACGCGCTTTGTCTGACGACGTACATTGCGGGCATCACCTGGATGGCCAAGAACGAAGTCGATGAACGGGCGGGAGTTTTCTTTTGGACAGGCCTGGTGACTTCGCTTGTGGCGATCGGTGGATTCGCCTGTTTGCCCTTTGTCATCAATGGGCTGGAGACGGTTTGGCGGAAAGAGCAAGTGGGCTATTCGCTGTTGGCAGTTGTCGTCGGCTTTTCGATATTCCGCCGTGCCGCCTTCCTCTTTATCCGCTCATCGTCGACAGGCAAGTTTGGTGTGATTATCTTTGCCTTGCGAAGTATCATTTTGCTGGACGCGGCAATCTGTCTGATGGCAGGGCAAGGCAGCATGATTTTTGCCTTGGCAGTTGTTTGCCTGCTGCCACTCAGCTTTGGATTGGCAAGGTATAATCGGCTAAGCTGAAATGGGTCTGGTCATTTCGTTTTGGAGCGAACACCGTGTCGCCGGCAAGAAAAACATCTACACTCGAGTCACCCGATTCGGATTGGCCCGCCGAAAAGCAACTCGCTTTTTATTTTCATCGAAACGGCTATGTTCGAGTTCCGGATCAACGGCGAAAGAAAAAGGAAAGCGGCTCTTACAAGATGGGGTACGAAACTCGTTTTGTCGCCAAATCCAAAAAGGAAGTTGCGACTATGATTCGTCTCTTGAAACAATTGCATTTCAGCCCTGGAAAGCCATACGCAAAAGTCGCGCAGTGGTGCATCCCGTTGTATGGCCAAATTGCTTTGCAGACGGTTCAATCCCTAGCCAACAAACATCGTTTTCCGATGTTGGAAAAGGCACGCGAGCAACGCAGCCGCGGCAAGGCAAGCAAATGAACAGCCTCTCCTCGGCATCGATGAAATAAGGCCCACGCATGATTCTTGGCTATAACACGAACGGCTTGGCCCATCATGATCCGATCGCGGCATTGGAATTGCTCGCAGAAACCGGCTATCAATGTGTTTCGCTAACAATCGATCATCAATGGATTAGTCCTTTTGCCAGTGACCTCATTGCCCAACGGAAACGAATCAACGCTTGTCTTCGGCGACTTGATCTCTCAACGGTAATCGAAACGGGAGCCCGATTTTTGCTTGACCCCCGCCGGAAACATTTTCCGTCATTGGTCGCACCGGCCGATGAAGCCGCACCTCGCGTTAGATTTATCGAGTATGCCTGTCAAGTTGCAGCGGAGCAGGGGAGTCATTGCGTTTCCATCTGGTCCGGAGCCAAACCCAATGATTGGGATTTGCAGACCGCCTGGGATTCTCTGGCTGTGAACTTGGAAAACTGCCTGAAGTTCGCCGATCAATACGAGGTCGAGATTGGCTTCGAACCTGAACCCGGAATGTTCGTCGACACGATTGCAGCATACGAACGATTGTTGAACTGGGTATCACACCCCAGGCTGAAGCTGACAATGGACGTCGGACATTTGTTTTGCCAAGGTGAGTTGCCGATCGCCGATTACATTCGCCGATCCGCAAGTCGGTTGGTGAACGTGCATATTGAGGACATGAACGCTGGCGTCCATGAACACCTGATGTTTGGCAGCGGCTCGATGAATTTCGAACCCATCATTCGAACGCTTGCCGAAGTTGATTACACAGGCCCGCTGTCGGTTGAACTTAGTCGTCATAGTCATGACGCGGTCAACGCGGTGCAAGGAGCTTACAATTTTCTTGCTCCGCTCATCGCAAACACATCTGCTAAATAAGGTTTTTTGAATTATGCCCATCAAATTGGTAATGCTGTCGGTTCCGGGATTGCGTCAAAATGACCTGCGCCATATGCCCGAGGCAAGTCGGCATTTCTCAAGCGGAACAAGTTGTCAGATTCGGCACTCGTTTCCCAGCGTCACTTGGCCAGCCCAAGCCACAATGTTGACAGGCAAATTGCCGAATGAGCATGGCGTGATCGCCAACGGCTTTTTTTGGCGCGACAACCAACGAGTCGAAATGTGGACGGCACCCAATTCGGTGATCGATAAGCCTCAGATTTGGGATCTGCTTCATCAGCGCAGCGTCGGCCTGAAATCAGCCGCTTGGTTTCCCATGTTGTCGAAAAAGTCGGGTGCGGATTACGTCGTGATGCCGGCCCCCATTCACAAACCCGATGGCAGCGAAGAGCTGTGGTGCTACACGAAACCGCAAGAGTTCTACGGGGAACTGCTCGGCAAGTTCGGACACTTTCCGTTGCAACATTTTTGGGGTCCGCTTGCCAACATCAAATCAACGGACTGGATTTGCCAGAGTGCCGTAACCGCGGCAATGAAGTTTCAGCCGGACTTCTTTTACATTTATCTACCGCATCTCGATTACGCTGCGCAAAAGTTCGGTCCTGACAGTCCCCAGGCGATCAACGCTCTGCTCGAACTTGACCGCGTCCTGGCAGCTTTGTTTGCCGGCATGCAAACCGCTTATGGAGCTGACGAAATGAAATGGGTGATGGCTTCCGAATACGTCATTCAAAACGTTGACCACGTAACGTTTCCGAATCGAATCCTGAGAGATGCGGGACTGCTGCAGGTAAAAATCGACGCCGACGGGCGCGAGCTGATTGATTTTGAAATGAGTCAAGCTTGGGCTCTTGTCGACCATCAATTTTCACATGTTTTTGTAAAGCACGCCGAACCTCGGGTGATTGAAAAGGTCACCGAGATCTTCCGCGATGTTCAGGGAATTGGGTCGGTTTTGAGCGGGGACAGTCGGAAGTCTATTTCGATGGATCATGAACGATCAGGCGAAGTCATCTTGATTTCCGAGCCGAACAGTTGGCAAGCCTACTATTGGTGGCGAGATGATGCATTGGCACCGATGTTCGCCCGCACCGTGGATATTCATCGCAAACCGGGTTACGACCCTGTTGAATTATTTGTCGATATGGCCACCAAGTCGATCCCGCTGGATGCAACTCTCGTCCGCGGCTCGCATGGCGTCGTGACGGAATCGACCATATCACAAACCGTCTTTGCAACGCGGGGTTGCTGCCAGGAACTTCCAGCTCTCCTCGACGACACTAAAATCTGCGAGTGGATTCTAGGCGAATTTCCTGTTACCTAAGGCCCACGTAAGTTAAACTTAAGAAGGTAAACCTTCGGAAATTCGTCAAATGAAACTCAAAGTATTGTGTGTTTTCGCCGTCATTTGGTTGCAATGCATGTGCAACTTTGCGGAGACCTTGATCGTAAAAATAAGCGTTGCTGGACCTGATGGGAATCCAGTTGTTGGTGCCGACGTGTCGACGCTTTGGGAGGCGGACAATGGGCAAATGACTCCAACTCACCCCTTTGCTGTAGTCACCAACTCTAAAGGCAACGCAGAGTTCCGCATCGAGGACTGGGGGCAACCGCGACCGCTGCTCATATTGTCTGCCGATCGAGCTTTAGGCAGAGTTGTCGGCATTAGCAAAAAGGATGACGGGACGGAACTGAAAATCACGCTCACACGAACGGTGAAAGTTAAGGGAAAGCTTTTTTGTGAAGATCTGAACTTGAGTCCTTTATTTCCCTACAACGTTGTTACCGCGGATGGCTTTCGAAACCCAATGGTCAATTGCAGCACAAGCAATGCAACTTTCGAATTCGCGCTTCCCATCGGCAAATATACGCTCAAGTCGTACGGTTTGAATGTCACTCCTACGAAAACTGTGGTGGATCTGAATGAAGAAGAACCGGTGCTCGATCTCGGCACTATAAATTTGCCGGCCACTCCGATCGCCAAGTTGATTGGAAAACCGGCACCCGATTTGTTTGTTTCAGAAGTTCGAGGAATCGAGAAGTCGTTCAAATTGTCCGATTATCGTGGCCGCTGGGTTTATTTGGAATTCTGGGGCTTTTGGTGAGGCCCTTGTATCGCAGGCAGTTTGCCCGAATTGATCAGCATCCATGAACTTCATGCAAAACACCGCGATAAGTTCGCGATCATTACTATCCACGACAAGTCGATCAAGTCGTTTGCCGAGTTAGATGAAAAATTGGTTGCGATTAAGAGCGCGCATTGGCAAAACAAAGATCTGCCGTTTCCAATTTTGATTGATACGGATGGAAAGAACGTTGAGTTATTCGGTATAACGAGCTGGCCGACAGGTATTCTGATTGATCCGGAAGGAAATGTGGTCAAGGAAGTCTCGCCTAAAGAATTGGAGGCAAAGTTACCGCCGATTGGGGCTGCTGAAAAATGGCTCGTCCGCCGCGATATGAGTCAAAACGTCGGATGGAGCACGGAACCAGAAACGACGTTTGCTGACTATGCCGAAAGCTTTTCAAGGTTTTCTCTGATTGAAGTTCAATTCTCTGACGATGTCTTGGAAAGCAGGGGCTTCAAAGCCAACTATCCAATTCCCGCGATGGTTAACGGCTATTCTATCACATTGCGAAGTTTGGAAGAGTTAACATTGATTCCTCATGGCTTCGAACTTGGTCAAGACTTGACTAACCAGAAACTCGTGTTGAAGAAGTACTCCGGAGAAAGTAAGCGTACACCAGCGGCATTATTGACGGTTGGTTTAGGCTGGTGGATTTCCGTTTTGGAGATTTCATCATGCCACGTGTTACGCAGTTGGAACGAAGTCGAGTTTGGGCAGATCGCTTGAAGCGTTTTGGCGTGAGTGGTCAGACCGTCACCGCGTTTTGTGCTGCCGAGGGCTGCTCGATGCCTTCCTTCTATCAATGGAAGCAGAAATTCAAGAACGCTCGTCAGTCGGCATTCGCAGAGTTGTCGGTT
>JBEBGH010000419.1:0-4141 GCA_040081565.1 Pirellulaceae bacterium
GGATTCGCACGGAATCAATCGTCGCTCGACTCTCCGAGTCGAGACCCACTCTGCGGCCGAATTCTCGAATCACGCCTCGGAGATGCGTGCGACTGTGTAGGTATCGCACTTCATCGTCGCTCGACTCTCCGAGACCGTGATTTTATTTAGTGGGCTCGAGACATTTTCGTCTTTTGCTCCGCAAAAGTAACGTTTAGCATCGCAACTTTCGCGGAGCGAAAGGCGACTATCAAAAAATCACAGCCTCTCCGAGTCGAGTCTTCCTTGCATCCGCCGATCTGATTTAGACCTTTCGTAGACTGTGCTGCAGAGCAATCAGCCACGGATTTCACGGATTCGCACGGAATCAATCGTCGCTCGACTCTCCGAGTCGAGACCCACTCTGCGGCCGAATTCTCGAATCACGCCTCGGAGGTGCGTGCGACGATCCGTTTACTCCGCCACCGTTAATCTTATCCGTGAAAATCCGTGAAATCCGTGGCTCAAATCTTCTTGATGGACTTGAGCGATTTTTTTTCAACTTCATTCAGGCTGCAATTTAGAAAACCTTCTTTGCCTCGAATTGTTGCCTGTCTCCGAGAAGTGAAGTGAGTTCAATTGAGAAAACTCGACTCGGAGAGTCGAGCGACGGGAGTGCTCTATTGAGTCGACTGTGATTCAATTTCGGCCACCGTGGCGGTTTTTTTTGTGTCGCCGACGATGCCGCCTGCGAATTCGATATCGCCAATCCGTTCGATCACGCGATATTTGCGCCGATAGTCGTGATCGATGAAATCGACAAAGCGAACGGTGTACTTCATCCTTGGGCTCATGAACTCAGAAAGCAGTCGCTGCGTTTCGCTTTGGATTGCCTGCTTGTGATCCGGATCGGCGATGATGTACTGGATTTCCAGTTCCGTTTGGTTCCGTTCGTAAACCTTGATCTCCAGAATGGCATTCTCCACGCGCTCGTTGATTTCGTTCACAAACGCATTGAAGAACGAAGGATAGAATCGTTCTCCGCTGTCGGACATGATATAGTTCGAGTCCTTCCCTTCGATCTTGCTGATTACGAAGCGCTCCCGACCCGCCGCATCGACCTTAAAATCCACGTCGGCGATGTCTTTCATCTTGTAGCGGATAAACGGAAAGTCGGTCAGGTGCAGTCGCGTGATGACCATCTCCGGTTGCCCATCTGCGTTGGGTTCGGTTTCCACGTAGGCCACATTCGCAAAAATCTCCAGCCCGCCGGGCGTCTCGTGAGCAATTTCGCCCAACTCGACCGAACCATACGAATCCTCGACCTTGCTGCGCGTGAAGACCGATTCGATGTTGCGCCGTTGGCAATCGAAGAACGTCTCTCCGCTGACGTTGATCAACTGAGGATGGTGCTGCAACGGCAATTTGAAGCGGCGAATGGTGTGGGCGATCATGTTCATCGGCGACGGGAACACGAGCAGCAGCTTTGGACGAAAGCGATTGAGGTCTTCGACCAGCCCGCGAACGACTTGTTCGTCGATCTTGTCAAAGAGGTGATAGCGAAAACCGGTCAGCCAACTGTATTTGTTGAACTTCACCATGTCGTCGATGTTGTAAGTGTTCTTTGGGTAAAAGATCATCATCTTCTCGCCCGGTCGCCAGCCCATGCGGTACCAGCATTTGAAGAACGTGAAAAGCATCGAAAACATATGATGCTTGGTCATGTAGACCACGAGGGGCAGGGCACTTGAGCCCCCTGTCGCCATCGGCATCAGGTAGTTGCCCTTGCGCAGTCGCCGCACCGATTCCAGCGGGCGGCCTTCGACCTGCAGTTCCATCTTCTTGGGGTCAACATTCGCGAGCGAGTCAATCATCACCGATTGCCGGGCTTCGGCATAATCCTGTTTCGTCAGCGCCGGCAGCTTTCGATAATTTTCGAAAAAAGTTTCGTCGCTCTGGCCCTCGTTGGCCGAGAGGAACGCCGTGAATTTATTGCGAAAGAACTGGTTATCGCGATTGACCTGAGTCAACAGCTTCACCAAATCCTGGCGGATCTGCGAGCGGATGTTTGAGAAGCGATCTTGCACAACCACTTCGTTGTAGAGCGGACGGACTCCCGCGAAACGGAAGATCCATTGATAGAGCAATTTGGACATTTGCTAAACGCCAAGTCAATTTCGAGAAAAAGCTGTTCCTGAGGAACCAAACGTTATAATCCAAAACAGCACCCATCGCGACGCCCCAAACTGCGAGCCCATCGGCTTCTGGGCCTGAAAAAGGGATGTGCTCAATTCCAAGACGACGAATTCGCTCGGGCAGAGGCGATTGGTTTTTTGAAAAGTCGTGTTGCTATCTCATTCAACATCCATGTACCAGCAGCGAAGAAACTGGTGCCAGGTGCTGGTCATTTCCCCGCTGGTATGCAAAGCCGAATCGCGAGTCCCTTCCTCGAAGCGGCTCCAGATGTTGGGCAGCACAATGGTCTCCAGGTTAAGAAGCTTGACCTTGTGGTTGAGCAGCCACGCGTTGGCTGCCGCGACTGCGGCGTCGAAGTCTTCGTATTCGCCATGGTCGAGAAACCCCGGGCCCCGGATTTGTTGAGGAACGAAATCGATGTAGTGCAACATGGTAGTTCTTTTTCAACAGTGACGATGAACCAGCCAACGCATCAATTGCTTTAGTTCGATGCGTCGCGATACAACTTTTGATTTTCGAGATACATTTCGATGGAACGAGGAACAAGGTAGCGCACGGATCGACCACTCGCGGCACGCTGGCGAATGTCGGTGCTGCTGATCTCAATGAGCCGTGATACGATCGCCGCGCGTGAAATGTCGGCGAAGCGTTCGGGATTCACCAATCCTCGCAGCGATTCTAAAGATTGTGGGGAACCGTGGCGAAAGAAAACCAGCGGAGTCGCGAGTTGGCAAATGCGTTCGGGCTCCCGCCAGGAGCGGAACTGGTCTAGAGAATCACCACCCATCAGCAGAAAAAATTCGTCATTCGGGTGGAGTTGACTGAGAGACTCTAGCGTATCAACGGTGTAGCTGGTTCCGCCGCGATTAAGTTCGATATCTTTGGCGTGGAATGCCGAATGCCCTGCAATCCCAAGTTGGACCATTTCCAGCCGTTGACGGTCGGAGGCCATCGGGCCAGTTCGTTTATGCGGCGCGATCGCGCTGGGAATGAACCAGACTTCTTCCAGTCGGGCTTGTTCTCGTGCCTGTTCTGCCAAAATGAGATGTCCCAAATGAATGGGGTCGAAGGAGCCGCCGAAGATTCCGATGCGCATCGTGAAAGTGATTGAAAAACAGTGAACCAGCCGCCGTCTGCTAACTGTGAGACGGAACGAAGCCAGTTGGAAATATACCAAGCGGCGATGCGGGCCGACAGTTGCGGTTGGAACGGCAGCGCGTACATGAGTCGGATTCTCGCAGTCGTTTCGATGCAAATGGTATGGCGTTAGACTTAGCCAAGCCAACGGGTAGACTGATTGGGCCGGACCAATTCAACCGATTCTTCAAAACGTGAACGAACAGACAGGTTGCAGACTAAGTGAGCCAAGACGAGCAGCCCGCACTTTTTGATACTGAGCCTTGGACGATTGACGACCAAGGGGATTGGCTCGCGGCGCGCATGGTCTTTTCAGAGCCGCCGTTCGGTCCGTTCGACTATTCGATTCCCAGCGAAGTCGAGGCACGGGTCGCTGTCGGGAAACGAATTTACTGCCCGCTTGGGAAAGGCGGGCGTACGATGACCGGTTATTGTGTCGACATCATCGGCCCTCAACATCGACTGGCTCGCGAGGTCAACGTTGCCCGACTCAAGCCCCTGGGTCGGGTGATCGATAATGAGCCCATCATTTTGCCGGCGATGATTCCGCTGGCTCAATGGATCGCCAAGTACTACCTCTGCCACTTGGGAAATGTCATCGAAGCAATTGTGCCGGTTGGCGTTCGGCAACAAGCCGGGACCCGCGAATTGACGTTCTTGACGATCGCCGATCATCTCAGTGCGAAATTGACCGACATCAAGCTGACTGAGTTGCAGCAGACGATTCTGAAAGTTTTATCCACCGCTGGCGGTGGAATGACCCCCAAAGAATTGGGAGAGACCGTCGGCTGCACCGCCGGACCCATCTCGACCTTGCGGCGAAAGGGGCTGATCGCCGCCCACGCTGAAC
>JBEBGH010000420.1:0-4132 GCA_040081565.1 Pirellulaceae bacterium
AACTCAGCGAGGCGTTGACTGGCAAATGAAAATCAAGGACGCTCGTTGCAAACTGAAATCCGTCTACCCTAAAATTCAATGCTGACAAACCACTAGCCGTGCCACACTCCGATTTCTGCCGTAGGCATTCCCACGAACTGGATCGTAACTCCCTTCGCCTTGAATATGAATCGTTGGCCTCATTTGCGAGGCGATTTGCTGAGGCCCTTGAAGACCAACTATCGACCCTAATTACCTCACACGGTTTGACGCTGGGAGTCCCGATTGAACGTCGCGTCAAACTATGGACGTCCATCGTGGAGAAACTCAAACGAAAGGACGTTAAGAAAATCGACAGCCTTCGGCATTTGGACGATTTCGTCGGAATTCGTCTGATTTTGCTGTTCAAACGGGACATTCATGGAATGCACAGGTTGCTTTCCAAGACCTTCAGGGTAGTTTCGTACGAGGACACTGCCAGCCGGCTGGACGAAGCACAATTCGGTTACCAGTCTGCTCATTATGTGATTGCTCTTCCCGACGACTGGCTCAAGGTGCCTACAATGAGTGAGTTCCGTGACTTGCGCGCGGAAGTTCAGGTTCGGACACTGTCGCAACACATCTGGGCAGCAGCCTCGCACAAACTTCAGTATAAGCGAGAGGCGAGCGTTCCTTTTCCACTAAGGCGTTCGATTAATCGTGTCTCCGCGATTCTTGAGACGGTCGATTTGGAGCTCGAACGGTTGCTTGATGATCGGGAGTCCTACGTGACACAAGTTGCCGCCGTGTCCGAGGACCGTGTCCTCAATGTCGATATTGTTCGGGCGGTACTTGAATCGAAGTGGCCGATACAAAACGCGGACACCGGTGACGAGAATTTTTCTGATCTTCTTGATGACCTGTCCAAATTCGATATTACGACCTCCTCGAAACTCTCTGAATTGATCGACGAACAATACGACGCGGCAATGGAAGATGAGGTGCAAAACGTATCACTTGCGCAAGCCGAACTTCAAGCGAACGGTTCGGTGCTCGGCACTTCAGCTGATCGCACTAATCGTGGTGTCTTTTTCACGCTTGTTGGGCTGACGCGATGCGCGTTAGCACGCAAATTTCCGCATGAATGGGCTGAGCACCAAAATTCCGAGTATGCTGCCGAAGAATAGGCTCGCGATCTAAACAATGGCATCTAACAACTTTTTGGCCTCAAGTGTCAAGTAGTACGGACGTTCCGCGGCGGTCAGCGTAGGGGACTTTTCGTAGCGGTTGGTTTGGGTGAGTTCCCTTTCGCTTTCGCCCTTGGTTTACAAAGGCTGACACAGGGTGAGGGCACGGCATTGTTATTTTGGGTCGAGCCCAACCTGTGAAAATCACCAACATTCGCTAGGTCGATTGATGCTCGTGGACAAACAAGTACGATATTGGTTAAAGAAATCGATAATTCATGTTGCTGCGATTGACTTGCAAGATCGGCCATACCGGAGACATTGCGGGTGGGAACATCTGGTTTGGACGAACGCCAGATAACATCTTCATGGCCTCCAATGTCAACCAGTACGGTCCATCGGCATGGTAAAAGTCGGCGGTTTTTTGTGGCGGCTGGTTTTGTTGCGTTCCCTTTCGCGATCGCCCTTCGTGCACAACGGCTGACGAAGGGTGAATGCATGGCGTTGTTATTTTGGGTCACGGCTCCACTTCTGGCGGCCTCGCTTTCAAACGTCAGTGGGCAGAAAAACTTGCCAATTCGATTGCTGTGCGGACCAACGATGTGCTACGATGATGCTATCGAGCGAGTTCCCCTGGCAAGCCGCTCACCGCCTCAATAACGACAGAACAAAATGTTGCACGGTAGTCGGGCTTGCGTGCTGTTTTTGAAATCAACGTCCACGGTCCCGACTCCGTGAACAAAGACGTTATGCCTGATTCCTTTTTCACCTATTGATGGAGTGCTGTTGCGTGTCAGATGAACCTGGGCCACACAACCGTGACACACTTGACTTGCTGTACGCCGAGTCATGCAGCACCTTTCGCCAATACTCGCAGCACAGCTTAACGGTTAGACTAGCGGTCATCGCCGAGGGACTGATCCTCTTGTCCGCATGCGGTTATACGATCGTCGAGAAGCAATTCTACTTCCTCACCGTACTGTCGATCTTCGGATTGTTGTTTACTACGTTGCTCTTCTTGTTGCACATCGCCTACCTACAAGCGGCTCAAATGTTCTTCCAAGCCTCCGCCGGGATCGAACGACGCCTAGGTGAATGTGAAACAGGGCCTTTTAATTGCTACATGCGATCACGCGAGACCAAATACGGGACGGTGGCGCGGCGACTTGTGTCGATTCATGCAACATTCACTTCACTTTGGATCGCTTATTGTCTCTGCTTGGCTTATTCGTTGATTTAGAAATGGGCATAACAATCGGTTCAACCGGAGCCGCGGGCCGCGTGGTTTCACATGGAAAGTTGGTTGGCCGCGGCCCGGTTAACCGTGTCGTTTGAACTAAGCCGACTGCGCTTGGGTTTTTTGAGGGGCGTGGGTTTCTGGCGCGCGCTAGCGACGACATGTTTGAGTCTTGCGGCGATGTGTTGTGTTGATTGTCGGCGCTGTGAGCGCTGAGTCGATATTAGATGCGGCGGGTGGAAAATCTTTTCGGCTTCAGGCTCTTTCTGCTTGCGCCAAGGCCGCTCGTGTGCCACGGTTGAGTCGTACGACCTGATGTGGGTCGTCTTCATTTACTCAACTTGTCCGCGGAGACTTGGTCTATGACCCCTTATGATCGGCGACTCAATCCGTTTATCAATCGCATGGCTCAGGACATGCAGATTCGCAACTTGGCCGCCAGCACGATCGACTCTTACACTTGGCATGTCGATAAATTCTGTTCGCACTTTGGCAAGATGCCGGAGGAACTTGGCCTCGATGAGATTCGGCTGTACCAGTTATTCCTGGTGAACGACCCAGCCCGCGCACGACGCGGACAGGAAAGACCGGTCAATATACGGTGTTTCAGCCGCCACAACCTATCTGCCTCAAAGAGCCATGGCGTGGTAAAAACTTGTCACCGGCCGATTTCACGGATAGACTGACGGCAGCGTAAACTGAGTGATTCGCGTGGCATTCGCAAGCCATCTGTACCGCATGTTCCGCTCCGTCGGCTCAGTTCAACGCACAATCTATACGTCGTGGCTTCGAGTTCCACAAAGGGTACCCACCCAACTCCCCCGACGCATAGATTGCAATACGTTCGGCGGCGAAAGATTACTCGTACTAGAGTGGGAGTTCGACGTGAAGGTACAACTTGATGCAATCCAATTCTGTCATGACCCAACGTCAGCCACGCGCGACGCCCTGACCATTCGGTGGGACGCCACTCGAGAAGTGGTCCAACCCGAGTGGCGGCGGGGCACCTGTGTTGGCCCCGAAGACTCCCCGGCGGCCTACGCGATCTCCGAGACCAGGGGCAACACGATCACCATCAAGGCCCGCCTCCGGAGGATGGTTCCCGGCCTCGATACCGTCGAGATCCGCGCCCTCGACCCGACGTTTCAGAACTGTGACTGGCTCGCAACGTTGCTCGACCGCGTCGGGCTCGACCGTCTGCCGCCGTCGAATCCTCTCGGCGAAGTTTCGCCACGGTGCGTGACCTTCGGTCCCGATGGCCTCAGCGACCTTGAAACCTTCGAGTTGGCTGGCACGAGGTTTGAGGAAATGGGGGTTGGAGTCTGGACTACGAGTTGGCAATGGCAGTACCGGCAGGCGCGCGGGAGATGGGTTGACTTCGATCGGAGTGAGCATCGAACCTTCGTGCTTCTGGAGTCCCCCAAAGAACCGTGGACTCAACAGGTTCCGCCGCCGCTCGGGCTTTCGCTGCCCCGAGTCGATGCATTGGAATACGCCTGTCGTTGGGCTCAAGGGAGCCGGACACGAACCGAAGCTAGCGCCGGTGTGACTCGTGGTCTCAATGGCGCGGGGCCCAATCTGCTCCGCTACAATCGCCCAGGCTTAGGTGGTCCTTGCTACCTTGGCCAGCTCACGTTGCTGCTCGATCGGTTGCGTGGCGGCGAGGGCAACGGGGCCTACGTCAATTGTGAGGATTGTGCCGACATCGTAACCACGCTGTCGAATCTCCTGGGTTGTGAGTTGTGGTCAT
>JBEBGH010000421.1:0-4118 GCA_040081565.1 Pirellulaceae bacterium
GTTCGGAAGAGTACACTTCCATCCTCATTCAACCATCTGCAGGGCCTGAATTTCGATGACCCTGTCGATCAGTCCGCACTCTTGGTAGAGATCGGTCGGATGACCAATGTGCCTGAAACTTCGGCCCGCCCGTCACAACCTCCAACCTTAAGTATCAGTCATGGCGTGGGATTGCTCTTTGCGGTTGAACGGCGAATTCAGGCAAAGGGCATTGTCCGTCAGATGTTGGAGGAAGCACGTGACACCAAAGGTGAAATATGCATTGCGGGTATTGCGAATACATGGTTCTTTTCTGCGGACGGCGGCGAATTGCAACCTTTGTTGGCAAAAGCACTTCAAGCGGGCGCTAGGGCTCGCTTCTTGTTTCTAGATCCGTCGTCAGTGGGGGCTGAGCGACGTGGCGTGTATGAGCATCGCGTTGAACGCCCGATTCGCACAAAACAATAGATTGAGCTAGCAATTAGCACCCTGATGGATTTCTTAAAGACTCTTAATCCTGATGTGCGTGCTCGCTTTCAATTCAGGCTGACACAGGAAATGCCATGTTTTGTGTGCCTCAACGACAGGCAGGCACTCGTGCATCCATATCTCTGTTCGGTGCCGGGCAATGATGTGCCTGGGTTCCATCTCATCGGCTCCGGGAACAGGTCATTTCTGGAGCACTTTGATAAGCTATGGGGACCAAAATGGATCTTGTTTGACTTGGGCAACGTGCTCATCAGTTTCGATCATGGTAATGTGCCGATGAATCTGATGAAGTACTTTCCAGAGAATTACAGGTCGATGGCATTCCGTGACGAACTCCGCCAGTTTTTCTTTGTGGGCTCCGAAGGCGCTAGTCGCAATACGATGCTGGATCACGGAGACCATGACATCAAATGGTTACACGATGAATTCCTTCACGCTTATTCCGAAATCTGTACAAACAAACCGACTCTCGATGAGTTTGAACAGGCATGGTCAGATATTTTCACCGATGACGGGCACAATAACGCATCTGAATGTATTCACTTCGCGAAACAGATGGGTTTTCGAGTCGCCATTGCCTCAACTACGAATGCTGCTCACTGGAAGCTCCTGACTAACCGGTATCCCGTACTCACCGAAGTGGCAGATCGACTGTTTCTCTCCTTTCAGTTGAGGTACGACAAAGGGCAACGAGGTTTCTTCGAAAAAGTGCTTCAAGCAACAGGAAGCAACGGTGAAAACCACTTGTTGATCGACGACAAAATCGACAATATCAACACAGCCAAAGCCGATCCATTTAAAATGCTGACTTGGCACGTCACGACTCCTATAAGAAAGGATGGACTGGCAAAATGCCTTCGGGACCTTTCTCCATCTTGGATCCCCAGCCCTTAACCAAACGCCGTACCGCATTTCAAGACAATTCGATCACCCAAGAATTTCGGGGAGTTTCCAGCCGTCTCAAGACCTGTCGGCGGTCGAACGCCATTCGCCCCAATTCCGCCTCAGGCGGCGGCATTACGGCAGGGCCGACCGCGAAACCGAGTTGGTCCGGTGGACCACGCTAATTGGTAAGCTGAAGCACCGAGGCTTCCATGTCGGGCCACGGATTAACCTTCGAGGATCAATCCGGGACACGAGCCAACCGCTCGCATCGGCCCCGCAAGCCTGCTTCTCGCCAATGCTCTCGGGAAGATCAGGACAGGTCGCTCGACAGTCTGGTTTTGCGTAAACTATGGACGAGCGTTTCCGGTTCTATGGACGAGCGTTTCCGGTTCGGTGGAGATTGCGGCCTACGATGATGTTCAGTTCCACGCTGCACTTGCCTCAACTTAATCAAACACCACCTGGATCCGGGTGCGCCAATTCAGGGAGACGTCCGAAAATGGCAATCTCTGCTCCAGCACCAGCCGTCAATCATCGATCAATTGCAATTCGCACTCGATGCTGGATGCTTATGGTTGCAGTGTCGTTCCTCATCCAATGCGCCTGTATTGCACACGCTGATGAACCAGTATCACTTCTACAGTTTTGTTCAGATGACTTCCATGGAGGCGTTGTTGTACGGCTCGATAAGTTACGTGAGAGCGAGCGGTATCGGATTCTGCCGCTTGACATTCTGATACCTTCGGCCTTCTTCATTGATCGTTTCGATTCCGACGTTTCTGAGATTGCCGTATTCCTTAAAGATAGCTCGGACCTGAAGCTGTCGCCAAAGCTGGAAGAAAGGTATGAAGTTGCAGCCGTTGCCAGAATGCGTCAGCCGCTCAGCAACCAGAACCTTCAGCAGCTGCTGACTCAATGGGCGTTGCGTGCTACGCCATGGCAAAAGGTCGATGCCGTTCCGCTTGATGAGGTTCAACTGGACGGTCGGACATGTTACCGCGTGCCTTCAGGCACGCTCCTCAATTCGCGACGCAGATTTGCGGCACTTTCGTTGACGGATCGAGAAGGCAAGAAATCGGAGACGGGTATCAATGTGGGTGGCTCTTCACCTCACAAATACATTGAAGGTGGGACGCAAGCGAAAGCCGTTTTTGCTTTCGATCAGCTCTCGGAATCGGACCTGATCGGAAACAGCCTCGCGATGGATCTTCAACTCCATTTATTTTTGGCAAAACGTACCGAACATGAGTACAGTCGAGCGGAACTGTATCTGCGACAGCCTGGCGGAAAACTGCGCAGCGAGCCGATCGCGTTTGATGCGAAATCGTTTTCCAGTCAACGAGTGACGTTTCCTCGCCGAATAGCCGCATTGGACATCCAAGGATCAAAACACGAAGTTGATTTGCTCGATGATTTTGCTGACGGGGGGGCAATAGAGGTCGTGCTGGAATGTAAGGATAAGGGTGCGTACATCGGCGTGACAGCGGACGGTTTGAGTCTCAAAAACGAAGCGTTCGAGTACATCGGGATCGAAGGACATCACCTGATTGTTGCTCAGTCACTCGAAACGCTGAAAAAGATGTTGTCCAAAAATGGAGGGGCCCTCTCAAAGAAACTGGAGCAAGGGAATCATCACCAGATTACAGCGGCGTTTGATATTCGAAGTGCATCCGACCTGACCGGGCTGAAGCACTTCTTGAATTCACTTCATTTGGCGAAAGCTGCGGAATGCCTTCCTGATTCGATCACGGCCGGCACGTTCTCAATGACGATGGTCGAAGAGATCGTGATGAAAGCAGAAATTCGGCTGCCCGAGTCCGACGGCCAGAAGCTCATTGCTCGCGTCGCGCAACAGTTAGACGTTTCAAGACTGAATGTGCGGGAAGGTGCGAGCAATGCTATTCTTGAGCGCGACGCCATAGCCAGCCTCGTCCGGTCGCGCTTCCAAGAATTCTCGGGAACTTTCCCCGACGAGTCCATTGATCGCAAGATTCTTCAGAGCCATTTGAAGAGTCTTGTGGATCGTCTTTTCAACAGCGTTCAGACCGAAGTCCGGAATGATCGGGTGTCGCTCCGATTCTCGTGGCCAGTCAAGCAGCGTGTGGGTGAATTGGACGAATTGGAACGAGGGGCATTGGCAGCGCTCCTGGATTCGCGTGCTGAACATCTCAAGCGGCAATTGCATTTCGTCCGCAGCGTCGAAATTCTGCATCGACTCACACGCCTGTTTCCAAAGGAACAAAGCCTCTGGGAGCGAGTGGCTCACGGGATTACGTTCAATATCAGCAGTCAATTCGATGGCTATGAAGCGAAGTACTTCTGGGTGCGACAGGGAATCAATGTTTTGCTAGACGGAGCTGAGCAGAACCCGGAGTCTGTGGACCTTGTCTGGATCGCTGCGACGTTTATTGAAATTAAGTTTGGACGAGCTGATGAAGCCAGTGAGTTTCGTAAACTGTTTGCGAAGGACACTGAACTGCATCGAAGATTACAGCGATACGGCAATATCGACAGGGCGCGAAACCGTGACGGTGAAGTCGATTGTTTTTTGATAGCAGGCCTGATGTTCGAGTATTGTGTACGGGAGGCGGCTCAATCGGCGGCCAGCAGCATTCCCCCGTTCCTGGTCGCGTCGCAACCTGTCGTCAGTGCCGCAGTTCGCGCCCGTGCACTGGATCGGGAGGGGAAAGTCGAAGATGCCGCCGTTCAGTGGAAGAAAGTCGAAGAATTGTGCGAAGGACTTGGAAAAAAGGAGATCCAATTCG
>JBEBGH010000108.1:0-14928 GCA_040081565.1 Pirellulaceae bacterium
TCCCAATCCGCATTGACAACGGTCGCTACCTTTTGTTCGACTGCTTTGAGGTTCAGTTTGGCCTCTTCCCGATTCTGCCTTGCACAGGAATGTAACCGCGACGCACATCGTGTAAACAATTCACGCTTTTCTTCCGGCCACAGTCCAGGATGTCCTAATACAACAAGCAGCATTGTCAGAACGCGTTGTTGCCCCATATCCAGCGGGTCCGTGGGGTTTTCAATCAAGGCTGCCAACGAATCGACCAGATCTGACTTTCGCAGGATCAGCGACAGCCACTCTTGTGCCTTGGGATGGGCCCAGGGAGCCAAGCATTCGTCAGGAGTTTCCATCAGTCACCTCAATTGACTTGCGAACCTGCCTACTCTTCCTAACGCCATTCGCCATGACAGTCGTTACAGGATTGTTCCACTTTATTGATGGCTTGAGACACCGCCTCGAAATTATCAAGCTCGACTGCCTGTTTCACTTCCCGTGCGGCAATCATCATTTTTTTTGCCAGCTCGACGTAACCCTCGTCATCGGCGTCATCCACGTCCGGTTGAACCAACACCTTGCTCATGGCCGCAATCAGGCTGGCGTCGTGCAAGACTTCTTCCTTGGCAGCATCAAAGGCACCTTTGCTCCCAGAGTTTTGTTTTGTACGTTCCAAACATTCTTCCAGCTTTTTCATCATTGGAATGCGATCAACTGCAGATGTCCAATCAACATCTGCGCCGTCTTCGCTACTGCCGGTGAATGCCCCGCCTCGAACCAGTTCCCGCAGTTGATCTTGCGCATTCTTGGCACCCTGGAAAGCCTGATCGCTGACGACTCGACAGTTCGCCGCGGTTTTCGCGAAGAGTTGTTGTGCCGCCAGGGCTACGTCTTGCCAGCGAACTTTCTCTTCGTGCTTGGCGACAACCGCCAGCCACATCGAGAGGTTCACGAACGAATAGCGAACATTTTGAAATTCCGTTTTGAACTTAACGGGCGTCGTCACTTGGCTTTCGAGTGCAATCTGCAGTCGTTTAATTTCGTCCTCCAGGATTTCCGGAGAAATCAGGTCTTTCCAATTCGCTTCGGCATTTGATGAGGAGTCTGCATTCTCCGTAGGCACGCTCGGTTGCGATGGAGCGGTGGTCGGCGGTTGTGCTTCAGGTGCTGCCGCAATTGATCGTTTGCTGAGATCAGGCGGATCGCCAACCAGTCCTTCGGTAAAGAGATTTTCGAAGTAGGTTCCTTGCCATTCGCGAGCAATATAGCGCGGCCGTTTCGCGCGCCGGACAGGTTTCAGCTTGTCTGACGCCTCGGGCTCCTGACTGGTGCCTTCCAGCAATCCGCCGAACGCTAACGCCGGTAAAATAAACAAGTACACAATCAAACGCACTCGACCGCTGCTCATCGTGCGCATTCCTATTCCGTGTAAAATAAAGAGCGTCTGTCTTTCCCCAACTCGATCGGCAATGATGGTCAGTTGGTAATTGACCACCCACGCCGCGCGATGCTTCCATTGTAACCCATTTCAGTAAATGTCCGAACCAGAAAAAGCCAATAGTCGACGCGATTTCATGACCGGCCAGTTTGGCTTGCGCGACGATTCAAAATCGCCGGCTGAGGACTCACGGGAACCCACACCAAACGTTTGCTCGCCCCTCGAGCGAAAATTGCTGCAGCATTTCACGCGGCGCGCGATGGCATGTGATTTTCAGATCTTTTTCGAGTTGGCAGGTCCGCAAAATCACGGCGAAGCAGCCATGAAAGCATTTGCCGAGATCGAGGCATTGGAGAATCGCCTTTCCGTTTATCGCCCGGAAAGCGAACTCTCACGACTTAATCGAGAGGCTGCTGTAGCGGATATCGAAGTCAGCGACGAGATTGCACAACTCTTATCTACTGCGTTGACGATTTCGGCAGAAACGAACGGCGCGTTTGACTTGACCGCCACGCCACTCAGTCGGGTTTGGGGATTTCACGATCGCCGCCCACAGGTTCCAACAACTTTAGCTCTGGAACGAGCGCGATCGCTGGTCAATTGGCGGCGAGTTACATTCGACCGAACGACTAAAACAGTTCGCTTCGGTGATGCAGAAATCGAACTGAACTTTAACAGCATCGGCAAAGGCTTCGCGGTCGAGAGAGCGGCGGCGATCCTCACTCAATTGGGCTACGACCGATTTGTGATCCATGGCGGGCAAAGCAGTGTGCTCGCGCGCGATGCTGGTCCAGATGCCGAGGGTTGGTTGATCGGCCTCACTCATCCGTTGATTCCTGGTGAACGAATTGGCGAGATCCGCTTGCAAAACGAGTCCCTTTCAACCAGCGGGACAGCTCGCCAAGGCATTTTCCATGGCGGTCGTCGCCTTGGACACGTCATCGACCCTCGGACCGGTTGGCCAGCTGATCATCATCTGTCGGTTACAGTCGTCCACCCTGACGCGGCCATCAGCGATGCACTGGCGACCGCATTTTTTGTGATGACTACCGAGGAAGTCGAAAAGTATTGTGCAACTCACTCAGAAACCAAAGCGTTGATCTTTCTCCCAAGCACTCAATCAAATCGGCCATGGGAGATAAAGTGCATCGGCTTTCCAGAATCTCAACTGAAAATTTATGAAACGTAAATGAATAAACCCACCGGCTATTCCATTCCCGATTGGCCTGGCATTATGCCGGAGGTGAGGGACTCCGTAATCGCTGCCCTGGATAGTGGTAATTGGGGCCGTTACCAAGGACAAAATTTGGCGCAACTGGAGTCATTGCTCCAAGAGAGATTTTCCCAAGACTGGGTCACGTTGTGTTCGAGCGGGACGATCGGCGTGGAGTTCGCATTGCGAGGCATTGGTGTTGCAAGCGGTGACGAAGTGATTCTGGCGGCTTACGATTTCCCCGGCAATTTCCGGGCGATCGAGGCCTGCGGTGCAACGCCTGTTCTGATTGACGTCCGACCAAATGGCTGGACATCGACTCTGGACCAAGTCATCTCGGGAAAGTCTGAGCGAACGAAGGCCGTGTTGTTGTCGCATCTTCACAGCGAGTCTTTTGACGCCGCGCGTATTCGAGAATGGTGCGATGAAGAGGGCGTGGCTTTAGTGGAAGACGCTTGCCAGGTTCCCGGTGCTAGTCGAGATGCGATTCTTCTTGGCAAGGTCGGGCACGTCAGTGTTTTTAGTTTCGGCGGCAGCAAGTTGCTTTCAGCCGGCAGGGGAGGGGCGGTCCTGACCAATGACGAAGGAATCCATCAACGTCTGAAGGTCTGGCGCGATCGCGGCAATGACATTGCGCCTCTGAGCGAACTCCAAGCCGCCGCGTTACTGCCGCAACTGGCGAGCCTGCCGCAATGGCAAGCACGTCGACTCGAAGCCGCCCAGCACCTGGCTGAAGTAATCAGGGGACACGCGGATCAATTTCTCTTGCCGGAGTGGAGTCCGCAAGAGTCGCCGGCGTTCTACAAATTTCCACTTTTGATGTCGGAACAACTGGTATTACGCATTCCGAGGAATACACTTTGTGAGGCTTTGCAACAACGAGGAATTCCGGCCTTCGAAGGCTTTGGCAGCTTCGCCAAACGTTCATCTCGTCGCTGCCGTACCGCCATGCCACTCACCAACAGCCAGATCGCCGCTGACCGCACGATCTTGCTGCACCACCCAGTGCTGTTGACGTCGCCGGAAACCATCGATCAAATCGGGAAAGAAATTGTCGCGATCGCCAATCGAGTCGCTTAATGCTGGGCCAAAATTGTGTATCTAAGCCAGCGCAACTGGCGAAAGACGTTCGTAGATGAGTCGGTCCGCCTTTGAATAGTCGACCTTCGACAAATCATTTTCAGCACCGATCAACTCATCCATTATTTCTTCCTGAATGACTCCGCGTTGTTTCACCGACGCATAAGGAATGTTGTGAAACATGACCATCGAATAGCGCGGAATAAAGCGATCCGGAAACCGCCGTTCCAATTCAAAGCCTAACACCTTCTTCAATTGGAACCGATGATCCAAAACCGCATCTCGCATGATGACGTAGTTTTCCAACGCCATATCCGCGATTGCATCCGCATTGGCCGCCCGTGCCGCTTCAAACGCCAGCATCGTCTCCGGCCAGTTGAACTTGTTGTCACGCAGCAACTCCAGCAGAATTCGACAGTCCTCGAATCCCGCATTCATTCCCTGGCCGTGAAAAGGAACAATCGCGTGGGCAGAATCACCCAACAACAACGCGTCTTGCCCGTTCGTCCAACGTGAGCAACGCACGGTACCCAGCACACCAGTCGGGTTGTTGAAGAAATCATCGTATAACTCTGGAATCAGATCCAGAGCATCCGGGAATTGCTCGCGAAAAAAAACTTGCAAACTCTCGCCGTCCGTCAGACGTTCGAAACTCGGATCGCCAGTCTTCATTAAAAACAGCGTTACGGTGAAACTTCCACCCAAATTGGGCAACGCGATGAGCATGTAACCATGACGCGGCCAAATATGCAGAGCGTTTCGCTCCATCTGATACCTGCCGTTCTTGTCGGCTGGGATCGTCAACTCCTTGTAGTCATGGTCCAACCAGTCGGTTCGCCAAGTGCCGCCAACAGACTTGACCACTGTGTCGCGCACGACCGAATTCGCACCGTCCGTGCCTAACAAAATGTCGTACTCGATCCGCGTTCGACCCCCGGTGCTGTGGCAAAAGAAATCCGCATGGCGATGTCCCAGGTCAACCGCAGTGCACTCTTGATTAAAAGTGAACGAGACGTTCTGTGTCTTTTCTGCTTCGGTCAGCATGGTCTTGTTCAGCTCGCCCCGCGAAACCGAATAAATGACTTCGTGAGGGCGTTGGCCATATGGAGAAAATTCAAGCGGCTCATTCAGCGGATGGAGCATTCGCCCGCTCATTGGAATCAACAGAGGCTCGACGTCGTCGTAAAGTTCTGCGGCCTTCAGCCCTTGAATCCCGCGCTCGGCGAGAGCCAGGTTAATCGAGCGGCCAGCGGAAATTTCCGCGCGGCGCATATCCGGTCGTTTCTCAAAAACTGAAACCGAATGCCCAGAACGACCCAGCATTACCGCGAGCATGGAGCCAACCAAACCGCCGCCAACAATCACAATCCGTTTACTCGCCACGGTCATGGACTTCCTAAAATTTCAACCAGGCGATTCACAAAGAATTCGATTTCCTGGAATTGGTTGTAAAGAGGCACTGGCGCTGCTCGAATCACATTCGGTTCCCGCCAGTCAGTTTCAATCCCCGACAAATCGAGTTGTTCTTTAACCGATTTTCCCGATATTTCTCGCGCAACAACCTTGAGCGAAAGTTGACAGCCGCCATTCTCGGGCGTCAATATTTCGACTTTTCCAGCCAATCGCTCGCGTAGCAATCGCCGGAACAACTCGTTCATCGCTCGCGATTTATCGGTCAATGGCTCCATTCCGCCCGCGCGTCGAAACACATCGAGCGACGCCCGAATCGCAGCCAACGACAGAATCGGCGGATTGCTGAGCTGCCAACCCTCGGCTGTGGGGATCGGTTCAAACTCGTTTCCCATCCGGAACCGCGTTTGTTTGTTGTGCCCCCACCATCCCGCCAACCGCGGCAAGTCAGGGTTCGCCACATGACGTTTATGGACGAAGCAACCGCCGACCGAGCCGGGACCGCCGTTCAAATATTTGTAAGAACACCAAACCGCGAAGTCCGGCCCCCAATCGTGTAACTGCATGCGTAGATTGCCGGCCGCATGAGCCAGATCGAACCCGATCAAGACCTTGTGCCGATGCGCGACCTCGGTCAATCTCGCAATATCAAAAACCTGGCCCGTGTAGTACTGCACGCCGGGCAAAATGATTAGAGCCAACTCGTCGGCATCCGACGCAATAATTTCACAAATGCGATCCATGCTGAGCGACTCGCAACCGGGTTCAGGCTGCAGCACAAGCATTGAGTCCTTTGGCTCCAGTCCATGCCATCGGATTTGCGACTCGACAGCATAATGATCGGATGGGAACGCATGTCCCTCGATCATGATCTTTCGCTTTTTACCAGCCGGACGGTAAAACGTGGCCATCATCAGATGCAAATTCGTGGTCAACGAATTCATCATCACGACTTCTTCATCGCGCGCACCAATTAAGAACGCCATCGTCGAAGTCAGGAACTCATGGTAAGGCATCCAGGGAAAACGGCCGAGAAAATGTCCGCGAACTCCAAACCTCCGCCAGTTTTCCAACTCTTCATTTAACAGTTCCGCCGTCTTGATGGGTTGTAGCCCCAACGAATTGCCAACGAAATAAATCTGCGGTTTTCCGTCGTCGAAAGTCGGTAGATAAAATTCGTGGCGAAATCCTCGCAGTGGATCAGCCGCATCCATGTCAGCAGGTGTCGAATTAAGCGAGTAATGATTCACGGTAATCAAACAGAATGGTTGGTTTAGAGTTCTCGTATAGGATACACAATCGGACGCGATGGAGCGGCGTCCAGATTCCAAGCCGGAATTTGCAGATTTATCCAATAGAATCCATCGGAGATTTCGTCGGGTACAAAAACCATTTCCGTTATGGTCCGACTCGAGCCGACTGAGTCCATGAGCTTGCGGGTTCCAGATTCAACGCCAAAGAACAAGCAATGGCTGTGAAGTCGCCCGTCGTCCAGCATGCGATCGACCGAGGGCACGTCGACAAGCAAATGCTGAATACCTGAATCGACAACCCAGCGTATCGCCTCCGACGTGAAAAAAGGAACTGCGTCAGTCAGTTCATACTTTCGCGAAAGTTTTTGCTGCGAATTCGGTAGCGTCCGCAGAACCAAATGCGACACCGATTGCTTGCTAATCTTTTGCTGCATCGCAGCCTTGGCGAATGCCCGTTCCAGTTCTTCCGCTGTCAATACTAAATCGCTTTTTCCCAGTGGCGGATCATAGCCTTCGTTCGTGGCAGTGGCCGCGCAAGGAATTACGCTGACGATAACTGCCAGTCCGTGCGAGTGAAAAAGTTGCTCGCTGATGAAATGTTCCTCCACGACGATGTGCCCCACGGTTTCCGTATGGGTGCCATTGCAATGCGGAATCAACCTGACTTCATCGAAGTTCACACTTCCGCCCTGTCGCATATCACCGACGAAAGTACCAACGCGAACAGGACTGCGCGTGGCTTTGGGCACGGCAAAATGATTCGGTTGATTCTCTCCAAACGTTTGCGGGATGGCTAACGACGTCCCTTTGTCCGTTAGTACCAGATAAGACCGTTGGTCGATCGTAATGGTCAATGTTGGCTGGTTGAACATCAGACTGGAGCTACCAACGAAAACGAAGAGGAGGATAACGCCTACTGCAAATGGATTGAGAAAGCGTCTAAATTAACAGCTTCTATCGATCTAGGGGAGCCAGATGAATTTAGATTTGTCCAATCGCAAGGCCATCGTGTGCGGCAGCTCTCAAGGCATCGGGTTCGCGGCGGCATCCGAATTGGCACAGTTGGGGGCGACCGTCACCCTGTTTGCACGGAATGCGGAAAGCCTTGCGGCAGCCTGCCAAAAATTACCTCGCCCCGGACAACAAAAACATCGAATCCTCGTTGCCGATTTTTCAGACATTCAAGCCGTCCAGTTGGCAATCAAGAATTGGCTGGCAGAGGAGGGGAGTGCCCAGATTCTGGTAAATAATACCGGGGGACCTCATGCCGGCCCGGCGATTACCGCGCACGTCGACGATTTTCTGCAAGCGTTCCGCAATCACTTGGCGGTCAATCAAACGCTGGTGCAAGCGCTCGTTGACGGAATGAAGTCAGCGCAATATGGACGAATCATCAATGTCATTTCCACGAGCGTGAAACAGCCCATCGAAAACCTGGGAGTGTCCAACACAGTTCGCGGAGCGGTCGCAAACTGGAGCAAGACTCTGGCGATGGAACTGGCAGCCTTTGGCATTACCGTGAACAATGTTTTGCCTGGAGCAACCAAAACGGCGCGTCTCGAATCAATCATCGCTAACACGGCGACGAAACATCAGAAGTCAACTGACGAGGTTGAAACCTCTCTGTTGCGAGCGATTCCCGCCGGAAGATTTGGAGAGGCCAGCGAGATCGGAGCTGCAATTGCATTTCTGGCATCGCCCGCCGCCAGCTACATTAACGGAATCAATCTTCCGGTCGACGGAGGCCGAACCCAATGTCTGTAGGCAACCAAAGCGACGACCGTATTCGTTCCTTCATCAACGGCGAATTCGTCGATCCAGTCGAGGGAAAGTGGCTGGACAACTTCGAGCCGGCGACTGGGGAGGTTTACTCCGAAGTTGCCAACAGCTCTTCCGCCGATGTCCATAACGCCGTGTTAGCCGCAGAAAAAGCCTTTCCAGCATGGTCACGTCTCTCCGTCGATGAGCGTGCGGGATGGCTGCATCGGATTGCGAACGGCATTCATTCACGCTTGAAGGAATTAGCGATTGCTGAATCGCGTGACAGCGGCAAGCTCCTGAAATTGGCACTCGATATGGAAATCCCTCGAGCCGAAATTAACTTTCGTTTCTTCGCGGGCATGATAACGGGATCATCGACTTTGGCCCATGACTCGCCGACCGGGTTGAATGTAACGTTGCAGCAGCCATGGGGCGTGGGCGCGACGATTTCGCCGTGGAACCTGCCGCTTTATCTGTTCACCTGGAAGGTTGCCCCAGCGCTCGCCGCTGGAAACTGTTTGGTGGCCAAGCCTTCGGAAATGACTCCGCTGACTGCGATGATGCTGGGCGAAATCTGTCAGTCGATTGGCTTACCTCCCGGTGTGCTGAACATTGTTCAGGGAGTCGGAGGCAGAGCAGGGCAGGCGATGGTGGAGCACCCGCGAATTCCTGCGATCTCCTTCACCGGCGGAACGGTGACTGGAGCTAAGATCGCGACTACCGCCGCACCGCACTTCAAAAAGGTCTCGCTCGAACTGGGAGGAAAGAATCCCAACTTGATTTTCGCGGATTGCGATTTCGACAAGATGCTGGCGACGACCATGCGAAGTTCCTTTCAGAATCAAGGTCAAATTTGTTTGTGCGGTTCACGCATCTATGTTGAGCGATCCCTTTATCCAAAGTTTATAGACGCTTTCGTCGAGCGAACCAAGAAATGGAAGGTCGGAGACCCGAACGACGAGTCCGTCAACATGGGAGCGGTTGTGAGCGCCGCCCACCAACAGAAGATCTTGGCTGCCATCGAGCAAGCGAAAGTCGAAGGTGCCAGAATTCTGACCGGGGGCGAGGCAGTCAAAGTCCCGGGCCGTTGTGCGAATGGTTGGTTTGTCGCGCCAACAATCATCGAAAATGCGGGGCCAGCTTGCGCCGCCAATCAAAATGAAATCTTCGGCCCAGTAGTTACCGTCCAGCCGTTCGATGGGACCGACCAGGCAATTGATCTGGCGAACGGCGTCCAGTACGGCCTGAGTTCCTCGGTATGGACGTCGAACCTCGATCGCGCAATGCAAGTCGCCAGAGAAATTCAATCGGGAGTCGTTTGGATCAACGGTTGGCTCATCCGCGATCTGCGTACTCCATTTGGTGGAATGAAAAATTCCGGCGTGGGTCGTGAAGGCGGCCTTGAATCGCTGGAGTTTTGGCAACAAAAAAAGAATGTCTGCTTTTGCCGATAGCTGCGCTATTGGATTCGGCAGTTAGAATGATTTCATGCAAAATAAATTCCATATGGGGATCTTGGTGGCTTGACCATGACTACGAAAAACTTTGACTCCAAGACGGCACCAGAGCCAGTGGGCGCTTACCCCCATGCCAAACGCGTTGGAAATCTGCTTTTTATGTCTGGCGTTGGGCCCCGCAAACGCGGCACCAAGGAAATCCCCGGTGTGACCCTGGGACCTGGTGGCCAAATCGAATCCTACGACATCGCGGAACAATGCCGAAGCGTTTTCGAAAACGTGCGGACCATCGTCGAAGAAGCCGGTTCGTCGTGGGACCGAATCGTGGACGTTACGGTATTCTTGACCAACATGCGCGATGACTTCGCGATCTACAACAAACTTTACGCCGAGTATTTTCTTGACAATCGACCCTGTCGCACAACAGTCGAGGTCTGCGCCTTGCCGACGCCGATTGCCATCGAATTAAAATGCATCGCCACGATTGATTAAGGGTTCTGCACTTGGATACCGCCGCCTTCCCGAAGAACCCAGTGGTCGATATCCATACTCATATCTTGCCGCGCGAGTGGCCAGATCTAGCGGAACGCTACGGCTATGGTGGGTTCGTTCAGTTGGTTCATGATCAACCAGGTTGTGCGGACATGGTGATCGATGGTCAATCCTTCCGCCGCGTTTTTGAAAACTGCTGGTCCCCTGCCAGACGAATCGAGGAGTGTGAATCTTACGGCATCGATGTTCAGGTGCTCTCGACCGTTCCAGTAATGTTCAGTTATTGGGCCAAACCGGAGCATGGTCTCGATCTTTCGCGTCTGCTGAATGACCATATCGCTGAGGTTGTCCGCGCGAATCCTCACCGGTTTGCCGGACTAGGGACAGTGCCGTTACAGCATCCGGGATTTGCGATCAAGGAAATGGAACGGTGCGTCCAGAAACTTGGCATGGCCGGCATCCAAATTGGATCAAACGTCAACGGAATGAATTTGGATCGAATCGAGTTTTTTGAGTTTTTTGAAGCCGCAGCCGATTTGAACGCGTGCATTTTCGTGCATCCTTGGGACATGATCGGCGGTGAACGGGTCAAAAAGTATTGGATGCCTTGGTTGGTCGGGATGCCGGCCGAATCCACCTTAGCGATCTGTTCGTTGATCTTCTCTGGTGTCTTGGAGCGACTCCCGCATTTAAGAATTGCATTTGCGCATGGAGGTGGTTCGTTTCCGGCAACCCTTGGTAGAATTCAACACGGATGGGAAGTGCGGCCAGACCTTTGCGCGATTGACAATCCCAACCCGCCAATCAAATATGCTTCCCAAATTTACCTGGATACCCTCGTTCATGATCCGGAAGTCTTGAGATTATTGATTAGGCTGTTTGGCGTGGAAAGGTTAGCCTTGGGCTCGGACTATCCTTTTCCACTTGGTGAATTGCAACCCGGAAATTTGATCCGAAGCATGAACGACTTGGCTGACCACGAGCGCACGCGGTTGCTCGGTGGAACTGCTCTCGAATGGATGACAGGCAAAAAATCATAGAACTGTTACAATGGTCCAGAGAATACCGCCCGTAACCGCTAGACAGATACAACAGTAATCGGCGTTCGCATCACAAGAGAATATATGCACAAGAAGAAATCCCGAACAAAAATTGGCGAGAAGAAGAAAACGCCCAAAGGTTGGATTGCGTTCGGTTCGACGCTTCTTCTTTTGACTATCGGCGTTGCTCTGTGGAACAAGGATCGATTCATTAGTTCAAACTCGGTTCGATCGGGAAAAATTCAGAAAGTAGCGCTTACAGAAATCCCTGCGTTAAAACAACGATTATTTGATTTGAACCGCGGCATCGGCGCAGAAAAAACAACGGTTCGTATCGAGCGCTACAATGAGCAGATTGATATCTGCCGCACGATCCTGATTTCAACGAAGAACCCATCGGATCAGGAATTCGCCAAAAAAGCCCTTCTTAACGCCCACAGCATTCTATTCACGCTCGACGAGTCGAGGAAGTTCGAACTCCCAGAAGTCCAAGCGACGATCGATGGGGTGATCAATGAATTTTATGATGACAAAAATCCAGAAGTGAGATCTGCCGCGCAGGAGTTGGCCTTCCGCAAGCACATGATCTTGCTTGGGACGCGTGAAAACACAGAGGAATCGATCGGGGAGTTTATTGAACTGATCAAGAAAATTGCGGCCGATAATTTAAACAGCGTGGCGTTTGTCTACAAAATAGGGGAAATTTGCGACATTTACAAACTCGTCCCCGACAAGGCACCGGTGAATTCACGAATTCTCAAGGTCATGGCCCAGGCGTGGGACAGCTCCACGAATTCTTCTGTTATGGAATGGGTCTCAAGTTTGCGGGACGAAGCAGCTCTGATCGACGCCAACTTCTACGAGTACTTTTTAAAAACGCCAGGAGGCGAACGTGCGCTCAGCGAAAAGGTGTTGCGAATTCTTCCGGAGTTATTTCGAAAAGACGTCGGCAGTCGCGGACTGGACAAGCTGCTTACGATGGGCGAGCAATTTGAAATGAACCAATGGTATTCCGAGGCGACAACACTTTTTGACGCGGTCCTGAATCATCTCGCCAACAAAGAAGTTCCGCAGAAGAAAGAGCTGGTAACCAAAGCTAACTACGGACTTAAGCGTCTGGCATTGCTCGGCTCACCGATTCAGTTCTCTGCCATAGACGTCAACGATAAGACGTGGACTCAAGCGGATTTGATTGGCAAGACAACTTTGATTGTTTATTTCGATCAGTTAGCCGATCTAAATCGTCTGCAAAAACATCGAGACCGATTGTTGGCGATGGGAAAATTTGGTCTACAGGTCTATATTGTAGTGTTGTCCCCTCCTAAACAAGTTGATTTAGATCTGGTGAAAACTGCCGAAAAAACGTTTACGTTTTTCGTGGATACGAGAGCGGAATCTGACTTTTTCAAGGCCTGTCCGATTTCTGCCGCGCCGTACCTTCTCCTAATAGACAAGAACGGCAAGGTTGCCGATATCAATATTGCAATGGATCGGCTTGTGAAGTCCTTGGAAGTTTCCGCCTTCCGCAGTGATTCGAAATAAAAAGTGAGATCGTTTCGGCATCGTTTGCAATTGACTTGAAGCTGCCCCCCACTCGCAATCGCCGAACACTTTTCAAACGATAATGCGAGTCAACTTCGCAAGCGGCCTGCCTTGGTATCGGAAGCAATCCTGTCGACCGCATCGATTGTTGCACGCTCCACCGCTTTTTGCCAAGAAGTGTCGGCAGCCTGTCGAAATTGCGGATTCGCAAACGCAAAGTTAATGCCACGCGAGCTGTTAACCACGGCTCCCAAGCCATGCTGATCAAAGGCGCCTGCGACGTCCGCCGCCGAGCCTCCTTGCGCGCCAAATCCTGGCACTAGAAACAACGTGTGCGGCATTGCCCTTCGCAGGTCCGCCAGTTGTTGCGGGAAAGTTGCTCCAACAACCGCGCCCACAATTCCGTAGCCGCATGCGCCTCTCGTTTGAGCCGAAAGCCGGTCGACTTGTGCCGCGACTTGTTCGAACAATCGTCGGCCGCCGCATTCTTGTTCTTGCAAATCTCGACTGCCGGGATTCGAGGTTTTTACCAACACAAACAGTCCTGCGTCATTCTTTTGGGCGTGATTGACGAATGGTGTGAGTGTGTCGTAGCCCATCCACGGATTGATCGTCAACGAGTCCGCACCCCACGGGCTCTTTGGCCTACGTCCAAGATAGGCCGCCGCATAGGCTTCGCCCGTGGTGCCAATGTCGTTTCGTTTTCCATCCAGGATCACAATCAGCCCGGTGTTTTGGGCATGGTCGATCACTCGGCCCAAGGCCACCATACCTGCCGGCCCAAGTTCTTCGAAGAAGGCCATTTGCGGTTTGACGGCAGGAACGTGAGCGGCCACGACGTCAATGATTCCGCAAGAAAAGGACTCAAAAGCCCAAGCGTCCGCGTCCGCCTTAGTTTGACCGTTTTGTTCACGACGACTTCGTTCGTTCAATATCTCAGCGGGCAACTGGCCGATTCTTGGATCGATTCCCACCACCAGCGGCGTCTTCTTTTTTTTGACCTCGCGGGTCAATCGATCTGCGAAATTCAACTGCGGCTCCAAGTATTGCTTGAGCTAAGATTACATCCAAAAGTTTCATGTTAATCGACAACCAAGGGTCACAACAGGCACCGCAACAGTCATTAAATTACTCGCTTTCGCCTCGGAATTCGTAAACCGAAATGACGCCCAATTTGTACAGAGTGATCGCCCATTCCTTTTCGTACAATCACGCATTCCCAATTGAAAATCCAACCCATCGACCCTCGAGTGGTCATCTGTTACAATCTTGGCGCGTGAAGCGTCGTATCAATTCGGTACTTTCCGCATCAATTTCGGGGCGTAGCGCAGCCTGGATTAGCGCGCTACCTTGGGGTGGTAGAGGTCGCAGGTTCGAATCCTGTCGCCCCGACTGACGAAAACCCTGCAAACACTTCGGTTTTTGCGGGGTTTTTTCGTTTGAGCTCTTCATGGAAAGAAGGTTCACCCTACCATCTAACTCTCGCCGAACTCCAGGCCGAATTCTGCAAAACGTGGAAGTCCCTTTGGAAATGCGAATTGAGTGAAACAACAGCAGGAAGGTTGAACTTGGAATCAATTCGCCATCGTGTTCATTCTTGCTTTCGCATTCCCACGAAAACGAAAACAACAAGCCCCACGATTTCCGTGCCAATTTAATTTCCTCGGTGGGAACATACCAGACTCTTCTTGAATTTCTGCTTTACAAATCCTGTTGATCTTGTCGGACATTTTTTGCCTCTGAATATTGTTCGCGATTGATCAGCATTACGAATGGACAGGATGACAGGATTTGCAGGATGAATTCAAGTTCAATTGAATTGACGTTTTGCAAAAAATCTCAGCGCGAAACGCAGCAAAAAACCTGCCGTTCCTGAAAATCCTGTTGATCCTGTCGGACATTTTTTGCCTCTGTACATTGTTCGCGATTGATCAGCATTACGAATGGACAGAATGACAGGATTTGCAGGACGTATTCAAATTGAATTAAATTGCCTTTTTGCAAAAAATCTCAGCGCGAAACGCAGCAAAAACCCTGCCGTTCCTGAAAATCCTGTTGATCCTGTCGGACATTTTTTGCCTCTGTACATTGCTCTCGATTGATCAGCATTACGAATGGACAGGATGACAGGATTTGCAGGATGTATTCAATTTGAATTAAATTGACTTTTTGCAAAAAATCTCAGCGCGAAACGCAGCAAAAAACCTGCCGTTCCTGAAAATCCTGTTGATCCTGTCGGACATTTTTTGCCTCTGTACATTGTTCG
>JBEBGH010000422.1:0-4097 GCA_040081565.1 Pirellulaceae bacterium
TCCCATGACCGCGTTGTCCGTGCACAATTCTAGAGGCGCGATCAGTAACTCCACTTCTTCCGCCGTCGTGGCTGCTTCCAGATTTCTACGCAACAGGCGATTTGCCGCGACCCCACCACCCACGCACAATCGATGCCGTCCGGTTTGCTTCAACGCCAACATCGACTTCGACACAAGAACATCACAAACCGCCGCTTGAAAACTTGCCGCGACATCAGCCGCCAGTTGCGGTTCAACTTGCAGTTTCGTGAAGTCAACTGAACCATAGCCCGCGAGTTCGTATCGCACCGCAGTCTTGAGACCACTAAAACTAAACGCAATTTTGTTTTCGTGGATAAAACTGCGCGGAAACTTGAATCGAGTCGCGTCGCCGCTCTCCGCCAGTTTTGCCAGGAACGGTCCCCCGGGGAAACCGAGGTTCAGCATGTTCGCAACTTTGTCAAACGCTTCACCCGCCTCATCGTCAATCGTACCTCCCAGATAAACCGGCTGTAACGCGTTTGGAAAATCGTACAGATGCGTATGACCACCGCTGACAATCAGTCCAACGCAGGGATAGACGTTGCGGCCTGTCGCGATTTGACAAGCGTAAATGTGGGCATGCAAGTGATTGATAGAAATCAACGGGAGATTGAGAGTGAGCGCCAAAGTCTTGGCGGCGATCAGTCCAACCAACAACGAATTGGCTAGGCCCGGGGTCACGGCCACTGCCACAGCGTTGATTTCGCGAAGAGTGAGATTGGCCTGTTCCAACGATTGTCGCAGCACCGGCAAAATCCGCTCCAAATGAGCTCGGGCGGCGATTTCCGGCACAACGCCTTTGTACTGCTCGTGCAGCTCATTTTGGGATGAAACGCACGTGCCGAGAACTTCCAAGCGTTCATTCACGATGGCCACGGCGGTTTCGTCACATGTCGACTCGATCGTGAGAATATTAGGCACGAAACTTCCAAAAAAACGAAACTTGGGGCCAATTTTGAAGTTTAAATTCGGGAGACTTTCTCGCGAGATTGCTGTCACTGTGGAAAACTTTGGTCCAGCGGTGACAATTTTAACGAAAATCGGGCTTCCGCGGTGGCGGGCTCTTCCGCGAACTTGGAAGTCAAGGCTACTTTTCCCCCGTAATTACACTCCTTAGTTAGAATGAAACCTGCGGTTGCGATTGGCTTTCATTTGGTCGCCAAACAACAGTGGGATTTTGAAGACCCTGAATCAGGAATTGGAAATGAAACTTTACCTCAATTGGAATTTGGCAATTTTGGCTTTCGCGATGCTGATGTCGGCGGGAATTCCTGCGACCAGTTCAGCGATGTTGCCGCAAGAAAAAGAGATTACCAAATCCGACGACGGCAAGTTCCAAATCGATTTCGAGAACGAAGAATGGAAGAACATCATCGAGTACTTTGCCAAGGAGGCGGGATATACGCTGCACCTGCGGGCCGAATCCTATCCGCCGGGAACTTGGACCTACCATTCTGACGAATACTACACCCTGCAGGATGCAATTGACCTGATCAATCAGGGGTTACGAATCCGCGAGGACGTTTACACTCTGGTTCGCAACAAGAAGATGTTGATTCTGATTCGTGAACGAGACGGTTACCCGGAAGAACTCATTGAAACTGTCCGGGCTGAGGAACTAGATTCGCGCGGACGCTATGAAACGATTCGCTGTGTGTTCGATGTTGCGGACTTGCGAAATACCGAAATTTCTCAAGAGGTCCGCAGCCTTGTTGATCGCAACGCAACCAATTACCTTCCCGAAACCGGGCAACTTATTGTTACCGCTACCGGCGAAAAGCTGCGAGTCATCCGCAATATGGTGGAAAGCGTTCGCGAAAAGAAGATGCGGAGTTCGCAACGAGTTATCACGTATAAACTCAAAAACGTCACCAGCGACGAGTTGCTCGTTACCATCCGTGGCTTAATGGGAATTCCAGCCAATCAAAATCAAACCCCAGATGGTTCCTTAGTCATTCAACCCCAATTGCTGGGAGACTTGATCTTCCTCAAGGGTACTGACGAGAAAATAACCGAGTTCGAAAAAATCGCGGCTGTGGTTGATGTGAGTGAAGAGACCACAAAAACGGGCCCCAAAGAAAAACCATACATCATCGTCTATCCAGTCATGAAGGACCCACTGTTGTCGATCCAGGTCGTGAATACGATTTTGGCTGGCAAGGACGTAAAGTTGGACCAGGATAAAGTAACCGGTGCGATCATCGCGATGGCCCGAACTGCGGAACATCAAGAGATCAAAGAGACGATTGACAAAATCAACGGCGCGTCGTCACAAACCGCTACGATCACTCTGAAACATCGAACCGTAGATAGTGCCATCGAATATCTGCAAAAGATGTTTCGCCAAGACGTTGAATCGGAAACGCCGACTCAAACCGGACCGATTTTTTACGGCGATACGGTTGCTGATTCGCTGGTGGTGCTGGGCAAACCACAAGAAATCGCCTTGTGTCAGGACCTGATTGAAAAGTGGGACGTTGAAGATGGCTCGTTGCTGAACTCGATTCGCTCGCCCAAGCGCGTGATCTCCTTGGACGAAAATCAGGCCCGGCAAATCCTGCCGCTTGTGGGCGAATATTGGGGAACGGCTAACCGCCCCAATCGATTGAATTTGGTCATGCCCGACGACCGCGAGTCATTCCGCTCCAATCGCATGATGTACCAGGAACAAGACGGTCTGGAGGGCGTGTTGCCTGGTGAATTACGCGGAACTGATTCCCCGCGAGGAAATTCTAGTGACCGCGACGTCGAACCCAAGAAAACCGATTCGCCGAAGTCGTCCGAGCCAAAAAAATCGGCTGCCCCTACAACCAACAAGAAGCAGTCGTCGAGCATCAATGCAAACGGCCCCTTCCAGTTCGTATCTTTCCAATCACCCCAAGAACCACAACAGGATGAGATTGGCAAAACTTCTGACGAAGAAAAGGCGCAAGACGAAAAAGACCCCTATCGCGCACCGGAGCAACCACAATCCGTCCCAGGCGCTCCCATGACCGTTCGCCTGTCGCCTGCAGGAATCGTGATCGAATGCGAAGACCTCGACGCCGCGGACGACATGGAAGAAATCATCAACCAATTGATCGAACAAGGTAGCGAAGGCGAATTGCCTTCCGTGTTCTATTTGAAGTTTGCCAAGGCCGACGAAGCCAAGGAATTGCTCGACAAATTCCTCGGGATCTCCAGCAGCAGTAGTGGAGGCGGTGGCGGAGGCGTTGGCGGCATGCTTGGTGGAATGATGTCGAATATGGTTGGCGGTGCGGCCGGCGATATGCTGGGCGGATTGCTTGGCGGTGGCGGTGCAGCGGGCGGCGGTGGCGGCGGGACAGCGGCATGGCTCGAGAGCACCGAAGTTCAAACCTTTTACCACATCCGTCTAAACTCATTGATCGTTGTCGGAGCAACTTCGAACGATTTGGTGATGATCTCCGAGTTCATCGATTACATCGATCAGGCCCAGGCGCCTCATGATCCAAACTTGGTTGGCAAAACTTATGTCATTCCAGTTCGCTTTTACGACGATGTCGAGGTACTCAAGAAAACAATTGAAACCCTGTTCAGCGATGTCTTGGTGAAAGCAGAAGGAGCACCGGGGCAGCAAGGTGGAGCACCACCTGAGCAAGCGATCGCTCGGGCGATGCAACAAGCCTTGGGCGGACGAGGTGGCGGCCAGGCAGCGAAAAATCCCGATGAAGAACGCCCCAAGGCCCGATTGGCGTTGATGGAACGAATGCTGATTTTGACCGGCCCAGAATACATCTACAACCAAGTCAACGACTTTGTATCACAAATTGATGTCTCGAATCCTGATGGCGAAAACAACAAGCCCCAAGTGGTCTATCTGGAAACGATGAACGTTGTTGAACTCGCCAAGGTCTTGAATAATGTTATTCCTGGACTGGAAATCGAAGGCATGCCCGAAGTAGATCCAAACGCTCCCCCAGAGACGAACACCAGTAATCGTCGAAGCAACCAAAACAGCAACAACAATAACACCACCCGCGGAAACCAGCCGAATACCGGCGGAGCTCCTACAATTCAACTACCCTTCCAATTCCCGGGAATGGGAGGTGGCGGAC
>JBEBGH010000423.1:0-4086 GCA_040081565.1 Pirellulaceae bacterium
GTTTGTTTGTCCACTTTTGGGGCAAATAAAAACGTCAACGTGAATTTGGAAGAAGTACCGGCTGTTTTCCAGAAGAGCCTCTCACCACGGCTTAAGGACCTTCTGGAAATTGCTTCGTACGTCTACACGGCCGACTGTGCCACCAAACGAGGTGGCAAATGGGGCGACGATGATTCAACGGAACCCTGGCCGAGAGACTTTCATTTTGTAGTTCCTGTTCGCGACCAAAACTATTGGTGCAAGCCCGAAATTGTTGTTCAACTAAGCAACTTGCTCAGGTTTCTCTCTGACGACGACTTCACATTTGATTTCCAGGAACACGATCGAGACGAATCGGAGCAGCAATACATTGAGTTCGGAGAATTGCGGGAATGGCCATTTTGCGACATTGATCGTGTTTCGATGTTTTCTGGAGGGCTCGACTCGTTAGCGGGAGCTTTTCACAGGGCTTCCGAAGCCAAGAGCCTTGTGCTCGTAAGCCACCGGCCGGTTGCGACGCAGAGTAAACGCCAACGAGAGCTGTTCGATGCGATGAGGCGCAATATTACTGTGCCAATGATCCATGTACCAGTTTGGATTAACAAAGACGGAAGCATGGGTCGGGAGCATACTCAGCGAACGCGCTCGTTTTTGTATGCGACACTCGGCACCATTGTTGCGGAATCAATCAACGGCGGCGGCGTCAGTTTCTTCGAAAACGGAATTGTCAGCTTAAATTTTCCGGTCGCCGACGAGACTCTTCGTGCCCGTTCGTCAAGAACGACCAATCCGCTCGTATTGCATCAGTTCAGTCAGTTCTTCTCCAGCGTTTTGAACCGTAACTTTGTGATTGACAATCCATTTGTTTTCAAAACGAAAGCGGACATTGTCAAGTTAATAGCCGATCAAAGCGGAGGACCGTTGATCGGTTATTCCTGCTCCTGTTCCCATCAGGGAATCTTCAAATCCAAGACCCAACTGCATTGCGGAACATGCAGCCAATGTATTGATCGGCGATTCGCAATACTTGCGGCTGGTCAGGCTGACCACGACTCTGAAACTGATTATGTGGTGAACGTGTTCTCAGGGCCACGTCCTGACGGCTACGAACGAAACATGGCTGTTAACTTTGTTCGTCACGGAATTGAACTGAGTCGAATGAGCCCAGAGGAAATGGCGGCAAAATTTAACCGGGACCTGAGCCGGGCAATTCGCTCGTTTGACAACAAGAGTGTGGCCGCCGAAAAGCTCATTGAGATGCATCAACGACATGGTGCAACTATCGCCCGTGTTCTCGCACAACAATTAAAACTTCACTCTGACGAATTGGCACTTTGCTCGCTTGACGATTCCTGCCTCATCGCGCTGGTAGCCGGACAGCACCACAGAGTCTCACCATGGAAAACATATGCGGACCGGCTGGCAAACATTCTGCAAGCGGGTTTGCCCAAGGCGTGTGAAAAAGTAAAGCCAAAAGACGAAACCCATTTGCAACAGATTTGCGATGGAATTTTGGCCGGAAATGTGGAAGACCTGATCCGGGAGTTCCCGTTTATGCGTTGGGGATCGGTAAGCACGAAACCCGACTGGTCATCGGAGGGACTCGCTCTGTGGATCGAAGCCAAGTATGTCAGGACGAAACGTGATCTCAATCCGATTTCCGAAGCGATCGCCGCCGACATCACCAAATACGGGGACAATGAGCGAAAAGTTGCGTTTGTAATTTACGACCCGCATCACGTAGTAACGGATGAAAAAGCGTTTTCAAAACCGATTCTAAAACGGAAGACTATGCAGGTTCGCTTTATTCGATGATAGAACTACAAAACATGCGAGCTTTAAGCGTTAAACAGCCTCACGCCGAAGCCATCATTCGTGGCATAAAGCCAATCGAATACCGGACCCGTCCCACAAAAATCCGGGATGCGATTTTGATTTACGCAAGTCAAACCCGATACTCCCTGAAAGAAGAACTTCAATGGATGCAGTTTTACGACATCCTTGATATCGATTGCGAACACCTTCCGCGCGGCGTCATCATCGGAACGGTCGATCTGCATCACTGCATTGGCGGCGACTGGCATGTACGAAATCCAGTTCGCTTGAATACTCCGATCGCCCCCAAGTCGCGGCCAATGCCTACGTGGTTTTTTCCGTTTAGAAGGAAAACAAAGGTTCCAGGAACCCAAAAATAGCGACTGCAAAATGAGGGCGAGATACAAGCCATCCGCAAAAGTGTCGCGCGAGGCATGCCCTTGGGGAAAAGCAAAAGGGGGGAAAAGCAAAAGGGGACATTCTACTTTACGGAAAAGCAAAAGGGGACATTCTACTTTACGGGGAAAAGCAAAAGGGGACATTCTACTTTACGAGCGGTTTTGGGTGGCTTCCAAATTAAATCACAACAACTGATATTTTGAAAAAGGATCGCTGGAATTCCAATTTGTGTTCTCGCGCACGTTATTGAAAAGGACAAAAGGACTCCAGCGTTGTATAGTCAAATTAACTTACGTGAAGGTGAAGTCATAGCTCAGAAGGTTTCAGTCGGCAAAAACCTGCCGAAATAGCGCAAAGCTGGGTCGTCGAAAGCGAATACTCAAACCAAGTACTCGCGATCGAAAGTCCGCGACCGCTTGGCAGGCGACAGAATATTCGTGATCGAACTCTAATACCTTAGACTTTGCATCAATTGTTTCTAATAGTCGGCGGCGGGGGCGTCGGGTAGAATCGTACTGCTAAATTTTTTTACCCGAAACGAATCGACCATGACTTCTGCAAAGACGAACGACACCTCACAAGACGCCGAAGAAGTGTTGCTGCAACTGATTCGCAACATGCCGCCTGAGGAATGCGGGCTGAAGACGATTCAAATGACGACCCGTCTGATTCGCGAGTGCAAGGACGCAATCAGAAAACAGCATCCAGATTTCACTGATCAAGAAGTCGGCTTGGCGTTTATCGAACTGAATTATGGTGCCGAACTCGCGAAAGAAGTTCGTCAGTTTTTGGCGGAGCGTCAAAGTGTTTGACGACGATTTGGTTCTTGCCCTTAGCCCAATCGACAGGGCATTCAGTCAACTTGAAATCCGTTACTTCGTTGGAGGAAGTGTCGCCAGTTCTTTTCGTGGAGCGATGCGGAGTACGATGGATGTCGATCTCGTCGCCGATTTGTTCGACCATCAAGTCAAACCTTTGCTTGAGCGGCTGAGTGGCGAATATTACGCGAGTGAGCCAGCGATACGGGACGCAATCATACGCAAGGCTTCTTTTAACCTGATTCACTTGGCGACCAGTTTCAAGATTGATGTCTTCGTTAATCAACAACGCGATTTCGACAAAACGGCGTTTGGCCGGGCGACCATCGAGCACCTCGGGTCTAAACTTGGTGGCGTAAACGTGCCGTTAGCCACTGTCGAAGACATCATGTTGGCCAAACTTAAATGGTATCGATTGGGCGATGAAACTTCCGAACGGCAATGGGAGGATCTGTTTCGTTTGTCGAGGCTGCACAGACATACACTGGATTGGAATTATCTTGGTCATCACGCCCAAGAACTCGAAGTCGGCGATTTGCTTGAGCGACTAAGAACAAGGCTGGCGCGGAATGGAATCTGATTTGTTTTGAAAGTGGCCGATAACGTTGCGACGATGAAGGCGAGCTATCCGAGGTTCCAGCACAGTTCGCAGCTTATCTTGGCATCCCCAATTTTCGAAGGCCTGAAGTTTGAATAACCGTTACTATCGGCAGGAAGGGGAAAAAAGTTCCTAGTCAGGGCTCGCACTGCCGGCGGATTTGACTTCAGTAACCTGTTCTTCCCCAATAAAAACGTAGGATTGAAGACGCCCTTCAATTTCCAAATTCCGACTGCCAAAGACTATCTCGATGAGCCAAGACGTCTCGACCACCCCAGCCTCCAACGGTTTAGCCTTCCACATCCCCGTGGTAAATGCGGAGCCCATCAATAAACCATCCGCGCCCATCACCATCACGAGCCATGCGGGAGCAGGATTTTTCTGTCAGCAAGTTCGGCAACGGTTTGACTCAAGGAGCCCAGCCCAAAAAGTTCTGGTTGCGGGCTGCGGTGCCGGGCACGAAGCAGTCGCCATTCA
>JBEBGH010000424.1:0-4080 GCA_040081565.1 Pirellulaceae bacterium
ACGCCAAAGAAACCCGCCCGGTTGAAGTTATCGCTCCTGGGGTTGCCGAACGAAAACCAGTTCATGAACCAATGCAGACCGGTATCAAAGCCGTTGACGCGATGACTCCGGTCGGACGTGGTCAACGCGAATTGATCATCGGCGACCGAAAGACAGGCAAAACAGCCATCGCTATCGACGCGATTATCAATCAAAAAGACAGCGGCGTGAAATGCTTCTATGTGGCCATCGGCCAAAAGGACAGTTCGATCGCCAGCGTCGTTCGCGAGTTGACGGAACGCGGCGCGATGGGATACACAACCATTGTTGTCTCCGGTGCGAGCACCCCTGCCCCGCTGCAGTACATCGCTCCTTATGCTGGAACCGCGATGGCCGAGTACTTCATGTGGAAGGGCGAGCACTGCTTGATCGTTTATGATGACTTGTCGAAGCAAGCGGTTGCCTATCGCGAGTTGTCGTTGCTGATGCGACGTCCGCCAGGCCGCGAAGCGTATCCCGGTGACGTGTTCTATTGCCACAGCCGTTTGCTGGAACGCTCGGCCAAGTTAAGTGACGCTCTTGGTGCAGGCTCAATTACATCGCTGCCTATCATCGAAACACTCGAAGGCGAAGTGTCGGCTTACATTCCGACTAACGTGATTTCGATCACCGACGGACAGATTTATTTGCAACCGGACTTGTTCTTCTCGGGCGTGCGGCCTGCGATGAATGCCGGTATTTCGGTTTCCCGCGTGGGTGGTGCTGCTCAGGTGAAGGCGATGAAGAACGTTGCCGGTAGCTTGCGGCTTGACCTTGCTGCTTTCCGCGAACTAGAGGCGTTTGCCCAACTCGGAACGGACCTTGATGCGGTGACTCAATCGCGACTCGATCGCGGTTATCGCATGGTGGAATTGCTCAAACAAAACCAATACCGTCCGCTCAACGTGGTTGAACAAATCATGGTGATCTACGCCGGTACCAAGGGCTATCTCGATAAGGTTCCCGTTACTTCAGTTCGCAAATGGGAAGAAGGATTTCTGGAATTCGTTCATTCCAAGAAACAAGACGTTTGGAATTTGCTCGACAAGCACAAGAACGATGGCGACGCGATGAAAAAAGCTGACCATCCTGCGACCCAAGCGGTGATTGGTGTTCTCGAAGAATACAATCGTTCGTTTCGCGCCTAGTTGTTTGAACCCCTATTCGTTTTAATCCGCAAGAATTATGGCCAACGCCCGGAAACTTGATAAACGCCGTAAGTCGATTCGCAATATCCGCAAGATTACGCGAACGATGGAACTAATCGCGACTGCACGCTTCAAGAAAGCGATGGAGCGGGCGGCAGCGGCAACGGATTACACGAAACGGATCACACAAATCGTGGGCGACCTTGCTGCGGCCGGCTTGGAGGTAAGTCATCCCCTGTTAGAGCCCCGCACCGAAACAAAAAATGCGGCCTTGTTGGTGCTGACCGCGAATCGTGGATTGTGCGGTGGTTACAACGGAAACGCCTTGCGTTTGGCGTCGAACCGTCTCCACGAACTGGTCGAAAAGCATCATCTGAAAACGACCGTGGATGTTTCGGGAAAACGAGGTATTTCCGGACTCAAGTTTCGCAAAATTGACATCGTGCAAGGCTTCACGCAATTCGATGATCAACCGAAGTACACCCAAGTGGAGCCGATTGCGAACGCCTACCTGGAAAAATATATCGCGGGCGATATCGATCGTCTCGACGTCGTTTACACCCGTTTTATCAGCGTTTCAAGACAAGAAGCAATCGTTGAAACGCTGTTGCCACTTGGCAAACTCGAAGGAGCCGGTGATTCGGCGAAACCGACCGATGGCTCTCAATCGGTTTATGAATTTGTGCCTTCGGCTGAAAGCATCCTGGATGAAGTTGTTCCGACAAGTTTCAAAGTCAAGCTCTTCAAGTGCTTTCTGGACTCAGCGGTCAGCGAGCAGATTGCTCGAATGGTGGCAATGAAGAACGCGACCAAGAGTGCGTCGGACATGATCAAGTCGTTGAGCTTGACTTACAACCGCGCCCGCCAATCACAGATTACTGGCGAAATCATGGAGGTCATCGGCGGTGTCGAGGCCCTCAAGTCGTAAACAATAAAATACTTTAGCTATACACAAACAGATAATTCACGGAATACTGCGATGTCGAATGCTACTACCAATATCGGGAAAATCACCCAAGTCATCGGTTCGACCTTTGATGCCGAATTCGACGCGGGCAACATGCCGGCGATCTACAACGCCGTGAAGGTGGAAGTCAAAGACGCCGCCGGCAAACCAAAAACGCTCGTTGGCGAAATTTCGAAACACCTTGGCGGTGGCCGAGTTCGCTGCGTGGCCCTCGGTAGCACGGACGGTATGCGACGCGGTCAAGATTGCGTTGACACTGGCGGACCAGTTTCGGTTCCCGTCGGTGAGGCAACGCTGGGTCGGGTGTTCAACATGGTCGGCGAGCCGGTTGATGGTCGCGGTGAAGTGAAGGCTTCGGAATATCGCTCGATCCATCGCGCGGCTCCCAAGCTGGAAGAACTATCGACGAGCACCGAACTGTTCGAAACCGGTATCAAAGTGGTTGACTTGCTAACCCCGTTCGTCCGCGGTGGTAAGGCCGGTTTGTTCGGTGGTGCTGGTCTGGGCAAAACGGTTATCTTGACCGAACTCATCGCGCGTATCGCCAGTGCCCACGGTGGTTATTCGGTTTTCGCGGGGGTCGGTGAACGAACTCGTGAGGGAACTGACCTTTGGCTGGAAATGCAGGAAACAGAAATCGGCAAAACCGGACGCAAGGTTATCGAACAAACTTGCATGGTGTTCGGACAAATGAACGAGCCGCCTGGATCACGTCTTCGCGTCGCTCTGACAGCGTTGACCATGGCCGAATATTTCCGCGACATGACCGGAAAAGACACGCTCTTGTTCGTCGACAACATTTTCCGATTCTCTCAAGCGGGTTCGGAAGTATCCGCCCTTCTCGGTCGTATGCCATCTGCCGTGGGTTACCAACCGACGCTGGCGACGGAAATGGGTATGTTGCAAGAACGAATCGCTTCGACTCGTAAGGGTGCGATCACGTCGGTTCAAGCCGTTTATGTTCCGGCTGACGACCCGACTGACCCTGCTCCTGCGACCGCCTTCGGTCAGCTTGACGCGTTTTTGTATTTGGAACGATCGATTTCGGAAAAAGGTATTTATCCAGCGGTGGACCCGTTGGCTTCATCGTCCCGAATCTTGGACCCGCAATACGTTGGCGAACGTCATTACCGAATTGCCCGACGCGTGCAAACGACTTTGCAACGATACCGCGAGTTGCAGGACATCATCGCCATTCTCGGTCTCGACGAACTAAGCGAGCAAGACAAATTGATTGTGCATCGCGCACGCCGTATCGAACGATTCCTTTCGCAACCGTTCCTTGTGGCGGAAGTTTTCACCGGCAAGCCTGGTGAAATCACTCCTTTGGCCGACACCATTCGCAGCTTCGAAGAAATTTGCGACGGCAAATGGGACCACCTTCCAGAAGAAGCGTTTATGTATGTTGGTGCGATCGAACAAGCGGAAGCACAAGCCAAACGTCTGGCCTCCAAGGCCTAAACGGCGGAAGTCATTTCCGGTTAGAGATTTATTTGGACTCAAATCACGATGAGTAAGTTGCACGTCTCGATTGTTACCCCCGAATCCACGACATTTGATCGTGATGTCGATTCGTTGGTCGTGCCTTTGTTTGATGGTGAAGCGGGAATTCTCGTTGGACATGCTCCGATGATCGGTCGGTTGGCTCCGGGTGAATTGCGGGTTTCGACTGGATCGGAAAACTTTCGCTTTTACGTCGACGGTGGCTTCGTTCAGGTTTTGAACAACAATGTTTCGGTCATCACCGGCAAGTCTGTCGATGCGAAAAAGATTGATGTTGCCGCCGCACAACGGACTTTGGAAGAAGTCAAAATCAATGCGGACGACAAATTTGACTTGGTCGAAGCGAAAAACAAGACGTTGGCTCAAGCTCGAGCTCAAATCCGAATTGCTCAAAACGGTTAAGCGAGTGGTTCGGCTGATTGTTATCGCATCGAAGGCCGATCC
>JBEBGH010000425.1:0-4073 GCA_040081565.1 Pirellulaceae bacterium
GCTTAGTCTCGTTTCAGCGGCAAAATTGGCGGGAAAATGGAATTTTCGGAATTAACCATCGAGCTGATAATCCTGCTGAGTTTGATTGGCTTTTCTGCGGGGTTTTTGGATTCCATTGTTGGTGGCGGAGGATTGATTGGCACTCCCGCCATGCTGAATTTGTTTCCGCATTGGTCGATATTGAGCATCGTTGGCACGAACCGAACGTCGTCGATCGTCGGGACATCCGTTGCTGCCAGAAATTATTTTCGATTTACGAAGCCTGAGTGGCATTTGCTGTTGCCCGGATGTGTTGGCGCGTTTGTTGCATCGTTTTTGGGTGCGGAACTCGCGACGCGAATAGACGGTGAACAACTGAAGGGCGCGGTTGTTATCGCGATCATCGCCCTCGCCATCTACATGTTTGTGCGGAAGGATTTGGGTCAAGTTGAAAATCGGCGGTTCACGCCGGGGCGCGAAACCTGGGCCGCGTTTTTTGTTGGCTCCGCTTGCGGCTTTTACAATGGCTTGATTGGTCCAGGCACCGGGACGTTTTTGGTGTTTGGATTTGTTAGCGTGTTGGGCCTGGATTTTTTGAAGAGCTCGGCAGTATCCAAAGCAGTCAACGTTGCGGGAGACGTCAGCTCGTTTGCCGTGCTGGCCTGGTCTGGATACGTCGTATGGCTCGTTGCCATCCCGTTGGTGATTGCCAACGTTGCCGGCAGTTTTGTCGGTTCGAAGTTGGCAATTCTGAAGGGTTCGCGGTTCATCCGCCAAGTATTCTTCGTCGTGGTCTTCGCTCTGATTGCCCGCTTCAGTTGGCAGCTTTGGTCGAACTAGACTGTGCGATTAGGCTTCGTCCAAGATATCTACCGAAGGGAATGATTTGCCTTCAAGCATTTCCAGGCTCGCCCCGCCGCCGGTGCTGACGTGGGTGACCTTATCTTCGAAGCCCAATTGAGAAATCGCTGCAGCACTGTCGCCGCCGCCGATAATGCTGGTGGAGTGGCTGTCTGCAATTGCTTGTGCGACGGCTCGAGTGCCAGCGTCAAAAGGAGGCATTTCGAAGACACCCATGGGGCCGTTCCAAACCACCGTTTTCGCCGCCAGAACGATCGCCCGGTACTGTTTGGCTGTTTCGGGACCAATATCCAAGCCTTGAAAGTCGTCAGGGATCTGACCACTCGGTACGATTTTCTTGTGGCAATCCGCGCTAAAGTTGTCGCCACAATGCGTATCGACGGGCAGCACTAGCTTTTTGCCACCGCGCGAGATGAGTTCCCGCGCCAGTTCTACTTTGTCTGGTTCAACAAGGCTCTTGCCGACCTTTTCGCCTTTGGCCAATGAAAACGTGTAGGCCATTGCTCCGCCGATCAAGACTTGGTCGCAAACATTGAGCAAATTGTCGATCACTTTGATTTTGTCAGATACTTTTGCGCCACCGAGAATCGCCACGAAAGGCCGCTGCGGCTGGCGAATGACCTCGCTCAGATATTTGACTTCCTTTTCAACCAACAGTCCGACAACTCGGGGACGCCCCTCCATCGCCATGGGTACGGCGTACATTGAACCTTCCGTACGATGGCAAGTGCCAAAAGCATCGTTGCAATAGACGTCGGCCATGCCCGCGAGGACTTTGGCGTAACTCGCCTCACCTTTTTTCTCGCCCGCGTTGAAGCGAACATTTTCCAGCAACAGAATTTCGCCGGGTTTCAACGCTGCGGATTTGGAAACCGCGTCGTTCCCTACCGTATCCGTTGCAAAAACTACGGGACGCCCGATCAACTCGCTGAGACGCTTGGCGACCGGCGTTAACGAATACAACAGATCCGGCGCACCCTCGGGCCGTCCTAAATGACTCATCAAAATCGCGCTGCCGCCCCGATCCAAAACCGAACGAATGGTTGGCAACGCCATCTCAATTCGCCGATCGTCCGTGATCGCGCCGTTCTTGTCCTGAGGAACATTGAAGTCGACGCGGATGAGGACTTTTTTGTTTTTGACGTCGACGTTTTCGATAGAACGTTTTGGCATCAGTTGGCAGCTCGATTACAAGTTGTCAAATTTCGGGGGAATTCGCTCGTTTAGGTTTTTGCCGGTTCGCGAGGGATTACTCGTTTTTGAATATCTGTTTCGATATTGCCGAAAATTTCTTCATGTCGTTGCACCGAAATATGCAAGGCATGGAGCAAGCGTTTGGCAGTGTAAAAGTTCAACACGATTCGCTGTGTAATTTCGACAGGCTTCTCATTGGAGCCCATCGGTTGCGAATTCAGGCCGAAGTCAACGATCAGTTCTTCTGGCGAACCAGTGACGCGACAAAAGTTAGCGTAAGAACAAATGGCCTTGGCCTCGTCGACCACATGCTGGATTACCGGCCGGTCGACCACCGTCAGCATTTCCTTGGCCGTTTTCTGGGACAGTACCTTCCCCTGGTCCTGCGAGGCGCTCTTGGCCAGGTCGATCGCCACCTTGGCCAGGTCGGTGGGCGTGGTCCAAAGTCCCGCGGCCGCCATCTCCGGATAGACGTGGTATTTCACGTTGCCGGGTTTGCCCTCGCGGAAGTGCGAACGCGCCGCGCGAGCGTCGAGCTCGGGCGGGAGATCGCCCGTGCGATGGGCAGGGAGGTGGAGTTCCGAAACATCAACTTCGACGGACTCATCACCGCCCTAAAGACTGGGAGCATTGATTTGGTGATCTCGTCGATGACGGCCAACGAAGAGCGCCGGAAGTCCATCGACTTCTCTGATCCCTATGTGAAGACGGGACTTTCAATTCTCGTCGCCAAGAACTCGCCGGTGCAAAAGGCGGACGATCTGCGCACTCCGGGTCGGCGCTTGGTCGTACGGCTCGGCACGACAGGCGAGATGTGGGCGCGCAAAGAAGCGCCGCAGGCCCAGATCGTCGCGCTCGACACCGATGCCGCCTGTGTGCTGGAGGTGACGAAGGGAGGCGTGGATGCCTGGGTCTATGATCAGATTTCCATCATGAACTATCACGACCGCCATCGCGAGACGACCCGCGCGCTGCTCGCTCCGCTGCGGGAGGAAGTCTGGGCCATCGGCATGAATCAGAATCAGCCTGAGACGAAGGAGAAGATCGACGAGGTGCTGGCAAAGTTCCGCAGTGAGGGTGGCTTTGCGAGGCTGGCCGACCAGTTCCTCGCCAAAGAGCGCGACATGATGAAGGCGCAGGGGCTGCCGTTTGTGTTTGAGTTGGATCAATGAGCCGGGGCCGCTTTGGAATTTCGAGTTCCGATCCACAAGTTGTCCGCCATCGCGGTTGCGTTTCGCGGGTTCGCGGGCAGCATCATCGGCACTCCTTTCCGTCGTATCATGCCTGCCAATCCACTCGCCGAACTCCTCGATAGCAATCGCCGCTGGTCCGCCGCTCGCGTGGGCGAGGACCCTGAGTTTTTCGCCCGCCTCACTCGCCAGCAGGCGCCGGAGTATCTCTGGATCGGCTGCTCCGATAGCCGCGTGCCGGCCAATGAAATCGTCGATCTACAGCCCGGCGAGCTTTTCGTGCATCGGAACGTCGCCAATGTCGTCGTTCACACCGACCTCAATTGTCTCTCCGTCCTGCAGTACGCCATCGACGTGCTGAAGGTGAAGCACGTCATCGTGTGCGGCCATTACGGCTGCGGCGGCGTGGGCGCGGCATTGCAAAACCAGCGCCTCGGCCTCATCAACAACTGGCTCCGGCATGTGCAGGACGTGGCGTGGAAGTACAATGACCTCATCCACCGCGAGACAGATCCGCTGGAGCGCGTGGACCGCCTGTGTGAGCTGAATGTGATCGAGCAGGTCGTGAACGTCTGCCAGACCACTGTCGTCGAGTCAGCCTGGGAGCGCGGACAGTCCTTCAGCATTCACGGATGGATCTACCGCCTGAGCGACGGCCTGATCCGCGGCCTCGGTGTGTCCGTCTCCGCGACCGATTCCATTGAGACGCTTCGGGCCGGAGCACTTGGAAAACTGCCTGCCAGACGCTAACGAACTGCGCGGTGGCGCGCCACCGTGCCTATGATACCATCCCGCCCATGCCCATGCGTTTCCTGCTCAGATACTTGTTCCTGTCCTGCGTCGTCAGCG
>JBEBGH010000426.1:0-4057 GCA_040081565.1 Pirellulaceae bacterium
GAAGAATGAAGAGGTGCCCAAAGTCGCCGTCTTTCATAGCCAGAGAAGATTCGGCACGGAGGATGTCCGCAAGAAGGATCGTAGATTGAGAGATCGCGAATTATCGCCCTTGGGTCGCTGTTCAAAGTCGATTAAAAAATCAGAAAAAAACCACGAGCGTGGCAATTGGCCGCGCTCGTGGTGGATGAAGATTTTCAAGTTTAGGAAAAGCGTTCGCCCTTACTTCCAGTTCGGCAAGCTGCGGCCGGGAGTCCAAGGGGCGCCGAGATCGTCGAACTTCTTCAGCATCGCCGGAATATCAGTCTCCAGCAACTTCTTGAGTTCGCCGAGCGTCGCCTCGTATTCCTCAGTTGCAATTTCCAATTGACGGCGATGCGTTCCCGTCGGGCCAGTCGTGCTGCCTAGGGCACCCATCATGGCGTTCATTAAACGGCCTTGTAGACCCGGCAGTGCGTCTTCGTTGCGACTCGGACGCGTGGGGTTACCAGTGAATTTCTCCTGAACATCCAGCAGTCGAATTTGCAAAGCGCGGATTTCCTTCCACATCGCCGGATCCACTTCGGAGGCCGAAGTTGTCAGGGTCTCGATGGCCGCAAGTTTTTCGGTAGCATCCGTTGCCGATTGCGTGGCGGCCGTCACGGCGTTGCCCAGTTTCAGAACTTGCTTGCTGAATTCCATAATCGCCAAGCGGTTGACTTCCGAGGTATCGCCAAACGTCAGCGGTTCGATTTCAAATTCAGTTTTCGGAAGGACCTCGGAAATTTCTCCGTCGACCATTTGCGAAACCTCTACCGTATACTTGCCGGGAATTGCGACAGCACCGCCGCCACCACCGCGTCGTCGTCCGCCGCCACCAGCGCCTGAATGACGGAAGTCCCACGTCGCGCGGACCATGCCCTTGCCCGTTGACGTCGGGATTTTGCGGACTACGTTGCCCGACAAATCGCGAACCGTCAGCCAACGAGTCGGGGCAACCTCACGATCTTCGGCCCTGAAGTCTTCCCAGCTTGGGTACGGAACGTCTTTGCCGCTGGCGTTAAGCTGACGATCTTTCTTTTGTCGCTCGCCCTTTTTCGTTTTGAGTTCTTCCTTGAGATGGAAGGTGAACGTCGTGCCGTATTCCGGATTGGGTGCCGAATAGTAGTTGCTTCCTTGGAAGCCGCGACCGGGCACGCCCATCTGGCTGACGATCTGGAACATCTGGCCCTTCTTGATTGGGAACATATGGTTCTTTTCCAGGACCTCGGCCTTCAACTCGCGGAGCGGCGAGTAATCGTCGAGTACGAAGAACCCGCGACCGAACGAAGCCAAGACCAAATCGTTTTCACGACGTTGGATTTCCAGATCGCGAATTGCGATGGTTGGCAAACCCGATTTCAAGGCCACCCATTTCTCACCGCCATCAACGGTGAAGTAGCAACCGAATTCGGTGCCGCAGAAGAGCAAGTTCGGATTCACGTGATCTTGCTTCAAGCAATAGACACTGCCGCGTTCTGGCAGGTTACCGGAGATTTCCTGCCAGGTCTGGCCGCGGTCCTTGGATTTCAGAATGTAAGGCTTGAAGTCGCCTCGTTTGTGATTGTTGACGGCAACGTAAACGGTATTCGCGTCGTGGTAGTCGGTTTCGATGTCGTTGATGTAGCCGAATTCGGGAATGTCCAGAGTGCCGAACCCGTCGACCTTCCGCCAGTTCTTACCGCCATCCTCGCTGACTTGCACCAGCCCTTCATCCGTGCCGACGTAGAGCAGGCCTTCGACCAACCGCGACTCATCCAGCGCGACGATGTTCCCGTAAAGGGATGTCGAAGAATTCTTCGCCACCGCGTCGACGCCCCAGATCCGGCCCATGACCTTCAGTTTGTTGCGGTCAATTTGCCGAGTCAGGTCCGGGCTGACAGCCGTCCAGTTGTCACCGCGATCGTCGGTGCGGAACAGCATTTGCGCTGCAAAGTAAATTCGTTTTGAATTGTGAGGTGAAATCAACAGCGCCGAGTCCCAGTTCCAACGAAGCGGCGGGCCATCTTTGGCCTCCTGGGGTTTGATGTCGACGGCTTCACCAGTCTTGCGATTGAAACGAACCAGTCCACCATGCTGCCATTGCGAGTAGACGGTATTCGGATCCTCAGGATCAACCGTTGGTTCAAAGCCGTCACCGAACACGGTGATGAACCAATCGCTATTGCGGATGCCATGCGTGTTGTTGGTGCGTGACGGACCGCCTTGAGTCGCATTGTCCTGCGTGCCGCCATAGACGAAGTAAAACGGCAGGTCGTTGGAAACGGCAACTTTGTAGAACTGCGTGATTGGCAGGTTTTGTTTGTAATCGTAGGTCTTGCCTCGATCCCAGGTTTCGTAGATGCCGCCGTCGCAGCCGATGATCAAGTGGTTTTCGTCGTTCGGATCGATGACGAGGGCATGATTATCGACGTGTTTGTCTTCTTCACCGAGGGACGTAAACGTTCGCCCGCCGTCTTCGGAAACCATTGTCGTCGTATCCATTGAGTAGATGCGGTTGACGTTGTGCGGACAGGCAAAAATTTCGTTGTAGTATTGCGGTCCGCCCGACACGTAGCTGCCCATCTTTTGCCAGGTTTCGCCGCGGTTTTCGCTGCGGAAAAAGCCCCCTTGGCCTTCGGCCGCTTCTACGATCGCATACACAACTTCCGGATCCACAGGCGAGATATCCATCCCGATTTTGCCCATGTCGGAACTGGGCAAGCCGCGATTGATTTTCTTCCAGCTATTGCCGCCGTCCGTGGTTTTGTAGATCGTCGAATCCGGACCACCATCGATCAACACCCAAGTATGCCGACGACGTTGATACGAGGAAGCATACATGATGTCGGGGTTGGACGGATCGATGTGAACTTCGTTGATCCCGGCGTTGGGGCTGATGTCGAGAATCTTGGCCCAGGTCTTGCCGCCGTCGGTCGTTTTATAAAGGCCACGGTCGCCGCCTTCTTTCCAAAGTGGTCCTTGCGCGGCGACGAAGACCGTGTTGCTGTCGTCTGGATGCACGGCAATCATGCCGATGTGTTCGCTGTTTTCGAGGCCGACTTTGGCGAACGATTGGCCACCGTCCGTTGATTTGTAAACGCCATCACCATAAGCCACGCTGCGCTGCGAGTTGTTTTCGCCGGAGCCGACCCAGATCGTATGCCGATCGTTCGGATCGATGGTCACGCACCCGATGGAATACGAACCGTACCCGTCGAAGATTGGAGTGAAGGTAACGCCGCCGTTGGTGGTCTTCCACACGCCGCCGGAGGAAGCCGCCACGTACCAAGTCGAGCGATCGGTTGGATCAACCGCGATGTCGCCAATGCGACCCGACATCAGCGCCGGTCCGATGCCTCGGAATTTCAGCGGCGACACAAGTCCCGAGTTAATGCCCGGCGTTTCGTCCTTGGGGACGTCCGAGTCTTGGGCTGTCAGGGTCGAGGCGAGCCCCACCGACAGACCGGCGATTACGGCTGCTTGCCAAATTCGTTGCGTGTTTGCGATCGCTTGCCAAAAAAATCCGCGCATCATTTCCTCGTGGTCGTACTAGAGAATAAGAAAGGGACTCCGCGCCGTTCCAGACGGTCGTCGGTCCACACTCCCCAAGCACTCCACTGTAGTCAAAAAAAAGTGGCTGTCATGGTCGGTAAGCGATGTTGGGGAAACAATCGGTCGAGATGAGCCGTTGTTTGAGGCGAAATGGCCTTAGATGGAAGTCTGACAGCTGGCAAAACAATCGCGTCAAATACCGCGCTTCAATTGTCTCATCGCCCTATTCAGGCGTCTTCTGCTCGCCCGTTGTCGCCGGACCATTGGCAACATTTGGTTTGAGCCGTGAACTTTCGCTATCCCACATAAACATAAACGTCGCGCGTCTTAGTTGACTATTCTCCCCAGCCTGCAGTCCAAGAAATTGGCTGACCGGAAGTCGAGGTCTCAAAATCGGAAATTCCGATCGAACCGCCGAATATACGGTCCATCCGGGATTATCGTGGGTGTAGGCTGAGTCCACCACAATAAAAGTAGATGGCGGTTTTGAAGTTTTCAATGTTTCGGA
>JBEBGH010000427.1:0-4051 GCA_040081565.1 Pirellulaceae bacterium
CTTACGACAGCTGGTAATCAAGAATGCGAATTTTTTGAGGCTATGAAAATCGACCCGTTCGGACTACTTTTGAAGCTCTCGGGAAAACGAAAACAGCGGGGCATTTAATCGAACTCCTTCGTTGTTCGCTCTGGAAGAAATCAACCGGTATCTGGGCCACAGTGTATTGGTTGATTAGATTCCATTCAGTTTTTTGGAAATGAAACTGATTGCGAACGGATCGTTTGCATTTGGCTGCAGCGGTCCCAAAAACGGCATGTCGTACATGATGTAACGACAGCCGTTTTTTTTTGCGCTGCTATTACGAAGCGCACAGCAACTCGAAGACGGCCTAGAACCGCTTGATGAGGTCGCGTGGGTCGTAATGCTCGAAGTTAACCACCCGCCACACTCCATCGGATTCTTTCTCGAATTCCAGAACCACATTTCGTTGAGCCGGTCCGTTGTATCCGTACCGAATCGTGGCATCGAGATCGACAAAGACCGAAAAGTCAATTCGAGCTGTCGGTGGTGCCTTCGTTTCGTCAATTTGCAAATCGTTGCGACGCACGATATTGCATGAACGAAATTGGTAATCGGGAAATTCCTTCTGCACCCGACGATATGTTTGTTTACTGTTAATACTGACGTAGGCGAGCAGGCCCTCGACATCGTTTCGCTGAACACAATCGGACATGAAATAGATGGACTGATCAAGGTATTCTCGGTCCGTAACAACCAACCTCTCGACGACTACCCAGCCGATTAACAGGACAACTCCCGCGACTCCCCAATGCATCAACTTGGGCTTGGTAAACAATTGGCTGGAGACAAATAAGATGATCAGCAACGGAGCGACAAAGATCACGATGCGGAAAGAATTTTCGAAAAAGAAATCGAACATGGTTTCAATCCTTGATTTATGTCAGCGACTTTTGGCACGTCTTCTAATTACGAATTTCAATTCCTGTCAGTAGTTTACGAAAAGTTCGACAGCGAAACCGAATCCGATCATTCTTTTGGTTGGGCGTTAGCGAGAGATTTTCGATGGGGAAACAAAAAAACGCTCGGGAAATCCCAAGCGTTTGAATTGTTTGGTCGGATTTGAAAAAAGTCTATCGTTTCGAGAATTGAACGCCTCGACGAGCACCGCGAAGGCCGTACTTCTTGCGTTCCTTCATGCGGGAATCGCGAGTCAAATAGCCGTCGTCACGCAGCTTTTGGAAGTGGCTGGCATTGTATCCAACCAACGCACGAGCCAATCCCATACGGCTCGCACCGCTCTGTCCAGTCGCTCCGCCACCGCTGGCGGTGATGAAGACATCAACGGAATCGCGAACTCCAACGGCGTTCAGTGTATCTGTGATCGCCGTTTGGTCTTGCACGTTAGGAAAATAGTTTTCCAGTTCCCGGTTGTTCACCAAAATCTTGCCTTTGCCAGCGGTCACGCGAACTCGAGCCACCGCACTTTTGCGGCGACCCGTTCCGAGAACCATGCCCGTTTTTGCATCTGTCTTGTGAATCAGCATAAATATCTATCCGTCTTAATCCGTTTCGGGTTGTGGTTAATTACGCGTTGGAACTGGAAACATCGAGTGGCTGCGGACATTGTGCCTGATGAGGATGTTCCGATCCCTTGTAGCACTTCAGCTTCAACAGCATGTGACGAGCCAGCTTGTTTTTTGGCAACATTCGTCGGACCGCGTCCTTGAGAATTAACTCAGGTGAGCGTTGAATCAGGTTTTTTGCCGTTTCAGTGTGCAAGCCGCCCGGATAACCAGAGTACCAAGCGTAGGTTTTTTGTTCCCATTTCTTGCCCGTGAATTTAACCTTCTCGACATTCAACACAATGACGTAATCGCCTGTGTCGATGTGTGGGGTATAGGTCGGGCGATGCTTGCCCATCAGCACCATTGCGATTTCCGTTGCCAAACGGCCAACGATCGCGTTGTCTGCGTCGACAATCCACCACTTGGCATCGAGTTCGTTTGGATGCGCAATGTACGTTTTAGTTCCAGCCACGGAAAAGTCCTTTGTTTGACGGCAAAAAATAAAATGACCCGCGAGAATTTGTGGGGCAGTTCAAATCTGAAAGGGCTAAAGATACAAAAAACGCAGGAATCCGACAAGGGACAGCGGCTTTTCCTTCGGCATAAAGGGCCTGTTTAAAGCCCTTTTTATTCCAGAATCTCCTCATTCTCGTGAAGTTCGTTCAATGCTCGCCGGAAGATGACCGCGACTGCACAACGTTACAGTCGGCATAAATCCGAACTTTGGCGACGATTTTGCGGCTCAAATGCGGGAGTTTTCCGATTTGGAAAAGTATTCCAGCGAGTCCGCCGATTGCTGAGCGTGTAGGTCTGCAACTTCCGCCAGGCCCGGTCGTTGGATGGACTACCCCGCCCCTGCGGCAGAATGTGACAAGCGGATTAAGGCTTCATTTCAGAAAAAATTTGGGAAATGTCAGACTCGTCGCCAGAATACCCCCGCTTGTTCCCGACGGTCGGAGACACTCCCGTCCCGCTTGTTGCCGTCCCGCGCGGGTTCGATGCAGTCTTCCAGGATTTCGAAGAATTAACCGGCTGGGTGCTAGGGTTCGCGGAAACAACACCCAGCATCGAGCGCCGCACACAATTTGCGTTGGGCCCGCAAGCCGCCGAAGGAAGTTTTTACATTGAAGACCTTTCGGAATCGGTCGGCGGTAAACGCTCTGCTGTCGATCGCGCTGCTTCGGAAAAGCTGGCGAAGTCTTTAACCAGCGTCTTCGCGCAACTGACAGAGACACGTAATGACTTGCGCAAGGCACACGCCGAGTTGGCGACGATGTGCACGCTTGAAGTCCGACCCGACAACGAAGCTCGCCAGTGGGCCTTCTTCCAGCAATTGCTCAAGTCAGCGATCGATCTGCTGGGCTACGAGTCGGCTGCCTTGTGCGTGCTTAACGAGCAAACCAATTCGCTGGTGTTTCGTGTCGTGGCAGGCACACACTTCGAGGATCGACTCGGTTACTATCGTGACTTGCGAATTTGTCGAGGCGACGTGGCGGCAATGTCCGGAAATGTGCTTACCCTTGGACGCAGAGCTGAAATTTTCGAGTGGGAAACACCCGTTGCTTGCCGCTCCGCGGTCTGCGTGCCGGTGGCATCGCTCGATAACATCATGGGCACGCTATGGCTTACCGGTGATCGGCGGCGAACTCCGAGCAACGACGACCTTCAAGTGCTTGAAATTATTGCGGGCAGAATTGCCTGTGAAATGGAACGGCGATCTTTGCTCCGTCGTCTCGATACGGCATTGGTGGCGGCGAAGATCGTTTTCCAATCTGCGCCTCACGAGCAATTGGTCGAGGCTTGGACGCCGACTCCATTCGCAGATTGGACAATCTCCAGCGGGCGGCAATGTCTGAAAACCGGACCTCATCGGGAACACTTCTCAATCTGGCGAGTCACGGCAGAGGACAAGTTGGCCGTGCTGTTGGCGGAATTGCATGGCGTCGATGCGGCTGCCCAAGCTAATTGTTTGCGGACTAGTTTCGACGTGCTGTCGCAAATCAAGTTGGAGCCGCAGGCATGGTTAAAGGCGCTGTTGGGCAATCTCAACCAGCATTTTGACGCCCCGGCGATCGAGTCTTTGGCTTGTATGATCGTCGATCCGTTGACCGGAGAATGCCAAGTCATCTCGGCTGGCAAATATTTGTTTGGATGCGGAGGACCGGAAACCCCCATCCGCCGGATTGAGTTTTCCAAAGCCGAACGGGTACCGCGATTTTTGCCCCGTCAGTCGGTGCTGGTCGTCCGCCAGGAATTCGGTTCCACTGATGACTTCCTGATCCGCATTAATCGCAAGTAAATCGAAGTCCTGTATGCCTGACTACCGTTCAATCTACAACGAAGTCATTTCCAAGAACGAAAACTACAATCGCGCGGAAAACTCCCCAGGGTTTCTGAATTGCGTCAAATCGTTGAGCCGCCTGCAGATGTTGCAGGGAAAGTCGCTGGACGTGGGCTGCGGCGTCGGATTCGTTTGCCAGTTCCTTTCGCGTCGCCCTTGTCACTTTGATGTGCATGGCGTC
>JBEBGH010000428.1:0-4045 GCA_040081565.1 Pirellulaceae bacterium
GCTGAAACCTGCACCTTGCGACTGTGAATGACAACTGTTTTTTGATAGCAAATTCCATTCCAGCAGAATGCCGTGGAACCCGCGTCATTTTCAATTCTTCTTCCCATTTCACCCTGCAGAAACCAAAGTTCAGCCTTGCCACTGTTAATTCTAAACAATTCCGACCTCCAAAAGGACTACCTCGACTACAGCGGGAATTTTGCTCGAAGGCTTTATAGTTCGCTTGTTTCGAAAGACCGTCCTGTTGTGTATTACCGCGATTCAAAGCGTTGTACAGCCCACTGGTTGCCGATCCAAAGCTGTTTCGGTTTGTCGGTTTCTCTCCTAAGTTTTCAACCGAATTCCGCGATGCAAAGAAAACGCATTGGTTCAGTTTTAGGTTTCGTACAACGAGCGCAGCAAATCGCACGTTGGATGACACATGCTTTGTGTTGCGGTGATATACTGGCGTAATTGACGTTTAGATTTTGGACTTGTTGGAGATTTATTGATGAAGCGACATCCGATCAACTCGTGCGGCGGGAAAACGATCAAGAAGAAAACGCGGATGTTTTCCAAGTTGCCCTTGCCCCTGTTGACGATCCTGTTGTCAGCGTTATGCGCGTCGGTTGGGTTTGCCGCAGCGAATGACGATGAGAACAAAGCGAAGTGGGATGTCGAGAAATCGCCGGGAGAAACTTTTGAGCAACCAATCGATGTCACGCAGGGGACTTGGCTGAATTTGGATGTCAGCCTGGACGGCAAGACGGTAGTGTTTGACCTTTTGGGTGATCTCTATTCCATGCCTATTTCAGGCGCGGATGGAACGGGAGACGTGTTCCCCACAAAATTGACGAGTGGCGTGCCTTGGGACATGCAACCTCGCTTTAGTCCCGATGGCGAATGGATCTCTTTCACCAGCGACCGAACAGGCAAGAGCGAGCGCGGCGGCGACAACATTTGGATCATGCGACGTGACGGGTCGGATGTCAAACAAGTAACAAACGAGACTTTTCGTTTGGTTAACAACGCGAGTTGGTCGCCAGACGGAAATTATCTGGTCGCGCGAAAACACTTTACCGGTCGACGATCTTTAGGGTCGGGCGAAATTTGGATGTACCATCGGGCGGCGATCGATGCCAATTCGACCGAAGGCGTACAGCTCACCAAAAAGCCCAACGATCAAAAAGACGTCAATGAACCGATTCTGTCGCGCGACGGGAAATATTTGTTCTATTCGCAAGACTCAACCCCGGGCGATTCTTTTTCATACGACAAAGACTCCACTCAACAGATTTACGTCGTCAAGCGACTGGAGTTGGCGACCGGCAAGATTGAAGATTTCATCACGGGTCCAGGTGGAGCCTGCCGTCCAACTCCATCGCCGGACGGCAAAACGATTGCCTTTGTTCGTCGTGTTGGCTCTCACACAGGTTTGCATTTGCTCGATATCCAATCGGGTCGAATTCAGTTGCTGTATTACGCCCTGGAACGCGACATGCAAGAGGCTTGGGCGATTCACGGCGTGTATCCCAGTTTCGCCTGGACTCCCGATGGCGAACACATCGTCGTTTGGGCCAAAGGGCAGATTCGCAAGATCGACGCGTCGAATGGAATTGCCACAGAAATCCCTTTCCGAATTCGAGACACCCGGACAATGAGTCGGGTGGTGCGCTTCCCTATCGAGGTGGCGCCCGACCAGTTCCCGGTGAAGCTTTTGCGTTGGGTTCGCGTCTCTCCTCGAGGCGACCAAGTCGCATTTCAGGCTTTGGGTTACGTCTACGTACAAGCATTGCCGGACGGAAAGCCACAACGGTTGACCAGCCAAACCGACCACTTTGAATATTGCCCCAGCTATTCTGCAGATGGTAATTATCTAACGTATGTCACTTGGAACGACGACTCCTTGGGAAGCATTCGCGTCATCGAGAGCACTCCGAAAGCACAACCAGAGTCTTGGACAGTAACTCATGAACCTGGCCATTACATCGATCCGGTCTTTTCGCCAAACGGTCAAAGGATCGTCTACAGCAAGAGTGGTGGCGGCCTGCTGACCTCTCCGTTGTGGTCACGCGAACCGGGACTGTACTACATTCCAACCCGAGGTGGCGAACCGAAACGAATTTCTGAAAGCGGCCATTCTGCACAATTCGCTGCCAGCAACGACAAGATCTATTTTGTCGATAGTTCGAGCAGCAACGATACGGATAATTTTGGACTTTATTCGATCGACTTGGACGGACAAAACCGCCAACACCATTTCCGCACGCAATGGGGTACCGATTTTCGCGTTTCCCCGGATGCCAAGTGGATCGCGTTCATCGAACGCTTCAATGTGTACGTCGCACCTTTCGTGCAAACCGGTCAACCGATCGAAATCGGTCCCAAGTCGACGGCACTTCCACTCGTGAAGGCGAGCCAAGAAGCGGGCAACTGGATTCACTTTTCGGGAGACAGCCGACAATTGAATTGGTCGCTGGGACCGGATTTGTTTTCGCTTCCACTTGATGCGGCATTTGCTGCTTTGACAGAGAAGTCTGCGGCCAAAGATTCTAAACCGGTTGAGCCGACCAAAATCAGCCTGCAAATGTTGGCTGAATATACCCGACCAAAAAACTCTTTGGCCATTACTGAAGCCAAAATTGTGACGATGGGCCCCGAGGGAACGATCGAAAACGGGACCATCGTGATTGAAGGAAATCGGATCGCCGCAATTGGCCCGGGCAAAGATGTCAAGATTCCGGCGGGTTGCCAGGTGATTCCGGCGCGAGGTTTGGTCGTGACGCCCGGCTTCATTGATGTGCATGCACATGGAGCCCGCGGCAGCCTCGGAATCATTCCGCAGAAAAACTGGGTGTCTCACTCGGAATTGGCTTTCGGCGTCACAACGATTCACGATCCCTCCAACGATTCAAACACCATTTTTGCGGCGAGTGAGATGATCAAGGCCGGCGAGATTCTCGGCCCGCGCATATTCTCGACCGGAACGATCTTGTACGGTGGGGCCGGAAATTTCAAAGCGGAAATTGAAAGCCTGGACGACGCGCGATTTCACTTGCGGCGCATGAAGGCTCTGGGTGCCTTCAGTGTTAAGAGCTACAACCAGCCGCGGCGTGATCAGCGGCAACAAGTGATCGCCGCAGCTCGCGAACTGGAAATGATGGTCGTTCCCGAAGGTGGATCGACGTTCATGCACAATCTGACGATGATCGTTGATGGTCATACCGGTATCGAACACACGCTGCCGGTGCAAACGGCTTACGAAGATGTGATGAATCTGTGGCGAGGAACCCAAGTGGGTTATACGCCGACGCTGTGCGTAGCTTATGGCGGATTAACGGGCGAACGATATTGGTATGAAGTTGATGATTTATTCCTTCATCCGCGCTTGAATCGTTTTGTCCCGCAACATGTGTTGAGCCCGCCTTCGCGGCGACGGCAAAAAGCACCACTCGAGGATTACAACCATATCAAAGTGGCCGAGATCGCTCGCCAAGTGGTACGCGACGGCGGCTTGGTTCAGGCTGGAGGCCACGGTCAACTTGCAGGGTTGGCGACGCATTGGGAAATGTGGGGCTTCGTTCAAGGCGGGATGACGCCGATGGAAGCATTGCAATGCGGCACCATCAATGGCGCGAAATACCTTGGACTGGACAAAGACCTTGGGTCTCTGGAAGTCGGCAAGTTAGCGGATTTAGTGATTTACGACCGGGGTCGCAACCCTGTCAAAGAAATCCGAGATTCTGAGTTCATTTCTATGGTCGTTGCAAACGGTCGCGTTTTTGATGCGGCAACGATGGAAGAATTGGCCGGAGCAAAACTACCCGCGCCCAAGTTCTACTTCAACGACGGAACCCAACAAATTGGCGTGCCGATTCCACGAATTCCCGGTTGCGATTGTCTCCGCCCTGGACAACAACTGCCTTGGATGATCGAGCGATAGATTTTTTAAAGAGTGGTCTTCGGTTCGATAAACTCAGTAAATTCCGATTCTAGGAATCGAGAGCTCTGGGTTTGTCCAACTTATTCTTTTGTTCCAACTGCCGCGACTCCCGGGCGTCGTATT
>JBEBGH010000429.1:0-4034 GCA_040081565.1 Pirellulaceae bacterium
GACAGTCCCAATCCTCATGATCGTCGATCCGAATTTTTCGCAATTCGCGCAAGAAATCACTGGCACTTTGAAAGCGGTCCTCTGGTTTTTTGGCCATCAACTTGTGCACGACTTTGCACAATTCGGAGGACACGTCGGGGCGGATCAGCGCCATGTCCTCGGCTTGCTTGTTCAAGTGTTGCAGGGCGACTGCGAGTGGCGTGTCGCCTTCAAATGGTGGCTTACCGGCCAACATGTGATAGGCGGTGACGCCGAGCGAATAGAGATCGCTGCGATGGTCGACGTCGCGACCTTCGATTTGTTCGGGACTCATGTAGAGCGGCGTGCCCATCGCGATCCCGATTTGCGTTAGATCTGTTTTTTGATTTTTGTTTTGGAATCTTGCCAATCCAAAGTCGGTTACTTTGATTTCGCCATTCGGCGTGATCATGATGTTTTCCGGTTTGATATCCCGATGAATCAGCCCGGACTCAGCGGCCTTTTGTAAAGCCATTCCAACTTGGCGGAGAACATTAAACGCCATAATTGGTTCAAGGGCACCATGCCGCGCCAAATGTTGGCGGAGGTTTCTGCCAGCGACGTACTCTTGGGCAATGAAGTGCAACTGGCCTTGATGGCCAACTTCATAGATCTGAACAATGTTGGCTTGAACCAATGAAGCCGCCGATTGGGCTTCGCGAACAAAACGGCTCACATAAGTGGGATCGCCAACCAATTCGTCCCGCATGACCTTCAGCGCGACTTTGCGTTTCAACGATGTTTGTTCAGCCAAATAAACGTTCGCCATTCCGCCGCTACCAAGTCGTCGGAGGACGACGTAGTCGCCGATCATTTGTCCCACCAGATCCATCGCGGTCGGAAGCGTTTCGTTATTTTTTTCGTTTTCAAGCATTTATTTGAATACGTTGCGGAACTGCGACTGGGTTCAATTCGATGAACTTGGGACCTAAAGCAGTCGCACTGATTGAAGTCTTACCCCAAAAATCACACAATAGATTTTAACCAGATTTCGAAAATTCAGAGAAAGGGACCATTAGTGTCGCAGAATAATGACAAACTTTGTCGTCGGCAGTTCGTTTTCGCTGGATCCGCGCTGCTTGCAACAACAGCTGTTCTGCCCATTTGCGCCAAAGTCGCCGCAGCACCGGCAGATTTTCTTCCCTTAAAAACTCCAGGGAAATTCAAAAAATCAGTAAAGATCGGCATGGTCAACGTTTCGGGAACGCTCGTCGACAAATTTCGCGTGCTCAAGGAACTTGGTTTTGATGGCGTGGAACTTGATAGTCCAACTGGGTTGACGGTCGCCGAAGTCCAGGACGCAATCGAGAAAACTGGTTTACCTGTTCATGGAGTTGTGGACTCGATTCACTGGAATAAAACTCTCTCTCACCCTGATGCGGCGGTTCGGCATGAGGGTTTGAAAGGACTCGAAACAGCGATTCTGGAAAGTAAGGCCTTTGGCGGAACAAGCGTGCTGCTGGTTCCTGCGGTTTGCAACAAAGAAGTTTCCTACGAAGACGCTTGGACTCGATCTATCGCTGAAATCAAAAAGGCCATCCCACTGGCTGAGCGCTTGGACATCGATATCCTAATGGAAAATGTCTGGAATAATTTCTTGACGTCGCCGACGGAAACCGCTCGCTTCATTGATGAATTAGACAGTCCGAAAATTGGAGCATATTACGATGTGGGCAACAGCGTTCGTTACGCGCCGCCCGCGGAATGGATCCAGGTGTTGGGCAAACGGATCAAGAAATTGGACATCAAAGAATACGATCTGGAGGTCGGAAAAAAAGGGGATTGGTACGCCGGTTTCAACGTGGAGTTGTTGGACGGAAGTTGCAACTGGCCGGTGGTGATGGAGGAACTGCGTAAGATTGGTTTCACCGAAGGCTGGGGTACTGCAGAAATTCCAGGCGGCGATCGGACACGGCTGGAGTTGATCGCCAAGAACATGGACAAGATCTTTTCGCTGTGATCCTGTTCACTCCCCTGCCCTGCGATCTGGAGGCGATAACCTAACTGTGCATGCGCGGCAATGAATCGCCGCGGTGAATGATCTCCGATTCCAACGCGGACAATTCCTCCAGCCGTTGGCGAATTTCGTCGTCGCTGCCAAAGGTCTTCGCCATGCGAACATAGGTCGTATGGTGGCGGGCCTCCGATTCAAACAAGCTGCCATAGAATTCGGCCAACTGCGGGTCCGCGACGTGATCGCGCAACAACGCGAATCGTTCGCACGAACGGGCTTCAATGAGACTGGCAATCAGGAAGCGGTCGATGGCGCGGGCCGGTTCGAATTTCCGCACCAAATCGTTCAATTGTCGGCCATAGCCTCCAGCTAATTGTCGACTAAACGGAATGTTCCGTTGGCTGAGCAGCGCCAAGACTTGTCGAAAGTGGTCAAGTTCTTCATTCACAATCTGGACCAGTTCGTCGACCAATTCGGGATGATCAACGTAGGCTATGATCAAGTTCATGGCGCAAGCGGCAGCCTTCTTTTCACAATGCGCGTGATCGATCAGAATTTCAGGCAAATGGAGCGAAACTTGTTTGAGCCAGCGTTCTCGCGAGGCCGATTGTAAACTTAACATCAAAATACACCTGGTTGACTGGACACCCGATACTCGATTATCACGAACTGTGCAGCCAGTTCAACGGGACGCCGCAACTGGAACCACAGGAAAAAAACTACAGTGTTTTGGCGACGAAAATCTTGGGAGGACGATTACGACCCATCATATGGCGATCGTCCGCGGCGCGAGCACGTGGAAGGCCCGACGTGGTGGATTCACATCACCTTCTTAGTCGTCATTTGGATCCTGTTTATCGGTGGGATCTGGGCGATTGCCGGCCGAACGATGGCAGAAAAGACATTGCGGTTGTTTGCCACTCCATTGGGCCTCGTTTGGGTAATCTTTGTGTGCCAGATTTACTTCGCCGCATTGGTTCGCAATGGCGTTTTGTTTTTGATGGGCCTCATTCCATTTTTGGTTTTGACGGCCGGCGGAAACTACTTCGTGCAACGCGCCTTGGTTCATTCACTGGAGTCCGAGTATTTGGCGCTCAATCCTTTGGAAGGGGATCGCTTTGACGTCCTGATTGTTTTGGGTGGAGGCTCGGACAATAAACCGAATGGGCATCCACAATTGCTGCGGGGAGGTGAGCGGATCGCGATCGCGGCAGAAATGTACCATGCCGGCAAGGTCAGCCAGATTGTCGCGACGGGTAAGAACTCTCTACGCCGAGACGAAAAAGATCAGGATCCTTGCGAGGAAACCCGGCAGGTCCTCATCGAGTTAACGGTACCGGAGGCCGCCATCGTGATGCTCAAGGGCATCAATACAAGTGAAGAAGCTACAGCGTGCCGGCAATGGCTCGATGGACTTGGCGATAATAAGCCGAAGCGAATTGGACTGGTGACTTCTGCCTGGCATTTGAAACGAGCCACCGCCTTATTTGAAAAGAACGGAATAGCAGTGGAGGCTGTGCCGGCCGATTTTTTTCTCGGTCCCTTTCGTCCATCGGCCAGCATGATTGTGCCCAGTTCCGAAAACCTTGAAATTGTCTCGATCACGCTTCATGAATATTTCGGGCGCTGGATTGGCCGTTAGCCTGAAACGCAACCTGAATAATTGAGAAACACGATGAGTTCGCCTGAACTGCCCTTTATTGAATCCGAAGCGGAACTTGTTGCTGCGATTCGAGCACTTGCCCCGTGGCATCATGACATTCAATTGAGGCCTGCGATTTCAACCGGAAAGATTTTCTCGGAGTCCGGGCGTTTGGCACCGCCGCAGAATCAAGGGGTGAGTTTGATCTCGCCGCGCGAAAAATTTCTGCGTCGGCTGGATGAGTTGTTCCCTAATGGCCTTGCGGGAAAACGACTCCTCGATTGCGCTTGCAATGCAGGTGGTTACTGTTTTTGGGCCCGTGAACGGGATGTGGCGGCAGCGGTGGGGCGCAGCCCCACGTACGTGACGAGCGTGCTGAAGCGCGCCACCGGGCGTAGCGCAGGCGAGTGGATGGTGAGC
>JBEBGH010000430.1:0-4031 GCA_040081565.1 Pirellulaceae bacterium
CTTTAATCTTCGGTCCCCAACTCCCGTCGTCATTGGCTCCCGAGTACAAACCCCGTTCGCGAATGTCGGCAAAAAACGCTTCCATTCGATAGAAATCACGCGAAGTGAAGGGATCGAATTTGTGATCGTGACACTCCGCACAACCCAAGGTTACGCCGAGCCAAGTTCCCGAAACGTTACGAACTCGTTCCGCAATGTATTTGGCCAGGTACTCTTTATCTTGCACCCCCCCCTCGGCACTCATCATCCCCAGTCGGTTGTACCCCGAAGCGATTAATTGGTCGCGATTAGGATTCGGTAACAAGTCGCCGGCGATTTGCTCGCGCGTAAAGACGTCAAACGGCTTATTCGAGTTAAAGGCTTCGATCACATAATCCCGGTAGGGGGAAACGCTGACCATTTGATCCCCGTGGTAGCCTACTGAATCGGCATAACGGACCAGGTCCAGCCACCAGACGGCAAGGCGTTCACCGAAATGCGGCGAAGCTAACAATCGATCGACAACTCGCTCGTATGCTCCTTCTTTCTGATCGGCCAAGAATTCCGCAACCTCATCTGTGGTTGGAGGCAAGCCGACCAGATCGAAGTGCAGTCTTCGCAGAAGAGTGATTCGGTCGGCCTCAGCCGCCGCAGCCAGGCGAACTTCCTCACGTTTGCGTGCCACCAACTGGTCGATGGCTTGAGTGGTCGAAAGCGATTTTTCCGCATTGCCGCGGGGTTCTTTGCCAAGCGGCTGAAATGCCCAGTGACCTTCGAACTCACCCCCCTGCTCGACCCAACGCTTCAGCAAATTAATTTGTTCTGGCGTCAAATGTTTTCGTGAATCGGGAGGCGGCATGACCTCGTCCAGGTCTTTCGAGAGAATTCGTTGAATCAACTCGCTGTCGTCCAGATTCCGAGGCACGATTGCCCCGGGAGAATCGGGTGTGCCCAACAGCCCTTCTCGCGTGTCCAATCGCAAATCGGCTTCGCGTTTGTTTTTGTCGGGACCGTGGCAGAAAAAGCAAGTGTCCGAAAGAATCGGGCGAATATCTCGATTGAATTCGATCTTTGGCTCGTTCTGCGCCGACGCTGTTTGGCAAGCAACCATTGCGGCGGCGGCGACCAGACTCGAAAGCAGCGTACAGTTTCGAAAGCCAATTTTCATGACGAAATTCTCATCGGTGAGGTCGTTGTAACCCAAAAGTTTGAATTTGTCAGGTGTCTGCCGCAATTTCCTAACCGGCTTCACTGACGAATACATTGTAGTATGAAAAAAAGGCGGTGACTGCCATACAATACGACTGCGGCTCGGTCAATTGTTGGGATCGATAGTCAATACGAGCCGCAAGCAACTTTTTTTGTCAAAACTCCGTTCTGGAAAATCAATTGATGTCCGAGGTTAAAGGTATCGAGTCGAAATCATCCACTCATGTTGTTTGCTCGACAGGAAAAGGCTCCATCGAATTCTCGGTAGCGGGCATGCATTGCGCCGGTTGTATTGGCCAGGTGGAAGGGGCGATCAAATCGGTTAGTGGCGTGGCCTCGGCATCGGTTGATTTGACTTCCGGCACGGCCCATGTTCAGGGCGCGGACATGAACTCGGCCTCGATTATCAAGGCCATCTCGGATCAGGGATTTTCGGCCACTCAAATCGCGACGAAACGGAGTGTCAGTGAACAACGCAGCGAGCTTGAGCAAAAGCAACGGCGGGACGCATTGGCGTGGAAACGCCGAGCGTTGTTTGGAATCCTGTTGTGGTTGCCCATCTCCATTTTTCACATGCCGATGGATTTGGGTTTGGTGACTTATTCGCATTCTTTTCACATCGCGATCATGTGGATGTCAGCGATCCTCGCGACCATTTCCCAAGCTTATGTTGGGTGGGCATTCTACGCGTCAGCAGGCAAAGCCGCCTCGAAATTTACAACAAACATGGACACGTTGATTGCTTTAGGATCAACGGTCGCTTGGGGGTTTTCGCTGATTGTATTTGTTGCCGAGACTTTCGGACTGCGACCGGGACTCCCCGTTTATTTTGAGGCGGGGGCCGGGCTTCTCGCTCTCGTCAGTCTCGGTCATTGGCTTGAGGCGCGTACAATGGCCTCCGCCAGTTCGGCCCTGCGCGAACTTCTGGGCTTGCAGCCGGAAAAGGCCCAACGCGTTGAAGCGCTCGATGCACAGCAAAGTGTGGAAATTGACTCGGCCGAAGTTCGCCCTGGCGACTTGTTGTTGATCCAACCCGGTGATCGAATTGCCGTCGATGGTGAAATCGTGTCTGGAGAAAGCGCGATCGATGAGTCCATTGTTACTGGCGAATCGTTGCCGGTCGAAAAAGGGCTCGGAGCCAATGTCGTTGCCGGTTCGCTGAACACCACAGGTCGGCTGATCATCTCGGCCACGACCGACGGACGAGACACCACGATTGCCCGCATTGCAGAAATGGTACGGCGGGCTCAATCGAGCAAGGCTCAAATCGCGCGCCTCGCCGACCGAGTCTGTGCCATTTTCGTTCCCGCAGTGATCGCGGTTGCCGGTTTGACGATTGTCGGTTGGCTTGTTTACGGGTTTAACACCGGACAGAGCACTAATTGGCAGATTTGGGCGAGCGCTTTGATCAACGGAACGACGGTGTTAGTAATTTCCTGCCCTTGTGCCCTGGGCTTGGCCACGCCGACGGCGATCATGGTTGGCGCGGGGGCAGCAAGCAAACGGGGAATTCTGATCAAGAGTGCAGCTTCGCTCGAACGCGCCGCGAATCTTGACGCCGTGTTGTTTGACAAAACGGGCACGTTGACGATCGGGCGGCCGAAAGTATCCGCTATGAACGTGCTGCGGGGCGATGAAAAAGAGCTATTAAGTATGGCTGCAGGACTGGCCGTTTCCTCTCGGCACCCGCTATCCGGAGCCGTCGTCTTGGCTGCAGGCGAACGCAAGATTAATCCGCAGGCCTTTACGGACATCACCGAAATTTCGGGACGTGGTCTCATTGGGAATTCGATCGGGCAGCGAGTTGAATTAATCTCGACATCAGTTGCAACCCGCGAGGGGCTTGCGATCCCGAAATCGATCGCGGAGTCGTCGGGAACCCAAAGTCTCCTCGTCGTAAACGGTGAAGTTTGGGGAGCCATTACTTTTGAAGATCAATTGCGGCCAGACGCCGCGACCAGCGTTCGGCGACTGCAGCAAGCCGGGATTCGCGTGATGCTTGTCTCCGGAGATCGCCAAAGTGTATCCGAGCGGATCGCGATTCAAGTAGGAATTCCCAGCTCTGACGTGCGGTCAGAAGCAACTCCCACAAGTAAAGGCGAGCTCGTGCGAGAGTTGTCGCGACAAGGAATGCGAGTGGCCATGGTGGGCGACGGGATTAACGACGCCGCTGCTTTGGCCGAAGCTGGCGCGAATGCCGGAGTTGGGATCGCGATTGGAACCGGCACCAACATCGCGATTGAGTCGGCCGACATTGTAATTCCGGCCCAACGATTGGCGGCCATCGGCGAGACGATTCAGCTGAGTCGGGCAACACTCAGGACCATCAAGCAAAATTTGACCATGTCGTTTGTTTACAACATTGCGGCGATACCGGCGGCCGCTTTCGGGTTGCTGGGAAATTTTGGGCCGATGATTGCTGCCGCGGCCATGGCGCTCTCAGACGTTTCCGTGATTGGCAATGCGCTTTGGCTGAAGGCGTATCTCGCTAAAACAAAAGATGTGTTACCATCTCAGCGTCGAACATCATAGAATTGATCGCGGACAAAACTTCGGCAACGACCATTCGTTCGGGCTTCGTCCTGCAAGGCTTTCGAGAACATGGCAAAAAAGCTGGCCGCTGGCACACCGCTAACCGTTAGTCAACTTACGGCGCAGATTAAATTCTCGCTCGGTGAGCTGTTCACCGGCTGCTTGGTGCAAGGCGAAATTTCCGACTGCACTCGTTCGGCATCGGGTCACACGTATTTCAGCCTGAAGGACTCGGGGGCGAAACTTTCCGCGATCCTTTGGAGTTCCACCGCATCGCGGATGAAATTTCGTTTGGAAGAAGGGCTAGAGGT
>JBEBGH010000109.1:0-14638 GCA_040081565.1 Pirellulaceae bacterium
CGGAATTTGACGTCACCATATTTTTCGGCAACTTCCTTGTACATGGCAACCAATTCATCTTCAGATGTCTCGGCATGCTTTTTCACAAAATCCGGGGCCTGATCTCCAGCCGAGTTCACATAGTCACGAGCCATACCGATTGAGTCCGCGATTAGCAGAGCGGACGTTGCTTTGATGTCATCCGTCGCGCCTTCTGCTGCGAACTTTTTCAGCGCATCGATTCGCGGGGCAGTGGGCATTCCAGCGGCCAAAATATTTACTAAGGGCCCTGCTTCCTCGCTGTCCAAAAAATTCTCAACCAAGATTCCTGCGACCTTATCCTGCAATTCTGGATCGCGAATGTTTCGCATGACCCAAGTGATCACTTCTTTGGGATTCGCGTTAGCCGATTCATCACTCAGCAAGGCAATTGCTTTTTCGCCGAGTGGCAAAAGTGCCGCTTCGTTTTCGGCCCGCATTTTCATGAATTCTGCGGCCTTAGTTTGTTTTTCTTTCTCGTCCTTGATCTCCTGATATTCTTTCATGAAGGACTGCTGGAATTCTCGGAATTCGTTCGTCAGCTTCGCATGTTCCTCTTTGATTTTGTCGAAGGCCGACAATTCTTTCGCTTCTTCTTGCTGGGCAGATTCTGCCTTTTCTTTTTCCTTGTCCTGTTCCTGAGCTTGCAAGGACCCCAGAGGTCCCCACAACATCAGCAGGCCAAGTAATAACCAAGCCGTTGTTTTCATTTGTTACTCCGAAAATGATTCGCTCAATAATGAGCATTGAAACTGGGCGATATGATAGCCGAATTCAGGCAAGAATGCGAGTTTTCATTTTTCGGCCGAGGAGAGGGATTTGCCCGGATTTTCGCCCGATTCGGGTCGCCGACAATGACCCTTATCGCTAAAGCCGTTTAGAAACCGACTCCGCGATCGTTTTCCCGATGTTGAGCGAGGCGGTGGCCGCCGGGGAAGGGGCGTTATTGATATGGATGGCGTGTGACGTTTCGACGATCAAGAAGTCATCGACCATCGAACCGTCGGGGAGAACCGCTTGGGCCCGGACCCCTGCCGGGGCAGGTTTCAAATGCTCGGCGCGGATCTCCGGCATTAGACGCTGAAGGGCTTTTACGAACGCCGCCTTGCTGATCGACCGCCACATTTCTCCGGCACCCATTCGCCAATGCTTGAGCGCTAAACGAAGGAAGCCCGGATAGGTCAAACTCTCGAAGAGGTCCGCAAAGTTGATTTTGGTCTTGGTGTAACCTTCACGCGCAAAAGCCAACACGGCGTTCGGTCCACATTCCACACCTCCCTGGATCATCCTTGTGAAGTGCACGCCCAGGAATGGAAATTTCGGATCCGGGACTGGATAGATCAAGTTCTTACAAAGGTGTTCGGCCTCTTGTTTCAGTTCAAAATACTCCCCGCGAAAAGGGACGATTTTCGCCGGCGGACGATCACCCGAAATTTTCGTCACCCGGTCGCAATGTAAACCCGCGCAGTTGACGATCAGTCGCGCTGCAACTTCGCCTTGACCCCAGCGAATCACCGATTCGCCCGCGCGGTGCTCGATTGCGGTGACGCGCGCGCCCATTTTGATTTCCGTCGTGCCGGCAACGAGCAATCGTCCCATTACCTCGCACACTTGTCGATAGTTCACGATCCCAGCCTCGGGGACATGAATGGCTGCGATCCCCGCGCAATGCGGTTCAATTTCTTCAAGGCGTGCGCGATCGATCCTCTGGCAGTTGACTTGATTTTGTCGGCCACGCTCCAGGATTTTGTCGAGAGCGGGGAGTTCAGCCTCCGTTATGGCAACGATGACTTTTCCGCACAATTCATAAGCCACGCCATGTTCTTGGCAAAATTCTTCCATTGCCAATTTGCCGGCGCGACAATTGATTGCTTTGAGCGACCCCGGCTTGTAATAAATACCGGAGTGCAACACGCCGGAGTTGTGACCAGTTTGATGTTCAGCGAGCGACGTTTCTTTCTCCAAAACGACGACACGGAGTTCCGGACGCTGTCGCGAGACTTGATAAGCAGTCGCGAGACCGACAATGCCGCCGCCAATAATACAAACGTCGAAATTCGACATGATGCGTTCTTGTTTCCAGAGACCAGGCTGTAATCCCAGTTTAATGCGGGGACCCACCGGATCTACCACGCCATGTACCGAGGCCTTGATTTTGGCTCAGATTGTGTTGGGCACAATCAGGTGCCAAGCCGAACAAATTGACCTCAGTTTGACTTTGCGTTCTATCGGAAGAATTCGATTCCGAAAGAAACCCCATGCAAATCGACGCGACGAGAATCGTCCGGGTTTCGCCCGGTTAACGGTGTCATAAACACCGGATAATTTTCGGCAACCGACATAACGTTGTACAACCACAACGCATCATAACCGCCTCGCAATCGAACATTGTGCGTGAGCTTCAAATAGGCGTTTGCACCCAGTTCCAGCGAAGCCGCTAAATCAGTTTGAGTGTTGCTGTTTTGGATGAATTGGTTTGCCCCATCAGCCAGGTTTGTATTCAATCGGGTGAAGTCCAAATAAGCTCCACCTTTGGCCCGTGCCGAATAGGAAATCCGTCGACTGACGTCGTACAACAATTCCAGGCCAACCGTTGGACCAATCAAGTTGTTATTGGCTTTCAGGCGGAAGAGACCAATATCGGCACCGCTTTGCGAGGCCAAATCGTATTGATCATCCAACCAGATATAACGCATTCCCACCGACGTCTTCAATACGTCCCAGCCGAAACGAACTCGAGAAAATTCGACACTGTGAAAACGCGTTTGTAAAGTTTGCTGGGTTTGGTTTGCATCAAAAAACGAATCCAGGTGCGTTGTCGTCAAACCACCCCGAGGACTAAACTGGGCATCGATCGCCCCGCCCGCACTATTCTGACGGACCACTTCCTGCATGGGCTGAAACCCAAAGTAGTTTGCTTCGTAGCCCACGATCTCATCTTGACGCCAACCGATTGTACCGCGCCAGCCTAACTCCCATTCGGCATCATCGGGACCACCAAAATTTGTTCCGATAATTCCACCATCGCTGCGGCGCCAGTACAACGCGTCCGCCTGGAAGTAATGTCGTGCACCACAAATGTAACCGCAGTTCTCGAAGCCGACGTGGGAAATGCCGCCTAGCAACGATGGTCTGCACCAAACGGACGATCCATTAACGTGGCGATCCATAAGGCCAGCGCGACCACTTCCGCCGAGGCCACAAAGCCCGAGCGAAAGGCAAGAGGTGCACGAAGAGCTACCGCATCCGCCGCCGTCGCAACCGCCCGAACTGTCGCAGCCGGCTTCTGCCATCAGAAGTTGACCATCTGGCATGGGAGCTTGCAGGTAGGAGTTTCCCACAGGGGCGTTATCGATCGCTGGCGGAGGTGTCGGAACGGGTTGTGTTGCACGGGAGTAGCCGGACAGACCAAAGGGCGAATGCCCAGTGTCTTGAGGAAGTGGCTGCAGGGTCGGAGGAGTCACCGGCATGCCAGGTTGCATCGACTTGGGAGGTGCCGGGATAGCGCGCTGCCAGCCTAGCTGTTGCTGTTGCTGTTGCTGTTGCTGTTGCTGGTGCTGGTGCTGTTGTGTAATTGGATTTAGAGGTGCTGAACCTGACGAAGAATTCACCGGCAACAGAATACCACTTGTTTTCTGAATGACGTCTGAATCGGCTGAGCTGTCGTAGCCGGTTGCGAATTCCGCCAACTTTCGTGGTTCATTTGAGGATTGAATTGGAATTACACGGCTTGAACCCCGTGCGACTTTTTCCTTGGTCGTGTCCGAGTTTTCTGCCGTCGTTTTGACCGGCTGAATCTCCGGTTGATGCTCGGCAGTTCTGATCGCTTCCTCCGAGCCAACCTTCCGCCCTTCCACAGAGGTAGACAATTCGGGAACGATATTGGCATCAGCTTTTGGCGTAATCGGGATGATCCGTTGACTGGATTTGGAACCCAGTTCAGTTGGCTGGATCGGAATTACCCTGCTTCCCTTTCGCGAAGAAACTTTGGGCACTTCGACCCTGCTGACGTCGGTCGTATCGGCAGAGCCTCCAGGGGATTCAGCTGTCGTTTCTGTTGTAGATTTTTTCAATTCCGATTTCTTGATCACCGGAATTTGACCATACGATGATTGTGCAAACGCACAAACGCTAACGCCTGCCAGGAACAACGATTGGCCAATCTTCGAAAATGTCTGATTCATTTTTCTCATTCACTGCGCGGGTGGCGACCATGACAATATCGCAATCAGTTGGGTTTTTCGGCAAAGCGAATTGTTGGAGTTTATCGATTTTGACAGTTTTACCGAAAATTCGAATTGTTTGATCCGCAACTTACCAGCCTTCACACTTTGCTTTCACCGAGGATGCAGTGCTATCTCTTATTGAAAGGAGAGAGTAAAATAGAGGCCATTGACGCAGCCGATATTCGCTAGCGTTATTTTTTCGACCCTTCACAATCTCCGAAGTATGCAGATTTTTTTCTTGTTGCGTTACTTGGCGCTTTTGCCCGTCGATTTTGCCAAGTACGTTTGGGCCACAATTCTGAATTTTCAATCTGCAACGCCTCGCCAACGAGCGATGCTCTTCAGTTTGCCAGCAGTTTTCACAGCGATCACGGGTTTGACGTTGTTGGGAATTTCGTCGACGTTACGCGAGAGCTCTTTGTTAACTCGCTACCGTGGCCTGGCCGAAGGCGTAAACGCAGAATTCAAGAAAGAATTTTTGAACTTCGTGCGGATTCAAAACGAGAAAAAAAATGCCAATCTCAATCCGCAAGAACCTGTGCGGCAAAACCCCGGCGAACAACAAGCGATCGCTGAAGGAAAACAGGACGAAGATCCAGAATTGGCAGCGGTTCGCGAAAAACTTCGAGACAAGCGGAATGAGGAAATTCTCTATTGGCAAAAACTGATTAACTTGCAACCGAGCAATGATGAATTTCGCTACCGACATGCTCTCGCACATCAATTCCTTGATAACCCCCGCATGTTGACCTTGCTGACGAGCATTGCTCCACCGAAACAACCGGGGTACAAAGACGCACACTTATGGTTGGCTGAATACTACCATGCCTTGGCCAATCAGAATCCGCGATTGCAAAAGGTGTTGATGGGCGAAGCCATCAATCATGCCGACCAATGTTTGGTGCAGGAAAAAGGAAACGAGATTGCATTGCAAATTAAGGGCGAGGCCTTATTTCGACTTGGGCAATACGAATCGGCCAGCGAAGTTTTCATCGATGTCGTAAAACTCAATCCCACAAAATTTCTGGCCTTGGTTGAATTGAACGAACTGCGAAGAATTCCGGCCAGTGAAAATGAGTTGTTTTTGCGAACTGCGAAAATCGAACTCATGAAACGAGTGAAGATTGACCGTAATGTTGTATCGCAATGGGAACGCAATATTACGGCTCTCGTGCAGTGCTTGTCACGATTGCGAGAACTTTCCGAGATTCGCAGTGAATTGGCGGTTGAACGGAAAGCCGCGGAGAAGTTTGACGATAAGACAATTCGGTTCTTGATTATCGAACGATTGCTGGGTGACGCGATCTTGGCCGACGTCGAGCAACGCCTTGGCGATTATCGTTTAAAGATAAAGCCTTCCGAAGCACAATTGGCTGCGCTCATCACCGACCTGAAGGAAGCGAAAGCACTATTACCGGAAAGAGGAGCTTACAAAGCTGAGGGCTTAAAGCGACTGGCTGTAGGATTGGGGGTGGAATTTCCATCATTACAGCAGGGTTCGCTTGAGGTTTACAATCCCGCGACCGACCCCAATCCCCCCGCGTTTGTTTATGACCGATTGGGTGTCGCCGATTTGTTAAACCAAAACTATTCGTCAGCGATCCAAAATCTCGAAAAGGCTATCAATTTAGATCCCGAGAACCCCACGATCTTGAATAATTTGGCCTTCGCTTATTTGTCTCGAAACACCAGAGAGTCGGCCAATCAAGCGGTTTTGTATTCCGAGTTGGCATTAAAGGCCCTGGAGGGGTCGCCGCTAGCCACACGAGACCCGATTCTGATGTCGAATTTCCATCACACTCGGGGTTCGGCATTAATGGCGACTGGTGATTACGTGAAAGCCGCAGGTTATTTCGAACAATCCTTGATCGGACGTCCCACTCACAAGGGCACGCTCGAGTCGCTGGTAAAGTGTTTCGAAACATTCAATCAACAGAAGGCCGACTATTACAGGCAACTTCTTGATAAAGCAATTGCCAACGAATCAGCCGGTGACAATAAAGAATTACCCGGTGACGGGAAAAAATCTCCCGGTAACGGCCAGTAACCAAGTGTGACTCATGAACTTTCGCCGCTCTGAATTCTCCGAACCGCGCAGTATTGCAGATATTCTGCGTTCACCGTTCCGAACACTGTCGGCGATTTTCCAGTTCATGATCTACAACTGGAGTTCGTCTCGCAACGGAGCCGCGTTCTTGCGCGGTACTCCAGCGATACTTGGACTGCTTGGCATTGTTGGACCTTTGATCGTCGCTAATTATGTCTTGCCCTCAAAACTGTACAAAGCCTACCTCGGACGAACAGCTTTCTACCAAGAAGCGGCGAAGGATAGCAAAACTGCCGAGATGATGGGCCGCAAATTGGTGTTGATTGATCCGACGAATCTCAACAGCTACTTTATGCTTGGCGAAACAATCCATGCCCAAATACCAGATCTGCAGGCCAAGGGAGAAACGTTGCTCGCGACGGTTAAAGAACTGGAAGTTCAAGCGTTGATGAATCGCGCGGCGAGCTTCGACGAAGGCTCTAGCTTTCGCGCCCACATTTGGAACGCCAACAACATCTTTCGACGGATTACGAATGGCGAAGACACGCCAGAATTAAGAAACGAAGCTCGCAAACATTTGCAGTATGTTGCAGACAACGCCGACGAAAAAACGCGACTCGAGAGCATCCGTGCAAACCTCAGTCTGGCCAGTCTGTATTTGAATGAAAAGAACTACACGGCAGCGGAAGAGATTCTGCAGACCATCCTGAAAGATGAATTCCATACTGTCGGTCACGTCGATGCCGCGTTGCGCTACGCCGAAGTGCTAAAACGAACAAATCGCCTCGACGAATTAAAGACCTATTGTGACAAGACTGCAGATCGGTTGCTGAAATTGGCGATCAAATACCCTGACTTTTTTGAGATTTGGAGAGGCTCAGTTGAAATCTGTCTGTTGCGTGATGACGGCCGGGATGTCCGAGGCTTTGAACGCGCTCGGAGCGTCATTCGCACCGGCATTGAATTAGCGCCCAGCAACGTGAAACGCAATGTCGCGTCGTTAGGCAGCTATGTGCTTATTCGCCAAGCTCGCGTGTTGGAGGAAGCAAAGTTTCCCCCGGATCTCCAACAACGGTTTTTATTGAGGCTTGGCCTGCTGGCACTGGCCGTTCGCGAAAATCCAATGGAACGGCTCTCGTACGAAGAAATCCTGGCGGTCGCACGAAACACAGAACTGTATCCAGAGGCGGACAAATGGCGAACCAGCGCTTCGGCGCTCGTGCCTGGATTGTTCAAAGAACGAGAATTCATCATTCCTGCGGATTACCTCTATGTTTTCAACATTCTGGACGGGACGCTCAACGCCCTCGATGGGAAGTTTGAGGCCACGAACTTCGATTGGCAACAGGCCAGTGTTCAGTCGCCAATTGCTCCGGCGATCATGAATAATTTCGCGTTGATCGCAATGAATAAATGGCCCGCTGAGTTCGACAAAGTTCTTGAGATGCTGAATATTGCAGAGAAAATTTTTCCCTCGAATAGAACTCTATTCTTGCGCTCGCGAGCCGAGGCGTACTTCATCTCAGGGGACTTGAACGAAGCCCAAAAACATTTTGAAGAGTTTGTGGCTCTGGAACCGAATGTCGTCGACGCCATGAAAAAACTGGTACTGATTTACAACCGCCTGGACATGAACACGAAGGCCAGCGAATTGCAACTAAAGGTCAATTTACTCGAAGCAGAACAATTACGGAGCAATCCTGAGGGATTCGATCAAAAGTAGTTCTGCATTCCCCAAAAACAGGTGCTTGAAACAGCCACCTCACGATCGTCAACCGACAACGAAGGAATTTCAAGCCTTTTGGCTCACTAGCCAATCGACTATTATTAGAGATGTTGTCGGCCAAACGTCTAACGGCTGAGACAATTGTCGCTGGTTTCAAGAGTACAGGTCATTCGTGAATTTTTCGGTCACCAAGTCCCAGTTGTTTTGGTTGTTCGTGGCGGTTTTCGCCTTGCGATTGGCCGTTGGATTCCATTTCTTCATGGAAGGCACCAGCAAGCTCCAATCGCCCAGCAAATTCTCTGCCGCGCCCTTTCTGAATGGAGCTCGAGGCCCCCTCGCTCCTTTGTTTCAGTCGTTGCTGGACGATCCAGACGGCAAGAGAATTCTTTGCGTTTCGCAGGCAACTCCGAACGGCAAGGTGGAAATTGATCCTTCCTTGACTCTGCAGTTGTGGGAGGATTTCGCAGACCGGGCCTACGAGTACTACCAACTGGGCGATCAAACTCTGGCCAACGCGATTTCCGCTCGAATCAAAAGTAATCAAAAACTTCTTGATGACGCCCGAAAATCCCGGAATTCAACCGTCGATCTTTCGGGACTTGAGGAACAAATCAAAAATGATCAGAAAAACGTTGCGGCCATTAAAAGCCAACTCGAACGATTGGAGACCATTTTAGCGAGGTACAAAGAAGAACTCCTGGCTTGGATCGACAACAACCGACTGGAATTGGTCGCCCACTTTTCGACCAGTGATCGCGAGCTCGGATTCGCGCGCGACGGCGATGCGAAAACAAAAATTGTTTATGAAGTCGATTCGTTGAGACAACAAACAGACACGATTGCCAAGGACCGTTATCGAAAAACGCAAGGTTGGATCCGCGAAGTCGCAGCGATTTGGGATGCTCTGGAAAACGAGGTCTATAATTTGGCAGTGGATCGACCAGCAACTCAAGCTCCGCTCAAAATTCACCGCCCGTTCGATCAGCCAACGAGCAAACTCAAGTTGATCAACCAGTTTATCCCATGGTTCGACGTGACCGTCGGCTTGCTGTTGTTGATCGGATTATTCACGCGTGTTGCAGCGGTTGCCGGAGGCGCGTTTCTGGCTTCGGTCATCGCGACTCAACCACCATGGGTCAGCGGCGCAAAACCAGTGTATTACGAATCGGTCGAAATGTTCGCTTTGTTTCTGTTAGCCGCGATTGCGGCGGGCCGATACGGTGGACTCGATTATTTCATTCGTTGGCCGCGCAAACCGCGTGAACGCAAGATTACTCAAGATTCAAATCCATAATTCGACTCAACCCTCTTAAGTCAACGTGAGATTCCATCATGGACCTTAAACCCGAAGAACGAGAAATCGGCCGAGATAATTACTATGCCGCAATGACGGCCTACGATCAGGTCTCCCGCCGCGGATTTTTGGCGAGCACAATTGCTGCAGGTGGAGCCGCCGCGGGTTTGGGAGCAGCCTATTTTGGCTACGAAAAACCGCGGCGTGCCATTCGAGTTTGCATCATCGGCACCGGCGATGAGGGAAACGTGCTGATCGGCTCGTTGAATCCTGAATACATTGATGTGGTGGCCATATGCGACATTCGACCATCCAGCATCCACCGGGCATTTCATGGTGACTGGGCGACGTCGACCATTGCCGAGGTGCGACCCGGACTCAATGCCATTTACGGTTATGCCGACGAGAGCGCGGCCCGAAAACATATTCGCGTGTACAACAATGGCTGGGAAGAGGCTTTGCAGGACCCAAATGTGGAGGGAGTAATCATCGCTCTGCCTCTCCATTTGCATGCTCCCGCCGCCATCGCCGCCATGAAAGCCGGGAAACATGTACTGTGCGAAAAACTGATGGCGCACAATATCGCGCAGTGCAAATTGATGTCGCGGTTTGCCGAGCAGACCAAGTCCTTTCTCTCGATCGGACACCAACGTCATTACAGCATCTTGTACGACAACGCCGTCAATTTGATTCGCTGGGGATTGCTCGGCGAAGTTCATCATATTCGCGCTCAGTGGCACCGTAACAATATGCCCGGTTCGGATACCTGGGCACCTCCGATGCCTGGCGGTGAAGTTCAAAAAATAACAGGGAAGAAAATCGACACCATCGCCAAACAGCTGCAAGAGTTTCAGCAGCGATACGCGGACGCGGCGACATCTTCAGGGGAAAGAAAGCTGCTACAAAAGCAAATCGCCCAGTGGCGAGCGATGGACGAGGACAAAGGGGTTGCCGCATCAAAACACGGTTACCTCGACATGTTGATTCCGCAGAACAACCATATTCGATCCGCCCTTGAAGAACTGATTCGTTGGCGTCTGTGGGATCGGACCGGCGGAGGATTGATGGCAGAATTGGGCAGCCACCAATTAGACGCTGCCAGCATCTTCATTTCGGCTTTGGCTCGCGAGAAAGGGAAACATGTACATCCGTTAAGCGTGCATGCCGTTGGCGGCCGCCATTTGTTCCCGCTGGATCGTGATGCCGACGACCACGTTTACTGCATGTTCGAATATCCGGGGCAAGGTTACGACTATGACTTTGATGTCGGCTACAAGGATTCGGTAAACCAGTTGCCAGATCCGAAAACTGGAGTCCCATCGTATGAACAGAACTCGGACAAAAAAGTAGTGGTTACTTACTCCTCGATCAATGGCAATGGCTACGGAGGTTATGGTGAAGTGGTGATGGGCACCAAAGGTACGTTGATCCTCGATCGTGAAAAGGAAGTCATGCTCTATTCAAACAAAGGAACTTCGACGCGAACCGGTGTGACGAAAAAAGGAACCGGGGCGGTACTGGACACTTCGGCCAGCGGCGATGCCGCGCCGGCAAAGGCGGCCGAAGGTGGCGGCACGGTGAGTCGTGGTTATCGGGAAGAAATCGAGCATTGGGCCTGGTGCATTGCAACCGGGGATCAAGGCAACCAGCCGCGGTGCAACGGGCCACATGCCCTTGGCGATGCCGTCGTTGCCCTGACGGCCCGGCTAGCCATCAAACGAGGCCAGAAGCCTAATCAAAGCGGTTTCATCCAGTTCCAGCCGGAATGGTTTGATTACAAAAACGACCTTATTCCAGAGGCCGAAACGTTGGCCGAGGCCAAGCAATGGTTTGATCGAGAAAACCAAAACCTTCGTCTCGTGTAGATCCTCCCACCCAGTTCGGAACGCAGAGTTCCTGTGCTCTGCGTGACATGTCTAAACAGCATCACGCAGTTTCATCGTTGGTGCTGTGGCATCGTTCATGTTTTGCAACAAATGCCGCCACACTACAGGCAATCCCGGCGAAATGCGTCCCAGAATTCTTTGACTGCTCGCTCCGGTTAACAGCGGCAGGTTCCCAGCCATTTGATCGGCGAACATGATTCCCCAAAAGGCTGAAACGACTGCGTCATGCATTTCCACCGATGAAATATTTTCTGGAATGCGACAAATGCCGAGCAATCCGCTTTTGAGTTGTCCCTTCAAGACAAAATCTTCAATTTGGGCTGATGGGAATCCGATCAAGATCGTCTCGACCACGCGCTGATTCCCTGAGCTTGCCTCAACGAAGTTCAAGATATCATCGCAATCGGATAACAAATCAGCAAATCGATTCACCTGGATTTCTGGTACAAAGTCGTCGGAACCATCGGAGTTAGGCAGGATCATGGCCTCAACGCCGTTTCTGGCAAATAGCAACAATTTGTTTCCTGAATCCGGCGACTGTTCACGATCCGCATGAATTAACCACGAAGGCAACGCTGCCAGCCATTGTCCACTCCCATTGGCTGCCAAATCCCTTTCGCCAATTCCATCGATGACGTTGGCCCCGGTCCGTTCGGCAATTTCAAGGGCACGATAATAGCTGACCCGTGTGCTTTGGCCGTCAAAATCCTGTTGATATATTCCGTCACAATCCAGAGTGACGGCCAGAATGCGATCCACAAACTTTCCCGCCAATCGCTGAAGTTTTTCCACGGTTTGCGATTGATAAGCAACCAGATCGCGACCAACCGCCAAGATCATCCCCAAGTTCGGAGACTCCGCTCGATGCAATTTCACCAACTCATCTTGCAGCGAATTCGGCAAGTCGACTTGCGCGAAGGCTACTTGTTTGAGTTGCAGGTATTTGCCACGTCCCTGAAAGACGCCAAGGGCGCCAATCAAGCTGGCATAATCCGCTTGTAATTGCACGCCGCCGGACAAACGATAATTCTGCCGTTGGAAGAAACGGTCAATTCGGTCGCGAGTCCAATCCTGGTCCGACCATTGAGAAACGGGAATCGCCATCCGACACCTGCAGCAGAATTGGTGAATGTCGATACAAGGCTCACGTCTGAAATGAGACGTGAGCCTCGCACTTCATTTCGATGGTATCCGTGCGTTACGCGACAGCTCGCAGAGTGACGGGGGTTTGCTCTCGGACTGCGTCGAGAAATTCTTCGAAGATCCGAGCATCAAGTGCCGATGCGGCTTCGTTTTCGGGATGGAATTGAGTGCCAATAGCAAACCAATCAGCATTGGTGCTTTCAACAGCTTCAATGACGCCATCAGCGCATTTCGCGGTCACGCGGAAGTTTGGAGCCAATTCATCGATGGCCATGTGGTGACGGCTGCTCACTCGAATTTCGCCGTCGCCATAAACACGTTCCATCAAAGAACCCATGGCGATAATCAAGCCATGACGATGGTTCGGATCTTGTGGGTCTTTGTGCGGCAACGAGTCTGGAAGATCTTCTGGAATGTGTAGGAACAGGTTACCGCCCAAGGTAATATTCAGGAGTTGCAATCCAGCTCCGATACCGAAGACTGGGAGGCGTCGTTCGCAAATTAGACGGCACAGCAGGCGGTCAAAGTCTTCGCGACGAGGGTCCATTGGACGTACGGCTGGATGCAACATGAACCCATCGCGTTGGGGATCGAGGTCCGCTCCGCCGATCAGCAAGAAACCGTCCAATTGGTCCAAAATTTGGTTGATGTCATCTTCCGAATCCAAGGGCGGAACCACAACTGGAATGCCGCCCGCGCGAATGATGTTGTCGTAATAGCCGGATGTAATCACCGAAAACGCTGGTTGGTTTCCCTTCGCCCCTTTGTAGTCCGCATTGATTCCGATCAACGGTTTCTTCATCATCGTAGAATCTCCTTGCTCTGGATCACTCGGCGCGTTTCCACGCGTCCGATACAATAATCCCTCGTTCGCGAAAAGCCTGTGATGGATTCAGAAATAAGCTTTTGCAGAAGCAAGAAGTTTACTCGTTTACGACCGTCATGTCGTGTACGGTAACCGGCTCAAGTTGTTTGAGATTACTTGCCTCGACGATTGTGCTCTTCCCAAAGCGATCGCCAAGAAATTCATGAAATAAGGTTACTGATTTCGACGTACAACCCCGTACGTCACAAGAAGGCGGATGTTAACCTATGTCGAAAAGGCCGCAAAGCACCACCATGTATTTCGCACAACCAAGCACCTCAAACACCAAATCCTGTGCCAGCAGTGCAAGCAGCTAGCATTTTTTCCGGATTGACAAATAGCTTTCGCTGAAAAAAACGCCACTTAGAGTCGGATCATGAAATTTCAAAATGTGTCCTTGGAGGCCATGGGATACACCATCCCCCACGAAAAATGGACTTCCAGCGAGATCGAACACCGTTTACTTCCCATTTACGAACGCCTCAAACTCCCCGCCGGTCGCTTGGAACTGATGACCGGTATTCGCGAGCGCCGTTTTTGGCCAGCAGGAACGCGCCCCAGCACGTTAAGTGTCGCCAGTTGCCACAATGCAATTGAAGCAGCCGGAATCGATCGTTCGAAAATCGGCCTGCTGATTCACGGTTCCGTCTGTCGTGACTTCCTCGAACCGGCAACCGCTTGTACCGTTCATCATCAAGTCGGCCTGCCCTCAGATTGTGTAATCTACGACGTCTCCAATGCCTGTCTGGGAATTCTCAATGGTGTCTTGCAAGCCGCGAACATGATCGAACTGGGACAAATCGAGGCGGCCCTGGTCGTTGGCTCTGAAGGCGGACGGCAATTAGTCGAGACCACGATCGAATCACTCAACACCGACAGTCGTTGGAATCGCAAAACGATCAAAGACGCCATTGCCTCGCTCACCATCGGTTCAGCAAGTTGCGCGATTCTGCTCACCAACGCGTCCCTATCCAAAACCGGAAATCAACTGGTCGGTGGTGCGGTTCGGGCCCACACGCAATTCAACGCCTTGTGCCAAAGCGATCACGATCAGGCAGGCGCTAATTTTCAACCGCTGATGTCGACGGACTCCAACGAATTATTGGTGCAAGGCGTGCAAACGGGTGTAGCGACCTTTGATAAATTTTTGCAAAACACCAATTGGAGCCGGGAAGACATCGACCACACGGTTTGCCACCAAGTCGGCTCTGCTCATCAGAAGTTGATGCTCGAGTCGTTGGGGCTGCCGGCTGAAAAAGACTATGTCACTTACCCTTGGTTGGGAAATACGGGTGCAGCCGCTTTGCCGATCTCGCTCGCATTCGCAGCCAAGGAAGGTTTCCTACAACCGGACCGCAAAGTTGCGTTACTGGGAATTGGATCGGGAATCAACTCCATCATGCTTGGAGTCAACTGGAAAAAATCGTTGGTTG
>JBEBGH010000431.1:0-4023 GCA_040081565.1 Pirellulaceae bacterium
ATCTCAAGGAGGCCTACGGAAGTCTTGCCGCGTTTCTATACGGGTGGCAGAGATTTTGGATCGGATCACCGGGATCTATCGCGGCCTATGCCGTGGGCAGCGCCACATTTCTTTCCGGAGTGATTCCACTTGGGCCGCAGTACGGTATCAGTTTCGCCGGCATTTTTTTTATCGCCGTGTTCACCGGACTGAATTGTCTCAGCGTCACCTTCGGAGGCGCGGTGCAATCTCTCCTGACCGCGCTGAAAGTTTTGATGGTGTTGGGACTTGCGGCGGGGATTTTCTTTTTGTCGCCCGAGGCGTCGTTCGCGAACTTTCATGCGGCATCGACCGAACCGGTCACGTGGAGCGCATTTGGGGCCGCGGTATTGGCCGCGCTTTGGGCTTTTGACGGGTGGAACAATCTTCCGATGGCCGCGGGTGAAGTCAAAAATCCGTCCCGCAATATTCCATTTGCGCTGGTGGTGGGCACGATTGCCGTAATTTTACTCTATGCGATTGCGAACGCCTCTTATTTTTTCGCCCTCCCGTTTCCGGAGGTCGTAAATTCGTATTCGGTACATCATCCTGAGGCGTTGCCCGTGGCGACGAAGGCGGCTCAAGGATTCATTGGATCGGGGGGCGTGGCGCTTCTTTCAATCGCGCTTGTGATATCTGCGCTAGGTGCGATGAACGGATCCATTCTGACGAGCGCACGGGTCCCGTACGCCATGTCTGAAAGTCACCTCTTTCCACAGGTTCTGGGACGGGTGAGTGCGGGCGCGCGGGTTCCCGTTTTTTCGGTTTTGATCCAGGGTGCCTGGGCGTGCGTGCTTGCGCTGAGCGGAAGTTTTGACCAGCTTACCGATTACGTCGTTTTTTCGGCCTGGATTTTTTATGCGATGAATGCGATGGCGGTTTTGATTTTGCGGCGAAAATATACCGAGAAGAAGCGGAACTATCGAGTTCAGAGTTTCGTTCCTTGGCTGTTCAGTTTCGTCGCTCTTGCGCTGCTCGCTAACACACTGATCACCGCCCCGAGGGAAAGTGGAATAGGGCTCGCATTCATCGGCGCCGGGATTCCTCTCTATTTTTTCTTTCGTGTCCGAACGCGCCGCTAGTTTAGAACCTTTTGCTGGGAACTTTGGATTTATTGACAGGCATGGACAGGCACGTCGAGTATGGAAAATATGAAAGCAGTGAGCTTGGCCATATTTTTAATCTTAGTTTCGGTGATGTTTGGCGCCCGCGCGGATGTTAGCTATTCGGATGCGATCAAGAAGGGTGAGGTAACTAAAGATGTTTCGGAATGCGAAAAGATCACTAAAGGGCGAAATTGGGGTGATTATTTTAGTTCCGTAGAGAGCGTCAGGCAGGACTGTCGGGTTGAGGTTGCGGCAAAGACGGGAAGAAATAATTATTGCAATTCTTTACCAAAAGGTTTCGACCAGTTTACCTGCCTTGAATCGTTCGCTCGTATCAAGTTAGACCCTAAATTTTGTACTCTAGCCACGGAGGACATTTTCGAGAGTAAGGAGCACAAGGCTAGTGCTGCTTTATATCGAGACAGATGTAGGGCTAAAGCTATTTCAAAACCTGAGCAATGCAGATTGATATTTGAGACGCCACATTGGAAGGAAGATGCTGAAAAGGAATGCTTCAACCGGCTCGCAGTAAATCTAAACGATCCGAAATGGTGTGAGAAGGATCTCCCGCAGCGCCGCAGCCAATGTCTTCAGAGGTTCAACGAATTTAATAGACTACCCAAAGGGCCGTGACAATAAACACTGGTTTACTCAAAAGAAAGAACAGGTAGCCGTATTGGTGTCGTAAACTTAGGGAGCCGTCACAGAAACGGTCTTTAGCGTTGAGATCTCGCCAAACCAGCCGCCAACTACCTCTTGTAGCATTCGCCTTTGAAATTTGTAGCTTCCTGGAATCGAAGGGGCCGTTGTGACAAAAGTAAACGTCTTCGATTGTCCCGGCCTTATGGAGTCCATGTCTTTGTCGACCGCCGCACGTGTAGTTGGTTGTGATATCGTGATAATGAGTTTCGATTCATTTCGGCACAAAATCAAACCACGTAGTAACTTGAGGCGCGCACTTTCGAGACACGAAGTAGATTTTCGAGGAGAATTTGTTCTTTAAAAAGGGGCTCTCCAAGTGGCTCAATTCTGCCGAAAAGTCTAGTATGGAAAAATATCTCACGTTGTTAGTCCTAGGTTTATTATCGGTCGCATGCACCCGGGAAACCGCGAGTGTCTCGAAGGTAAAAATTCGATTTCCTTCGGCCGCATTGATACAAAAGACCGACCTCTTGAGCGCATTCGAGCGGGCGGTTCGTCCGCTCTCGGAAAGCGGCTTTGATTCGACACCTCCGACGGACCTTTCCGAAATTGAATGTTTCGCCGTCTTCGTAGGAGCCGACGAACAAGGAATGAACGAGTCCACCTGTAAGAATGACTCCGGAGTAGATTTCATGAGCTTTGGGCCCGCCGCCGGTTTGTTCAGCACGTCCGAATCAGGAGTGCTCGACATAAAATCCGGAGCTCAACGTAGAATTTATGTCGCGGGCCTTAAAAAATTGTCCGGCTATTGCGAAGGTCCTAATCCTAAAGATCTTACGCCATCGAACTATAGCTTTCCCTATCTCCTTGCAGTGACTGTGCAGGATTTGACTCCCGGCGAAGTCACGATCGATATGGTTTTGGAAAATAGTTTTTCAGGTTCAAACAAAATGGCCGATTGCACTTTCACGCAGCCACCACCGTCTTCGACGGGTCCGAGTCCGTCGCCGACGCCGCTTGGAATTCAGATGATGGTGGCGTCCGCTTACCGCCACACCTGCGCGCTGAGTTCGACTGGTGTCGTGAAGTGTTGGGGACAAAACAATGCCGGGCAGCTCGGTCAGGGTGATATCAATAATCGCGGCGACGGAATTGGGGAAATGGGCGGTTCACTGAACCCGGTCGATCTTGACGGAGTCGCTGTTCAAATCGGGGTTGGCGCCTATCACTCCTGTGCGCTCATGGCCGATAATACGATCAAGTGCTGGGGTGACAATTTTTACGGACAACTTGGACGCGAAGATACAATCGTCCGGGGCGACGGGCCAGGTGAAATGGGTGCGAATTTAGTTTCTGTCGACCTCGGAACCGGGCGCTCAGCTCTTCAGCTGGCCGTGGGCTCCTATACCACTTGCGCGCTCCTGGATAATTTCACCGCAAAATGTTGGGGCAAGAATGACTATGGCCAACTTGGCTATGGGGATACTGTCCAGCGGGGAGATAATTCCTCGGAGATGGGCGACAATTTGCCGATCATCAATTTCGGTGGTGTGACGCCGATCAAACTATTTGCGGGAGTTGGAAACACGTGCGCGATTTTGGCAACCGGTGCTCTCAAATGTTGGGGTGATGGAGCCAACGGAGCCCTTGGCAACGGCGTTCCGGGGGTACCTGCCTACGCACCCACTCAGGTAACTGGCCTGACGAGTAATGTGGTAGATGTTGAAATCGGATACGGGCATTCTTGCGCGGTCATGACAAGCGGCGCGGTCAACTGCTGGGGCATGAATTTTTATGGAGGCGTGGGTGACGGAACGACGACGGACCGATCCACTCCAGTGCCTGTATTGGGAATCTCGACGGCAGTCAAAATCGGATTGGGGAATGATAGTTCTTGTGCGATTCTCTCTGACGGCACGCTTAAATGTTGGGGCGCGAACGGCAATGGTACGCTCGGAATTGATAGTACTGCGGATCAATCGAGTCCAGCAACCGTTCTCAACGTGCTCAATGTTTCTAGTGTGACGAGCGGAATGTCCCACACCTGCGCGGTTGCCTCAGGCCTGTTCAAATGTTGGGGGATGAACGGGAGCGGCGAGCTAGGCTTGGGCGACACCACCACACGCGGCCACGTTCCGAGTTCGATGTCGAGTCTGCCAAACGTCGATCTTGCATTTTAAACCGGATCTGCGGGAGGTATTTGTGCGTTTGTTGAACTTTCCAATTTTTGTGCTCATTTTGATTTCAAGTGGACTAG
>JBEBGH010000432.1:0-4022 GCA_040081565.1 Pirellulaceae bacterium
CGGCAATCCGATCGCTCAAGCGAAAAATTTCTTCCATCTTGTGGGAAATGTACAGGATCGTGACGCCCGATTTTCGCAACTGGCTGATTACACGATCCAGTCGCGCTGATTCGGCCTCGGTCAGCGCACTGGTCGGTTCATCCATGATCAAAATCTCTGAACCGATACTCAGGGCCTTGGCAATTTCGATCAACTGCTGGTCGCCAATCCGCAACTTGCCAGCGGGCGTTTGCGGATCGATGTCGCATTCAAACTTGCTTAAGATCTCTCGCGCGCGACGATTCATTTCGCGATTGTTGAGGAACAAACCTTGAACCAATTCGCGACCGAGAAAGATATTGGCCGCAACACTCAGTTCCTCGACCAGATTAAGTTCCTGATGAATGATACTGACACCGTGGCCTTCCGCATCCTTGATGTCGCGAAAGCGAATGGGAGCACCACGCAGAACAATCTCGCCTGAATAATCCGTGTGCTGTCCGCACAAGATCTTCATCAACGTACTTTTGCCGGCACCGTTTTCACCGCAAATCGCCAGCAACTCGCCGGGACGCACCGTCAGCGAAACGTCGTCCAGCGCCGTGACACCGCCAAACCGTTTGAATACGTGGCGGATTTCAATAATCGGTTGCGGGGTGCTGGTCGTTTGTGACATGGCTAAACCGCCGATTCTGGATTGGCCTTGTCTCGTGCCGCAATCGACGAACTGAATCGCAAGACTGTCAATACAATCATGGTCAGCACACCAGCTAACCCGCCGTCGCGCCACGACGTGTCTTTGCCGGACATTTCTAAACTAAAGGCCGAAACAGACGCGACCAGCAAACCAATGGTGAAGATTGCTACGACGCCCATGGCTCCGGGAAAAAACTGTTTGCGCCAACCTTCTTTGGAATCGGTAAGCTGATTGAAAGCCACCGCCAAAACAACCAGGAAGCCAACGATCATGCCTTGGAAATCATCCGATCCCGACTTGATCAATTTGGCAACTGAATCAATCACGACGTGGAGAAAAACCGCTCCCAGCATGACCCCGGAAACTCGACCGACGCCTCCCGCCAAACTGCAACCGCCGATGACGGCGGCAGCGATTGCAAAGAGTTCGCCGGCGCGGCCTTGGCTTTCAGGGTCCGATTGTTGAATGCGACTGGCGTAGAGAATACCGGCGATGGCTGCCGTGAACGCCGCGAAGCAATAGGTAAACCACTTCAACCGCTCGGTCCGAATTCCACTCAACTTGGCCGCTTGTTCGTTTCCTCCCAACGCATACAAATGTCGCCCCAGGACGGTGTGATTCAAGACAACGTGCAAAAACACCGCCAACGTCAAAAAGACCAACACGGCGACCCACCAATGTTCCCCGATGGCGAAGAACGTTGGGTCCTTCACATTGACCTTGATCGACTGGGCACCCATTTCCGACGTGACCGCTTTGTTCATGATGATCGCCAGGGAACGCAGTCCCACAAGCGAGGCCAGCGTTGCCACAAACGGCGGAAGACGAATCGCCGTAATCAGCCACGCATGAATGGTACCCACCAGAAGCGAAACCAATAGCGTGATCGCGAAGGCAGCCGCATGGCCCCAAGCCGGCAGGCTCTCGGCATCTGGGAAAACCCATTTGGAAAATAGCGAAATCGAAAGACAAACAATCGCCGCGCTGAGCGCGATCATTGAACCGCTACTGAGGTCGATTCCGCCAGAAATGATCACCACCGCCGCACCAAGGGCAAAAATCCCGAGGATTGCCGCCGGATGCAGGATCAGAGTGGTGACGTTGTAATAAAAACGGGTGACATAGGCGTCGTTAAAGAGCGCGGTCAACCCATAGACCAAAACGATCCCCAATAAGAGAACGAGTTCAGTCTGATATCGTTTAAAAAAATTCACGAAAGCAACTCAGGCTTGACGCGCGGAAATATAAATCGACTAAGAGCCAGTCAAGCCGCGTTCGCTCAGCCATTTTTCGAACTCTTCGAGCGGATAGAAAGTGATTTCCGGATCAAAGTTCTCTTTTTTGAGCGGCGAGCCTGTGGGAACGACCACGCGGATATTCGTGTGATAGATATCCCCTTCCGCCGATGAAAATTTCTTGGTTGCCGAATCATAGGTCGGATACAATTTTTTAACTCCCGCGTCGTCCTTGTCGTGCAAGGCCACCATCAGTTGCGTGCCGAGATATCCCATTTCATAGGGATTTTGCACCACCATGGCATCGATGTCACCATTCTTCAAATGGCCGATGGCTTTCGGGGCCGCGTCAAACACAACAATTTTGAATTTGTCCCGGACCTTTCGTTCGTTGACGACACTGACAACCGCGTCGGCGTTGTAGGCCCAAACGCCAATCAGCGCTTTCAGGTCCTGGTGATTTTCGAGTGCGTTCCGGACATTGTCGCGAGCCACGTTGTGATCCATCTTGTCGGATGCTCCCACGGCTCTCGTAAACTTTTCGCCTGCGCCGTCCGCGAACCCGGAAACCCGTTCGATCACGTTGGCGACACCTTCGATGCCATAGAACGCGGCATACTTACCGCCGTCTGGCTGAAGGGCTTTTGCCGCCAAGCCCATTTGTCTTCCGCCGAATGTATTCTTGGTTCCCAAATAGGCAAAGCGAGTGTCTTTGAACTTGTCGCGATCAACGTCCGAATCAATCGTGACCACAACCACGCCGACTTTCTGCAGTTCGCGCATCGCGGCGGCCATCGAAGCGTTGTTGGGATCAATCACAGAAATTCCAACGGCAGCGATGTCGGTTTGGCCCAAGTACTGTCGGAGCTTGTCGACCTGTCCTTCCGGCGTTGCATTGTTTTTGTCCATGACAACGGTGAGCCCTTTGTCCTCAAGATTAAATTCTTCCTGGGCCTTTTCCATTCCCTTGCGCATCGCATCCCAGAAGGGATCGTCGCCGTTGGTCAGCAGAATAATGCGTTTGGTTTTCTTGGCGGTCGTGGAAGACCCCTTGCCGCCGTTGGCTGCTGGCTTGGACGAACCACTGTCGCAACCGACCAACCCAAAAATCGCCAATGCCATCAGGCAAGGCAACCAACCAAAAAAACTCGTGCGCATTCTGGATTCCTGTTTGAATTGATTTCGAAGTTATCCGGCGAAGGGCTTATTTTAGCTTGAATTTCTCGGCCGCTACAAGTAATCGCCACCGAAAACCGTTCAATAGATTTCTGCCTCGTGATTCAGGAGGTTTGGCGAAGAGAAAACGGTTGCGTTCTTTTAGCACTGCCGCGGCACGGAAGTTCGGTTTATAATTGCCATTGGCTGAGAAAGTCGCTCAAGTTGTGCGACCGCCAAACTTTGACAGAATTCGAGAACTGCACTGTGCCCAATTTATCCGAGCGCGCCCATCGTTTGCCCGCATCTCCGATTCGTAAATTGGCTGGCTATGCCGAGGCCGCTAAGAAGCGCGGAGTCAAAGTCTACCATCTCAATATTGGCCAACCCGATGTTGAAACGCCTCCTCAATTTTTCGAAGCCATTCAACGGGCCAACATCAAAGTCTTGGCCTACAGCCCATCGCCCGGTTTCGAAACCTTGCGGCAGGAGATTGCCAACTACTACGCGCGAATTGGCAATCCGATTTTGCCGGCCGAAGTCATTGTCACCTGCGGGGCTTCCGAGGCACTGACGTTTGTCTTCGCCGCAATTCTGAATGCGGGCGACGAAGTCATTGTGCCCGAACCTTACTACGCCAACTACAGTTCGTTTTCGATTGCCAAAGACGCTGAGGTCGTGCCCGTGACGACGCGGATCGAAGATGATTTTGCATTGCCTGACATGCAGGCCTTTGAGGAAAAGATCACCCCGCGGACCAAAGCCATCTTAATCTGTAACCCGGGTAATCCGACGGGGATTTTGTATCCCAAAGAATCGTTGGAGAAACTCCGCGAGATTTGTATCAAACACAATCTGTTTTTGATTGCGGACGAAGTCTATCGCGAATTCGTGTACGACGGCCTGAAGCACCACAGCACTTTGGGCCTGCGCGGAATGGACGAGCACGTGATTGT
>JBEBGH010000110.1:0-14609 GCA_040081565.1 Pirellulaceae bacterium
TCGTGCAACTTGGCCGCGAGCGGGCTGAATTCGCGCGATTTATCCAGAGCCTTCGCATCAAGGTCAGCAGTGCCGAACAGCTCGCCGGCACCTTGTCCGGCGGGAATCAACAGAAAGTGGTGTTGGCCAAGTGGCTGGCTCGCAATTGCGACGTCCTGATCTTCGACGAGCCGACTCGCGGGATCGATGTGGGTGGGAAGTACGAGATTTATCTATTGATGAATGAACTTGCGGCGCAAGGCAAGGCGATCATCATGATCAGCTCGGAACTGCCAGAGGTGCTGGGAATGGCCGACCGGATTCTGGTCCTGCATGAAGGCCGCGTGACGGGGGAAATTGCCGACGTTCGCAAGGCAACCCAGGAGCAAATTATGAAACTTGCCATCGCATGAACACAGGATGCCCATGAGATTCACGCTGTCCCGATTGCTGACCGACTACGGAATGGTCCTCGTGCTGGTTCTGCTGTGCGCGTTCTTCAGCCTGGCGACGTATAGCGAACAATCGCCGACTGGCGAAGCGGCAGCGCGGCAAGTCGCCAAAACTCTCGCAGCGCAATTCGGCCAGACTCCGCGCGTGTTGATCGTCGCGCGGGATCAGGCCGAAGAAGCGTTGTTCGCGGCCAAACTCGAGGCGGACCTCGCCTCCAGCGGTGCGCAAGTGCTGGCCGTCGTGCGGGGCGAACCGAAGGACGCGCGCGCGGCGCTTCAGAAAATCGCAGCTTCCGGTGAAACGCTGGATGCGATTGCCGGCACGCGCGAAACGGCGGCTTGGTTGGTCTTTGCCGATTTGAAAACGGATTTTCCCACGCTGGGCGATCCGCAGCTTGTCCAGCCAAGTACCGAGAAGTGGCCGAACTTTTTGAAGTCTGAAAACCTTGTCAACATCGCCAACCAAATCGCCGTAATCGCCATCATCGCTATCGGAATGACCATGGTCATCATCACTGGCGGGATCGATCTTTCGGTGGGTAGCTTGATCGCGCTGTCGGCGGTGTTGGCCGCACGGTTTATCCGCGATTATGCTGGAGCCGAAGAAGCGACAGTGGTTGGCATGACGTTGGCCTGCCTCGCGGCCATGTTAATCTGCGGCATGATCGGTGGCTTTTCGGGCGGGATGGTCACGGTGTTTGGCATCCCTCCCTTCATCGTCACGCTCGCGATGATGCTCGTCGGCAGCGGATTGGCGTACCTCTTGGCTGCGGGTCAGTCGATCTATCAGCTGCCCGATTCGTTCGTGTGGCTTGGTCGAGGCGAAGGGCCATGGAAGATCCCCAACGCCGTGTTACTGATGTTGTTCCTGTACGTCGCCGCGCACGTGCTGATGTCGCGGATGCGTTTGGGACGGTACTTGTATGCCGTCGGCGGCAATCGCGAAGCGGCCCGGCTGTCTGGCGTACCGGTCTGGCGAGTGTTGCTGTTCGCCTACATTTCCAGCGGCCTACTGGCGGGTCTTGGCGGAGTGATCATGGCCTCGCAACTGAAAAGCGGTTCCGCGACTTACGGCAACATGTACGAGCTGTACGTGATCGCAGCGGTTGTTGTCGGCGGAACGAGTCTCAGCGGCGGCGAAGGGAAAATGTTCGGGACACTGATTGGTGCTTTTACGATCGCCGTGATCCAGAACGGCATGAATTTGACGAACGTCGAAAGTTACACGCAAAAAGTCGTCCTCGGCGGCGTCATTCTCGGAGCAGTGCTGCTCGACAAACTTCGCCACGGCCGCTGGCCTGGAGGCGCGTCCCATGGCACACCTTAATTCCATCAACTCGCCTGATCCGACTGCGTCAACAAAAACGATTCTTGCGGCGTTGCAGAAACGTCCCGCAGCCTGGTTGGTCGCGATTGCCGGAATCCCTGGTTCGGGCAAGTCGACGTTATGCGAAGCGCTCCACCGCCGTCGGCCCGACATCATCGTGATTCCAATGGATGGCTACCATGTCCCGCGCAGTCAATTGGATGCCGAAGGGGTACGCCGTCGCGGCGCGCCGTTCACGTTTGATGCCGCAAGTTTTCGAGCAGATTTGCTCCGCCTGAAAGAAACGCGCGCTGGATCATTCCCGGCATTCGACCACGCCGAGAAAGACCCGCGACCGAACGCGATTACCGTGACCCCTTCCGTGCCACTGATCATCGTCGAGGGAAATTATTTGCTGATGCGGGAGTGGCGACTGGAACCCTTGTTTGATCTACGTGTGTTCCTCGATTGCGATCTCGACACGGCGATGGAACGCGTAGCATCGCGTCATCTGGCCTGTGGAATCTCGCAAACGGAGGAAGAAGCACGCTACCGCGCGTCGACCAACGACCGACTCAACGCGCTGGAAATCCTTGCCGACGGCTGCCGCGACCGCGCTGATTTTATCCTTCCGAGTTGAATCAGTCGGTTAACTGCTTGGTCGGGGTCAACAAGAGTTTGCGAAATTCAACTTCGGCACCTTCGGCTTGCAAAGCGATTTGCCCTTTGGACGCCGTGCACTTCGTACCGTGGTTGACTAGATCGTCATTGACCCAAACTTTGACATTGTCCCCCACGCATTCGATGACCATTCGATTCCATTCGCCGAGGGCTTTTTCTGAACCGTCGGTCAGATTGAGAATCCGTCGAAGTTTTCCTTCCGTAATCCCCCAGTCCTTCTCCGCGCCGCGGCGTTTGATCATATCCGGCACGGTGATGTCTTCGACGATGCACCAAAAATCCCCCGCGTGAGTGTGATTCATTTGGACTTCGATCGACTTGGGAAACATCTTGTACAGAGCTCGAGGCGTGGACGCGAAAACCAGAACTCCGCAGTTACCGGGCTCGCCGGCAAATCGATATTCAACATCCAAACGGAAATTTTCGTAGACCGCATCGGTGATCAAGTGCCCTTCAGGTTTGCCGAGACTCACAAGCATCCCGTCTCGCACGACAAACGTCGAATTGGTTTTCTCTGTTCCATCGAGACTCGGCACATCGGCATGCCACCCGCTCAAGTCCTTGCCGTTGAACAGACTCGTTGCGTTGACCTCCGAATTTTCCTGTTGTGGCGATGCCTGCGTTTTGCCGCCGGTTGGTAACAAGGCAAAAGCGGTTGTCAGGGCAACAGAGATCAGATAAATGCGGGTCACAAGCGCTCTCCGAAAATTTGGGGACATCGCGGTCGCGAAGAAACAAGAAAACACTTTGCCCATTGTGCCATATTTTCGCCGTCAAGTCGGACAAGCGGAGCGCCTGCCAAAAAAAGCAATGGCTGAATGTGTCGCATGCTCAGTCAGGGCGTGTTTCCGGAGTTGTTTTCTGCAGAGGCTTTGGCCGCCGTCAGCTTGCGTAGTTCGTCGTGGACTAGAGGCAGTAAATCAGCGTTTTTCATTTCGCGCGCTCTTGGCCATAAACAGGTTCCGGTATCCAAGGAGCTTCGAGGTCAATTTCAGGGCGGTATTTGGCGAGCCATTCGGTGGCATCGTGAACCGTCAGGAACTTCCGCGGCGGCAAAGCCGCTTTCCGCCCTTCCCATTCGGCCTTGGAGACTTCGTCCATTTTGTCCCACGCCGAAGAACTCGGCCACGAAGCGGCCAATTCCGAAAACACCGGCTTGCACTCGTACAGCGCAATCTCCTCCAACCGCCGCAAGATGCAATTTCGCAGTTCACCCAAAGCTCCAGGATGTCCAAGAAAAAACACCAAAATCGCGGGACTGTCAAATTGCAGCAACAAATCATCCAAAAAGGCGTCCTCCGCGTGTCTTTGGTTTATCATGGAACGATCCAGTCGCACACGAAACATATTTTCGATTTCAATATGAACTCTTGCGCGATCTAACTGTTTCGCTAGCGCCAGCAAAGAATTGCCTGGAGCTCGAATATCAACAAATTCCATGGGGCCTCCACCTCCGTGCCGATAACCATGCTTTAACGGGAGCTCAAGCAATGCCTCCCATGTGCGCTCTACCTGGTCCTGTCGTAACCGCGGTGCCAGCGTGGCCAGTCCTTTATCGGCATCAATAATCGTTCCGGAGCTTCTTGCTTTTCTCAAAATCTCCGTCAGGGCCAGCAACGCTCGATTGACCTGTTCGTCCCCTAGTCTTGGCTCCAGCATCGCAAATGCGGCTGCGGCGCGGGATAGAACGTCTTCATCCGTTGACTTCTCCGTGATCGCAATCAGCACCGATAAGGCACGTTCGATTTGCGGCTCGGTAAGTTGCGGAGCCAAAAGGCAAACAACATTACCAAGTTCGAAAAATGCAATCTCCTCGTTTTCTTCAATTGTTTTCCGTGCGGCCTCGGTCAACGCCTGTAACGAAACTTCGAACTGATTCGCGCCCAACCTTTTCGTGAGAGCTGCCAACATACAGCCCGCCGTGCGCAACGAGTCGGGATCATTCGATTTGTATACGATTTCGATCGTCGTTTGCACCTTTTGTTCGGCCTGGGTTTCATCCATCCGCTCTGCGAGCCTTGTCAGAGTTTCCCATGTGAGCGAGTAATTGTAGGCTAACGGATTGTTCATCGAAGACTCGACAACGAGGTTCAAGGCGCGTTCAGCCTGGGTAGCATCCAACTTTGGAGCCAACACCGTCAGTGATTCGAGGACAACTCGGTTAACGTTTCGGGACTTGGACTGCGAAAGGCAATTCAATAGTGTGTGCAACGTGCGCTCCAGTTGCTCTGCGTTCATGCGTGCCCCCAGTTCAGCCAGGGTGCTGAGGGCGCTTTCCAATCTAACCTCACGGTCGGCCTCTCCCACATGTTCGATAAGCGTCTGCAACAAGTACTCGGTCTGTAATTCAATTGGCTGAGCTAACAGCGCTTTGATCGCGTCATTTGCGGCTTCCATAACATCCTTGTCCGCAGCATTACGTAGGATTTCGCAAAGTGTTTTTTGTGTCTCTTGCATCTGATTATCACCAAGTCTGGCAGCGAGTGCCTTTAAACCACTCGCGACAACGAACTGGGCGAAAGGGTCTGTTGTTTTTTGGCCAGTACGGTGCAGCATTTCGACCGCGCGCCCTGCTTGACCTGCTTCAAGCCGGGACGCAATGGATGCAATCGCGGAGCCGACCTCGAAAAACATGTTTCGCTCGAGATCTGACCTGTTTAAATTCAGCTCCGCGAGCGTCGCAAACGCATGTTCCACCTGACGGGCGTTCATTCGCGATTCCATCGCTGCTAACAGGATGGCCAAATACCGGATATTTTCCGTGTCGCGCGTCGTCCGAAGATTCTCAAGCAGCACCGCAAGCGATCGTTCGAACTGGACTTCTGACATTCTTGACTTGAGACTTGCCGCGCAGTTGTTTAATTCCTCTTTTCCCAAACGCGGCTTTTTATCAACAATGTCTTTTAGCGTCTTCCAACCATCGTCTAACTGACCTTCTTCCATTCGCGATGCCAGTGCGCTCAACAAAGTAAAGGCCGCTCCAAGATTCGAGCGTTCATTTGTTTTATTAACGAGTGCAGCAAGTGTTTTCGAAGCACGTTCGACCTGGCGTTCGTCCAGGCGAGCCGCCATCGCCGCCAAAACGCGACATGCATCACGTTGCTGACTCTGATCGGTCGTCGTCGCCAGGGTCTCTTCGAGGAAGGAAAACAGCCGTTCGATTTGGGCGGCTTTGCCATTAACCATCATGTCATCAAGTGAATCATCAATAAACGCGACCAGTTCTTGTCGCACCAACGGATCAGTTGTGCCTGATATCGCATACCGAATGGCGGTGGTGATCGATTCTGGATCGGCAAAGCCCAATGTGCCTGCCATCCAAGTTGCTGCGAATTGCGATTGCGGATTTGGATTGTCTGGTGACTGTAGACCAATTAGAAGCTGTTCTACATCACAATAGCGGATGCGACTGGTGCCTACACAAGCTTGAATTGCGCGTTCGCCCTGACGCGCAATGAGAATCGACCTTTCCGGGTCGGTCAGAGCCGTTTCAAGGATGCGAACTTTCAGGCCGTTGTCAGTCAGCGATGCCCATTCGAAAAAGCTTTGGGACTCAGCTGTATTTAGGTCGCTGTCGACAAATCCGATTGGTCTTAGAATGCCTTTGGTGAGAAAGTGTTCGGCTTCTTTGCGTTTTGCATCAGCAAATGCGCGCTGATTTGCTTCTGCCGCCAGTGCCCTGGTTTTTGCGTCGCGTTCTTTTGTGACGTCGGCGAGGGATTGGCGGACGGTGTTGGCGGCATCGTTGGCGCGGCGTAGGCCCCAGGAGAGGGCCGCGAGGGAAATGAGCAACGCGGAGAGGATGACTCCGGCGGCGATGACTTGCGGTTTGTGCTTGCGGAGGTATTTCTTCAAGCGGTAGACAGCACTTGGCGGGCAGGCTTCGACCGGTTCTTCCTGCAAGAACCGTTCGATGTCGCGGGCGAAGCCGTTGACGGTTTCGTAGCGACGGGTGCGTTCCTTGTCGAGTGCTTTCATTACGATCCAATCAAGGTCGCCTGCCAGCGATTTTTGAAGGCTGCGCGGGTCGATGTTGCGCTGGGCCGCGATGCTGGGGAGGCTCGCGCTGCCGCTGAGGCGGGTGCTCGGTTTCGGCGGCTCGACTTCGCGAATCAGACGCAGAACCTCGTTGGCGGCGGCTTTTCGCAACTGCTCCCGTTCCAGCGGCGTGCTGCCGGTGAGGAGTTCATACAACACGACGCCCAGCGAATAGACGTCGGTTCGCGTGTCGACGTCGAGGTTGTTGTATTCGGCTTGCTCGGGGGACATGTAGAGCGGAGTGCCCACCATCATCCCATGAGCCGTGTGCAACGATTGGTCGGTGAGCTGCTGGTGCAGGGCTTTGGCGAGGCCGAAGTCGATGACCTTCGGCACGGGCTTGCCGTCGTAGAGGCAAATGAGAATGTTCGAGGGTTTGAGGTCGCGATGCACGATCCCCTTGTGATGGGCATGCTGGACGGCCTGGCAGACCGGGATAAACAACTCCAACCGTTCTTTCAGCGACAGCCGGGCCGAGTCGCAATACTCTGTAAACGGCATGCCCTTGACGTATTCCATCACGAAGTACGGTCGCCCCGTTTCGGTCATCCCGCCGTCGAAGACCTTGGCGATGTTCGGATGGTCCATGAGGGCCAAGGCTTGTCGCTCGGCATCGAAACGGGCGAGGACTTGTTTCGAGTCCATCCCGGCTTTGATGAGCTTGATGGCGACTTTGCGTTTGACTGGTTCCTTCTGTTCCGCGATCCAGACGGTTCCCATGCCCCCTTCGCCGAGGTTCTCGATGAGTTTGTATCGGCTGGCGATTAAAGTGCCGAGACGTACGACGGCAGGTGCATCGACGGTAGCCTCCAGTGCGGACCCTGACTGCCTGATGTCAAAACCCCCAGTGTCATTATGGGCCGAAAGCAGGGCTTCCACGCGCTGCCGCAAGGCCGCGTCATTACCGCATTCACGGTTAAGTAATTCCCAACGGGACGCTGGTTCAGTCAATTGCAGAGCCATCAAAAAAACGGCCTGAACGCGTTTCGGATCAATGGTCATTGTGATTCACTTTCTCCTACAACCCAGTGCGTCGCGGCGTATATTTCTGGCGCGCAAATTCCAGAATATTTTTATTTTTCCAGTTCCAAGCGCAACCAAGCCCGCGCATAAGCCCATTTTTGCCTTATTTCGTGAACCGAACAGCCCAGAATGGAACTGATTTCTTCTCGGCCCAGCCCGGCAAAATATTTGAGTTTCACGACTTCCGCCGCCATGCGATCTTCCGCCGCCAATCGCGGCAGGGCCAAATCCAGAGCCAGCAATTCCCGATCTGTATCGTCGTTCAACGGGGGATCAGAGAGTTCCACGCGTTGAAGACCGCCACCGTGCTTGATTCGCGCCTTGTGACGAGCCTGTTCCACCAGAATCCGTCGCATCGCTTCGGCCGCCGCTCCGAAGAAGTGTCCGCGGCTATTCCAATGCAGCGGTTTGTCGGTGTCGACCAGACGGAGATAGGCGTCATGCACCAGCGCCGTCGCTTGAAAAGACTGTCCCGGCTTTTCCTGAGCGAGCCTGGCCGCCGCCAGCTTTCGCAACTCTTCGTACACCAACGGTAACAAATGCTCCGCCGCTGACGGATCTCCCGATTCAATTTGAATCAGAATGCGGGTCACGTCGGACATGCAGGGTGCTTTCGATCGATAAAGGAGTCCTCACAATCAACTTAGATCCTTGGCAACCCAAAATCAACTCGCACTTCGATGGACTTTTCCGTTCTCCGGAGACTTCTCAAAAACCTGCAAACGTCAAATCTACTCGAAAGCAGAAAACGACAAGGCGAAAAGCTCAATTCATTTGCGAATGATCACCTTGGGTTACTTCCGAAAACGATCTCCTTTGTCGTATTGTTTTCTTCCACCGTTACATTTTGCCGTCGACCATTGGGCCACAGGATTTCGAGCGAATAAGGTGCTGCGAAATCAGCGAGACCAAAGTGGAGGGAGAGATCGTTTTGATTACCCTGGTCGGTGCCGGCTTCGACTTGCCGAGCGAGTACTCGGTCAGGCAGTTTGAGACGAACTTGAGTGCCGATGGCATCGCGATTGACGAGGTGACCGTCCCCTTTCAAATTCACGCGCAGCCAGCGGCTCGAGTTGCTCGCCTGGTTTTCAAACAATTTGCCGGCGGTAAAGAGGTCGATGTCGCCGTCCTGATCGAAGTCGGCAAACGCGGCCTGATACGTCGCCGGCAAACCGTTCAGCCCGTGGGCTTCAGTTTCATCACGAAATTGAAAGTCGCCGACTCGGCGAAATAAAGTCGGTTGATTACGCACTTTGAACGAAGCAGTTTCGTAGACGGTGGTGAAGTACAGGTCGAGGTAAGTATCGTTGTCCAGATCGGCCGTCGCCGGGCTGGCGTAAGACTCTTGATAGAACACGCCGCAGGACCCGCGATCATCAAACTTCCATTCGCTCTCCGGTCCGAGGTTTTTCAAGAAACGTGATTTCGGTTGATCGCCACGGGAATCCACGTGCGCGAAATTCTCGGAGAATAAATCAAAGTGAGACCCAGGTCACGCGGTGGCAAATGCACTACGTCGATTTCGAGTTCAATCGACTCTGTTCTGCTAAGTTCCCCTATCGTTTCACGAAAAGTGACTCTGGCCGCTCGCACTCAACTTCACCGTGCAGCGATTGGCGAGCCCATTCTAAATCGAGGTCCAATTGAAGAGACTTAAATTGCGTCATGGCGCCGTCGATGTAATTCTGTTTCTCAATTGTCGATTCTGCTGTGACCAAAGCGTCCTTCCATTTTAGTCCCTCGACAATCGCCCAAACGCGGGTCTTGAAGGCCCATTGCCGAATGGTTGGGTCATCAATGAGGAGTAAACTGCAGTCTTGAGCGGCAGTATAAAATCCTCGCCAAGCCCCGTCCCGATCATTGATTCGAGCACTGACCTCGCCAAACCGGATCAACTCGTCGATTACTCGCATCCGGATTGGAACATCCGCTGCATCTGTTTCCAGCAGGTCGACGAACAGCACGATCGTTCGATTAATCCGGTCTCGCGCGGCGGCTAGTTCCCCGCGAAGCAGCAACCAGTCGGCGGCCACCGAATGTAGAGCTGCGAGTTCTTCGCGCCAGATGCGGTTTTGCGGATGGCGGTCGACGGCCTCCTGCTGGCTCACGACGGCTTGCTCGAGGGCGGCAAACGCCTTGTCGGACTGACCCGCCCGCCAGCACCATTCGGCTTCGCCCAATCGCAACTGCCCGCGTAATCGGTCGGATACAAGTAGAGTCAACCCCTGGCTCCGCAAGTCCTCGCGATACTCTTCAACTCGAACATCCAGTTCCGCCAGCAGCTGCGGAACTCGGGCCACTTCCTCGAACTGCAGCAACATGCAGCCCGCTCGCACAGCCAGTCGCGCCCGCTCACCGTGTGGATGGAAATCTTCCAATGCTGCAAGTTCAAGTTTCCGTTCACTCAATTCCCGAAAGACCTCGCGAAGCCGTTCTTCTTTTGAATCGTCCGCGCCAGCCGCTGGCATTGCCGCTTCAATCACCGCGATTCTCGCCCGCATCCATTCAAGCCACCACTGCATGTTGTCAGGCGCCAACTTGACGGCCCGGGCGGCGTCGGCAATTGAAGCGGCGGACAATTGGGACAACCGGGGGTCGGGCTGGACGGCGCCTGTTTTCCACAGCGATGTCCAAAGCAGCCGCGCAGCGCGAGATTGTTCCGCGTAAACGCCAGCAGTCGAGGCGGAATCAGACTCGATTCGGCGACGGTTTCGCTCGAAGGCACGTTCCGCGGCCAGCGCCGCTTCGCGCCATTGTCCAACCTCTGAAGCCGTCTCGGCGATCGCCAGGTAGCTGGTGGTCAGATCGTCGCCCAATTGCCGTGCCGCTGGCTGTTTTATCGCGGAAGCCGACACAAGCGATTCCTGTTGTGCGAACTCGTCGAGAAAGCCAATCAGGTCGGTGAACATCTCGGCTCGAAACTTACTACTCATCTGCCAGTGCAGTGACTCGCCAGAAAAAACTCGGCGCTGGAACCGCTGGACTGAATCCCGAATCCGGTCGCGGCTGGATTGCAGGTCGCCGGCCAGCTTCATTGCCGAGCGAGCGTTGCGGGCACTGCTCAGCCAAAGCGTTGACGTAGCGATCAGGCCGCCGACGAGAACGAAAAACAACAGTCCGATGGCTGTCGCAAGGCCACGGTTTCGGCCACACCACATCACGCTCCGCGCGATTGGACCTACCCTCCTTGCCAAAACCGGACGACCCTGCAGGTGACGTGCGAGGTCGTTCCGCAGCTCGAGCGCCGACGCATAACGCTGATCGGGATTCTTGGCCATCGCTTTGAGGCAAACCGTTTCCAGGTCACGTGGCACATCGCGATTGAGACGTGTGGGGGCCACTGGGTCGACACTTCGATGCAGTTCCAGCACATCCAACGGTCGGCCGCGAAACGGCAAGACACCCGTTAAAAATTCGTACAGCGTGATGCCGAGGCTGTAGATATCACCGCGCGGGTCGAGTGAATCGGAGTCGTCGATCCGCTCGGGCGACATATATTCGGGCGTTCCGCAAATCACATCGGCCTGGGTCAACGTCTGGCCTGTTGCGCCGCGAACAAGTCCAAAATCCGTCAATCGGGCGCGCTGATCGCGCCGATCGATCAGTATGTTGGCCGGCTTAATGTCGCGGTGAACCAGTCCGGCCGAATGAATGGCAACAAGTCCGTCGGCCACTTGTCGCGTCCACTCAGCTGCTTGCCGGATTTCCACGGGCGCTTTGGCGATCCGTTCCCGCAATGATTCGCCTTCGATCAACGGCATGACGAGAAAGGGGATTCCGCGCGCAGTTCGACCGACCGCGTGGACGGGCACGAGATGGTCGTGTTCCAACCTAGCGGCCGCTTGCGATTCTCGGAGAAAACGGGCTTCGGCGCGGTCGCCGAGAGCGCCGCTCAAAACCTTGACCGCGACCGCTCGCCGCAACCGATCGTCGCGTCCGCGGAACACGGCTCCCATGCCACCCGATCCGATCAAAGCCTCGATCGCGAACTCTCCGGCCGTTCCCAGATCGCCGGGCTTCAATGGCGGATCAAGCAATTCTGCTCCCGTCCAACTTCGCTGCACCGTCTGTCGCCAAGATTCCAACTCTCCTGATTCCGTCAACCGTTCGAGTGTCTTCCGGCAAACAAGGCAATGATCAACATGGTCAATCAGACTTGAATCAACCGGCCGCGTTGAGATTCCGCTTTCGCTAAGCAGAGTCAATATCCTGGCTTCGCTTGGGCATTCAGAATCCGGCGGGCCGTTCATGTTGAATCCATACTGACCGGTTTGGCGTTCACCGATCTTGTCATGAGTCCGTTTGACCTATCGCCGAACAGAGGCAGGTCATCGGCCAGCAATCGAACTTCCAGCTCCAATCGTTTGAGCACTCGCGACTTGTTGACAAAAACCGAATGAAGCGGAATGCCAATTGTTTCGGCTACTTCGCTGGCTTCGCGGTTTGCCAGCCAGGTTGCTTCGAAACATTGCCAAGTTTGCGGCGAGAATGAGCCTCGAACCCGGTCGCAGGCCGCTTTGAAAACATGAGTCGAGAATAGTTCCAGCCAGTCCGAATCGGCGTCGACAAGGTTCTCTTCCCACGCAGGAGCCAACGTTGAAATGGATTCCGTTCGCGTTGCCCGTCCGTTCAGGTGACGTCGAAGTTTCCGGGATGCCACTGTTGCCAGCCAGGCTCGAAACCCACCTTTCTCCCGTTGATATTCGAAACGATGAATACTGCGGGCGACGATGGCCAGAACTTCTTGAACGATGTCATCAGCGTTAGAATCGTTGACTCCTTTGCGCTGACACCACGCGCGAAGGAATGGGCCATAGATCGACTCGAATTCCTGCCATGAGTCGTGGTCGTTCGGGTCGCGAATCCGAAGCAGCAAACTCGCAGAAGTGATTGGCGGATGGGGTTGCTGATGACTCATATTGGCTGATGACCCATTTTGGCCAGTAAAGTGAGAATCATCAGTCAGGATAACCAACAAATTTCGGGCTTGCAAACATTTATTCCGCTATTCGTCTCAGATTGCGAATTCTCATTGCGATCAAATTTTGAACTTTACTGTTTTTGACTGAGAGATCAGTCCTTCTCTAGTCTAAAGGTGAATAGGGATTCGCGCTTCACAAACAACGCCACGATTGACATGAGTTGAAACGCATGAATTGGCGAGCGTTTTTGTCGAAGGCGCACCGGGTCTGATTGTACGGACCAGCGGTAAGTCCAATCGCAACAAAACAATCTCACTTCCATTTGGGAATTCTTTCGTGCAGCGTTTCCAATTTCGAGTTTGCTTTAAGTGAATCAACCGTGAAAATCAGCAATCAAATCTCAACTTGTACCTACTTCCAGACAACCCTCAACAATGGACGAAAGATCATGCAACCGCTTTTCCGTATAGCTTCGTTATTCGTTACGTGTACAGTCGTGAGTACTGCGATTGGGCTTTGCAGGCCAGTGCAAGCCGATCTCATTACCAACGGCGGGTTCGAAGATCCTGTCATTCCGGTCGGTTCGCTCCTTCATTTTGCCACCGGCAGTACGATTGGCGGTGCCTGGACGGTCCTAGGAAACTTGGGGAACAGTGAGACAGTGATGCTCCTTCAAACAACCTATAGCGAGCCTGGAAATGGCGTGATTCCGTTTAACGCGCAGGAAGAACTCAATTCACTTGACCTGACCGGCTCATTCAATCAGGGTCTTCAAAGTGGAGTGATTCAAGCGATCACGACATCACCAGGCGAGACCTATCGCGTTTCTTTCTATGTAGGCAGGGCCGACGGCAATTTTGCTTATTCAACAGCTTCAACCGTGGACCTAAGCATCAATGGAGGGACTCGTATGCCATTTACGAACTCGAATTCGACGGCTGGAAGGGTCAACTGGCAATTGTTCACCACGGATTTCGTAGCCAGTGGAGCTGTGACTACATTGTCATTCTTCAATGGGCAGATCACTAACAGTTATACCGGCTTGGACAATATCTCGGTAAGTGCGATTCCGGAACCATCGAGTCTGTTGCTAGTCGCTGGATTCGCACTTGCAGTTCTGCTCCGCCGCCGCAACCTCGCCGCGTAGGTCTTGTCAAATCGAAATTATTCAATCGCTGAGGGATGGGATGCGCTAGCAACGATGCAAATCGCAGCAATGGTGTTGTAGTTGCGGGCTGCGTTATCCATGGGCGTCTTTTCGAACGCAGGAACGAACAACCTTGTACACGTCGGGTGGCAAAGGCTCTTTCACGGTCAGCTAATTCAATAATTCTCCAGTAACCTCTTCAATTCAGGCTCCTGTCGAATCACATGGCTCGCCCCAACGACTGCGAACACTCGTTCGCCTTGCTGCACGAGTTCCCTGATCGAAGACCATATGCTGCCCTCTGATTTCGCGGGAAACATCGCCGATAGCGAGATCACGGGTCAAACGCTTGAAGATCGCTTCTTTGGGGCACGTGACGCGGGCGGTATCTTAGCAATACGTTTGAGCAATTCAGTCGGCGGGATAGAGATGGATCACGTGCAGTTTGGCATGGCAGGGGTTCGTGAGCCCACATCCGGCCTTCTGGTCGCGGCTTCGATCGGGCTCCTCGCACTGTATCGAATTCGGCGGAAATGAGCCTCGAGGCTTCGAGCATTTTTGCCAGGCGATCTGCTTGATGACGATGTCTTGAAATATACCCGACCAATCAAGCCCGACTGCAATGGTTTTTCACGTTCTCATTCGGGGCGTGGGGAATCAGCAACTGTTTTTCAATGACGAGAACTATCTGGCTTTCGAACAAGTGATTCAGGAAACGCTTGAAAAAACTCGATGCGGATTTTGAGCTTTTGCCTGGTGCTCAATCATGACCCGCTTAATGCATCGGCTGACCCCTGGTCTGACTCCATTGGCCAATATTAATTCGTTTGATACGACGGCACGTCTTTCCAGGCGTCTTTGAGGGGAATGCTTTTGGGAATCTTGCTAAGCAAATAAAATGACGGGTCCGGAGTGGCAGCTTGGTTGGCGGAAGCCTGGATCTCGGCAATCGTTTCGGAACTTATGGTCGTTTTGGTAGCACCTTCGCTCCGCCAGATTTCCTTGTCGTCAAACAGGACCACCAGTTCATTCATGCAGGGCGTGATGCTGATGGTGTGCAT